>JAGHER010000168.1 GCA_017889125.1 Lachnospiraceae bacterium
CACGAATTTCCCATCCCCATTCATATTCTTTCTCAAGTTAACATATATATGTTACTAAGGTCAAGAAATACATGGACAAGGAGAGAGAGAATGGATGAGATACGTTATTTAATATCGGATGCCTCCAAGAAGGTTGATGTAGAAACTCATGTCCTGCGGTATTGGGAGGAGGAGCTGGGCATTTCCATACCTCGGAATGAGATGGGCCATAGATATTATACAGAGTTTCACATACAGTTATTCTGCCAGGTGAAGAAGCTGAAGGACAAGGGGTATCAGCTGAAGGCAATTAAGAATGCTCTTCAGCAGGTGATGGCCCATAATCAGGGGCTGGCAGAGACTGGGATTTTTCTGGAAGAGGATATGTCCAGAACATTGGTGAGAGGAGGACTGCGCCGGGATGGGGAAAAGCGTCAGGAAACTGATGCGGGAAATGCAGTGGCAAATGCAAATACGGCAAATGGGCTTTCCCTATTGGAGATGGTGGAAACGGGTGCTGGAGAGCTGACGGCACAGAATGGGGATTTACCTCTGGTGAACACGGACATGCTGGAGTTGGAGGGTGATATGTATCCCGATGGAGAGGAGGGGGTAAGTGAGGCAGAGAATTTGCAGGCGGAAGAGGTTTGGGATGAAGAGGAATCCGAGGATGAGGAGAGTTTGAACGATACAGACAGCCTAAGCCAGGATGAGTATCGGTACGAGATGAATCATGCAGATGATGCTGATTGGGAATTGGATTTAGGGTCAGGAGGATATCTGGATGGGGAAGCAGCTGATGACAGGGAGGTTTTGGACGAAGAAAAATTACATAATGATGAGGAATTAAATCTGGAAAGGATGGAAGATGCTGCGCATTGCGGCCCGGTGAATTCTGCAGGAATCATGCGGCTGGCGGATTACAGCCGGCTGGAACCGGCGGCAGTTCAGCGGGTAAAGTCAGTGCTTTGGAGTCGGAGAAAGATTCAAGGAGAGGAGTTAAAGAGCACACAGGAGAAGGTGCAGGAGAAGGAAGTGACTGTTCGTTCTGAACGTGATCAGCAGGAAGAGGCTTCTGCTGCGGAGGGGAAGGATAATGTTCTGAAATCTGGAGAAATAATGAAAGAGGATGGGCAGTCAGACATGAAAAATCGGGTGAAAAATGGGAAAAAGCCTTCCGCCTGGGAGCGGAGGAAGGGGATGCTTGCAGGAGAGAAAGGAGACCGGCAGGAAATACTGGATAATGTGGCGGAGTCTTCACTGGGAACAGGACAGGAATCAGCCAATCTGGAATTGGAGACAGGAGAAAATGACGGAAAACCAGCAGAAAAAAATTTGGGCAGGGCAAGAGGCGGAGCACTCCGGCCGGAAGAATTGGCAAGTCAGCAGGAAATGGAAGAGGCAGCATTAGCAGGGGAAGACATGCAGGATGATTCGACATGTTTTGCCGTAGTGAGCCGAGACGAAAAAATGCAGCAGTTTCAGGAGATCATGAACCATATTATTGGGCGGGCTTTGGAGGTCAACAATGAAAAGCTCAGTAATGAAATCAGCGGCATTGTAAATCAGAGACTGACGGAGGAGCTGGAAGATTTGATGCGGATTCGGGACGAGCGTGAAGAGGAGCGGTACCGCCAATTGGATGAAGTTATCCGAAGCTTCCAACGGGAAAGTCAGGGAAAAGCAGAGGCGGCAGCCACCAGGATTCCTTTTTTTCGCAAAAAACGTTTTGGCAGAAATGGAAAGCAAATAAAAAAATAAATCAGAAGGCAAGAATGATAGCACCCCATTGCGAAGAGAATAAAGCTTCCAATGGGGTGCTGCAGTTTAATTCGGTTATATTTTCATGGAGCAGTCATTGGATTACTGCCCATCCAATGACTGGCAGGCCTGAACAAACGCGCGGAAAAGCTTTGCAGAGGCCTCATCGTTTTCCCAGAGGTATTCTGGGTGCCACTGCACACCGATGAGGAATGGATAATCTGCCATTTCGATTTCCTCGATAATGCCGTCCGGGGCGACGGCGCCGGCCATCAGCCCAGGGGCCAGTCTGCGGACTGCCTGATGATGACAGCTGTTAACCGCCAGCTGCCGGCTGCTGCCGCAGATTTGTGATAAACGGCTTCCATCGGCTACAGTAACGTGATGGGTGGGGACAGAGTAGGCCGCAGGCTGGGTATGGGCAATAGGAAAACTGCAGGTGTGCTGGCTTTTTATGTCCTGGTAAATATCCCCGCCCAGTCCGATATTCAGCATCTGGGCGCCGCGGCAGATCCCGAGAATCGGCTTTTTTTGCTGCATTGCCTCGGAGAGTAAATCAAGCTCCAGCTGATCCCGGCGGACGGAGATGGTGCCGCAGTGTTCATGAACCTCCTCGCCCCACAGGAATGGGTGTGGGTCGGGGCCGCCGGTAAAAAGGAAGCCATGGCATAAGGCGGCCAGCTGGCGGATCTCGTCTCTGGAGATTTCCAGCGGAAAGATAAAGGGCAGGGCCCCGGCGGCGCGCAGTGCCCGGATGTAAGTGGGACGGATGGAAAGATCGTCATTCTCGATATTGTGGGAGGGGGTCAGGCCGATGAGAGGTCTGGATGAATTGGTCATGAGCATTACCTCTTTTTTGATGGTTATTGCTTGCTTTGATGATATTTGCCTGTGACAAATTCGCTCCGCCAGGCTGCGGAGCAAAGAGAAAAAGAGAAAAATGAAAATAAATGTCAACAGCGGCTGCTTCTCCAACCGGAATGGTTGTCTGCAATAAAAATGCCCCTTCCCACGGAAGAGGCATTTATGTAAGAGAAATCAACCTTCCTCAATAGCGCCGGTAGGACATACACCAGCACAGGTGCCGCAGCTGATGCAGCTATCTGCATCGATAACGTACTTTCCATCTCCCTCAGCGATAGCGCTTACCGGACATTCGCCAGCGCAGGTGCCGCAGCTAACACAAGAATCATTAATTACATATGCCATGATATTACCTCCTTTTATTCTTTGAATTTGTCTATATTTTATACTAAAAGATAAAAATATTCAAGAGGAAAATAGTGGTCCCTGTGTATTAATATCAGAACAGATTGAAAAAAATCAAGAAAAATACGGGTAAAAAGTTAACGGGCGAAAAAAACAAAAGTTTAAGTAAAACAAGAAAAAAAATACAGTAAAAACAGAAAAATATGCGTCGGAAGCAAAGTTTTCCTCCTTGTCAAAAAGGTGGATTAGTATTATAGTGATAGTAATCATTATTCTAAGGAGGTAATTCAGATGCAGATCAGTAAAGATATGATAATCGGTGATTTAATTCAGATGCACGAGACAATTGCTCCCATGCTGATGCGTGCAGGCATGCACTGCCTGGGCTGCCCGGCTTCTCAGGCGGAATCGCTGGAAGAGGCGTGCATGGTTCATGGAATTGACTGTGACACCCTGGTTGCAAATATGAATGAGGTTCTGGCTGCATTATAATTTGCCGTATTTTGCGGAAGCAGCAAAAGGAGAAAGAACCGGCACATCTGTCTGGAAGCAGCTGTCTCTTTGGGACAGCTCTCCGGGGCTGATGGGCCGGTCTTTTGTTTTGCATGTTAATTACAGCTGAGCCAGCGCCTTAAGGGCATCCTTGCGGATAAGCATTTCATAATGCTCCTCATAATATGCCTCTGTAGCGTAATCATGCCGGATCTTTGTGCCGTATTCAGCCAGAATATTGCAGATCCTGCTGAAATCCAGAGAATCGGAATTACGTTTTACCAGCAGATAGTAACGGCCGGTGGCCGGATTTTTATAGAGGCAGCTTCTGCCGTCAAAGGAAGGCTCGACCACCTTTGCGGCATCGCAGATCTGATCGAAAGAGGAAAACATGAAAATGCGGACATTGTCGGTGGATGAAGGCTGAAGAGCATTTTCTTTTGCATCGGCAGCGGGAGCATCCGCTTCCTGGGAATCCTGGGTGATGGCAGCGCTGTCCTTTTCCTGGGCAGCATCTTTCAGGTACTGCATCAGTCCCTCCGCACCTTCCAAAAGCTCGCTGGTAAGGTCATTGAGCAGGCTGTCCTCGTCTTCTGACATAGGTGAAAATTTGGCAAAACGAGTGTCCAGCTCCTCCGGGTCCTCCATCTTGGTGATGACCAGCATGACGCTCTCATTGGACAACGGGATGGCCTCCACCATCAGGGGAATATCATCCGCCTCAAATCCGACCTCATTGGATGCCTTTTGAATCATTTCACGAAACAGATTCTTTGCTTTCTCGCTGCCGTAGGCCAGTTCGCTTAAATTCAGATTGCGGGCGCTCAGATCGAAATTATTTAGGGTACAGCGAATCTGATTTTCACTTATGCGTTCTATCTTCATTCATAATCACTTCCTATCCTGTCGGTTTCCAGATTGGTAAATTTGCAATGGAAGAATGATAAACTTCTTCAATAATAATATACTATACTATATCACAAAATAGCAATTACTATGAAAAATTTTTTTGAAAAAGTTAAGAGATTTGAAATTAGGTATTGTAAAATTATGTAAAATATAGTAAAATATTTCCAGAGATGATTTTGGGGAGGTGATGGTTTGGGGACTGGATTTTAGCTGGAAAATATGAGGTTTGCCGGGAGATTGGCAGCGGGAGGACAGGGACTGTATATCTGGTCAGACACCGGGAGCTGGGAGAATACCGGGCGGTGAAGACGGTGAGAAAGGACAGCGTCCGCTATGAGACCTTCCGCAGGGAGGCGCTTCTTCTTAAAGGCCTGCGCCATCCGGGGATTCCGGTGATTTATGACCTTGAGGAGGACGAAAATTTCGGTTATCTGATTGAAGAGTATCTTCAGGGGGATTCGCTGGAGACCATAGCCGGAGAGCGCTCGCCGCTGCCCATCCGCAGCATACTGCAGTACGCCATACAGATCTGCAGCGTGGTAAGCTATCTGCATTCAGCAGGTCCGGAGCCCATCCTTCACCTGGATCTGCAGCCGAAGAATCTTCTGATCTGCGGCCATGCAGTGAAGCTGATTGATTTTGACCAGGCATCTACCCGCGCACAGGCGAATCAGATCAGGCGGAGGTTCGGTACCGTGGGCTTTGCGGCTCCGGAGCAGTATGATTTTACAAGAGAACTGGATGAACGCACAGATATTTATGCCATTGGCTGTCTCCTTTTCTATCTGACCACAGGAAGCTGCCCGGACAGGAAGATCACCCCTGCTGTATTGGGGCAGAAAATGTGGAGCCGCGAGGCTGGCCGGATTGTAGCCGCCTGTCTGGAGCCGGACGGGGATAGGCGGTATGGATCAGCAGCTTTGCTGCAAGGAGATCTGGAAGCGCTTTTGCGGGATATCCCCTCATCTCTGGTGATTGCGGTGTATGGCAATGAGCCGTGCACCGGTGCGACTCACCTAAGCCTTGCGCTTTGCGCCAGTCTGTGGCGGAAGGGAATCACAAACCGCTATGAGGAGTGCCATCCCTTTGGAAATATCCGCAGGCTTCAGGAGAAGGGCAGCCGGATTGATGAAAATGGCTGCTTTCGGGCCTGGGGCTGTATGCTGAAGCCCTATTATGGCCGGCAGGCTTCATTTTTGCCGGGAGCCGGGCCGGTAGTGATTCAGGACAGAGGGGCGCTGGAACGTGCGGATGGACTGTATATTTCGGAGGAGGAACCAGCCGCCGTTATATTAACAGCTGGAGGCAAGTGGTGGAACCGGCCGACGGATGAGGAATTTATCCGGATTTATGAAAAACGCCTTATTCTGCTGTACGATTTTTCTCCTGGAAGCATCGGACTTTCCAGGCCCCGGGTGAAGCTTCCCGGCAGGATACTGCGGATGCCTCTCTTTGCCAATCCATTTGTTCCGGACCGCCGGGCAGAGCAGTGGATGGATATGCTGTGGAGCTGCCTGGTGAAGATTTTTGAGGAGCAGGAGCTGGACTTACAGGCTGTGGAGAAAGAGTGCATGCCGGGAGCGCGCTTTCGGCGGGAAACGCTGAGCCGCAGACTCCAAAGTAAGGAAAGCTGGACCAGGAGGCTTTCCCAGCAGGCAGCAGGACTGATGACATCGATGAAAGCGGGAAGGCGTAAAAGGCGGCAGCAGTAAATGGCGGAAGAAGCAAATGATGGAATCTGCAGCTGGGAGGAAGCGCAAATGCTGGAATCTGCAGCTGGGAGGAAGCGCAGATGCTGGAAACTGCAGATGAGGGAGACACAAGCATGGTGAGATTAGATACAGAAAGGCGAGATGCTGCAGATGCGGTTACCATCGGCGTTGCATCTGCGGGGGAAGGCTGCGGAGCCACACATTTTGCATTGCTTTTTGCCAATTATCTGGCGGCGGTAGAGCGGAAGCGGACAGCTGTTCTGGAGTGGAAAGAGCAGACGGCATTTGGACAGCTGGGAAAGATCTGTGCGGGAGAGAATGGCCTGGATCCCTTTTCTGTGCTTGGTGTGGACTATTATCCTCAGAGCGGCGCCAGAGAGTTAGGCCGATGCCTTAAGGAGTACCAGGTTCTTCTTCTGGATTTTGGAAGTCTGGAGGAGGCGGATGCACCGCTGTTTTTCCAGTGCGGGATCTGCTGTTTCCTGGCCTCTTTGAATGAATGGAAAATCGGCGGGCTGCTTTGCCGCCGACAGTGGATTCTGCAGGGAAGAAAGCAGTGGAATTATTTAATGGTCTTTGGAAGCGAGGAGGCACGCCGGGAAGTGGAAAGAAGATACCATCTTGCCTTCCAGCGGATCCCGTTTGCGCCGGATGCATTTTCCATTGGCAGAGAGATGGCGGCATTCCTGTCTAAGATCTGGGAACGGAGCAGACCGGGGGACCAGTAAAATTGACCGAGAAGGGTTTACAGGAAACGCTTACAGGAAACGCCTGCGGGAAATCGGCGGAGAATCTGAGCGCAGATGCAGATCCAGCAGGGAGGCCGCGTCGAGGGGAAGTTAATATGTCACGGTATAAACCTCCATTGGATACGGCGCGGACTGACTGTTGTCAGAACCACAGAGCAGGGCAAAACGGAGGATAAGGATATGGGTGAGGATCGCAGAAGAAAGAAAAATCACAAAGAACAATACGCATACATGGAGCAGCTGAAGAATTATCAAAATCAGGGCGTGCCGATCTATATTGACGGGCGGATCACACAGCAGGAGAAGGAATGGTTCAAGATCTTTGAAATCCGGGAGGACGGCGCCGTATATATGGCGGATTATGTAAATACAGATGACGGACAGCTGACCGAGATCCATTTTGACCTGGTGTATCTGGATCTTGACGCCCATCAGGCCTGGGAGAATCAGAAGCGCCTGGATGAGATGGTGCGGAAAGCGCAGCTGGAGCACTATAAAGCGCTTTTAAAAGGCTGCAGAAGGCCGCGGTAATCTTTCTATAGTCATGCATATGCGGGGAAAGGAGGCGGATGCAGGGTGGCTTGACGGTATTTGCACAGCCGGATGTAATGAAAAATAACAGCCATTTCAGCCTGTAAAAGTCCGGCAGTCAAAAGAAGCAGCCGTTCAGGAAATGTTCAAAAAAATTTAAAAACATACCGGAGGCTTTATGGTATAATGACTGCAAAGCTATGCGATAATGGCTGAAAAGCAGTCATTATACCTGCGCCGGTTCGGGCGAAGCGAAGCAGACCAAATAGAACCGTGCGCATCCCCAGGAGGGGGAATAAATACTTTTCCGTATTGTGCTGCGGATATTTTTGATGGAAGGATGTGCAAATGATGAAAAAAATTGTCCCGGTGCTGATTGCCATCGGCTTGGCGCTCTGTGCGTTTATCGGGTATCTGGGATACAGGGCGGTGCAGAAATACTGGCCCACCAAAGAACCAGCGGATCTGGAGGCCTACTACAAGGTATCGGGGCAGGAGACTGCAGTCTTCCTGAACAATGAGCTGCAGGAGGAGACCGCCCTTTTCCAGAATAATCAGGTATACCTGCCAGTGACATGGATTAATGCGTTGATCAACGAACGGTTTTACTGGGATGAGAATGAGCAGCTGCTGGTCTACGCCCTGCCGGATTCGATTGTCTATGCTGATGCGGAGACGAAAAGCAGCGGGGGAACGCCGTATCTTCAGGTTGTAGGCCAGGAGGCGTACCTGTCAGCGGATCTTGTGGCGTCCTATACGGATATTCGGGTGGCATCTTATACGGGAGATGCGGTTAAACGGATTTTCATTGATACCACATGGGATGCCGAGGAGTGGAATGATTTAAAGCGCGGCGGAGCCATCCGGGAGCGGGGAGGCGTGAAGAGCCCTGTGGTTGTTCAGGAGGAAAAGGGCGCTGCTGTGCTGGTTCTGGAGGAGATGGACCGCTGGTGCCGGGTGAGGACCGAGGACGGGCATATTGGTTATGTGGAGAAACACCGTCTGGGAGAAGGCGATACCATCACCTACGTAAGCACATTTGAGGAGCCGGTTTACGAGAATATTTCCATGGATGAGAAGGTCTGCCTGGCCTGGCATCAGGTGACATCGGCGGCGGCCAATGGAAGCATTGAGGCATACCTGGAGAATACGAAGGGGATTAATGTGATTTCGCCAACCTGGTTTTCACTGACGGACAATGAAGGGAATTTTACCTCCCTGGCCGATGCCTCCTATGTGGAATATCTTCATGAACGAGGGATTCAGGTCTGGGCGCTGCTTGATAATTTCAGCGGGGATGTGCAGTCGGAAATCCTTCTGTCCAGGACATCGGTGCGCCGTAAGCTGATTGACGGGCTTATGGAGGAGGTGCAGACCTATGATCTGGATGGACTGAATCTGGATTTTGAGGGGCTGAAAGAAAGCGCCGGTCCACATTATATTCAATTCATCCGTGAGCTTTCTGTTGCCTGCAGACAGGCGGGTATTGTGCTTTCTGTCGATAATTATGTGCCTGCAGCCTACAATTCCTTCTATAATCGAAAGGAGCAGGGAATTGTAGCGGATTACGTAATTGTTATGGGGTATGATGAGCACTATGCCGGCGGAGAGCCAGGGCCGGTGGCTTCCTATGATTATGTAAAGCAGGGAATTGAGAATACATTGGAACTGGTGCCCAGGGAAAAGGTCATCAATGCGGTTCCCTTCTATACCAGAGTGTGGAAGGAGAGCGAGGAGGGAAGAAGCTCCGACGCTCTGGGGATTGCCGATGCGAAGGACTGGGCCCAGCGGAAGAATGTGGAGCTGGTCTGGCAGGATGACCTGGGGCTTTACTATGGAGAGATTGATGATGAAGGTGTCAGGAAGCAGGTCTGGATGGAAGAAGAGCGCTCCCTGGGACTTAAGATGGAGCTGATCCGTGAGCAGGATCTGGCCGGTGTGGCCTGCTGGAAGCTGGGGTTTGAACCGGCTTCGGTCTGGGATGTGGTAAAGGTAAATGAGTGATGCATGCAGGAAAGCGGTTGTCAGAACGCGGTAACCGGAAAACCGGAGAAAGGAGCTGCAGATGAATACAAATAAGAAAAGGATTTTTCGGCTGCCGTTCCAGGCTGCGGTTTTCATGGTGCTGCTGACGGCACTTGTTCTGTCTGGCTGTACCAGAAAGGAAGAGACGGCACAGACTCTCCCCCCGGAATCAACTGTGCAGGTTCCCACGGAGCCTCAGATGGAGAAGCCCACAGAGCCTATAGAAGAAATTATCGAGCCATTTCCGGAGGAGCCGGAGGAAGAGCCGCCGGGGCTGAAAATCCTGATTGCTACAGATATTCATTATCTGGCCGGTGAGCTTACGGATATGGGAAGCGGTTTCCTGGATATGGTTGAGCATGGAGACGGCAAGGTAACCAATTATATCTGGCAGATTACGGAAGCCTTTGTGGAGACGGTGATTCAGGAGCAGCCGGATCTGCTGATTCTGGCTGGAGATCTGAGTCTGGACGGAGAGCTGAAAAGCCATACGGAATTTGCTGAATATCTGGAGCAGATTGAGATGGAAGGAATCCCTGTGGCGGTAATTCCGGGAAATCATGATATTAATAATGCAGGTGCTGCACGGTTTTATGATGGAAAGAGGGTTCCGGCAGAGAACACTTCACCGGAGCAGTTTTCTGTGATATACCAGGAGTTTGGATATGGAGAGGCCATCAGCCGGGATTCAGAAAGCCTCAGCTACGTATACCCCATCAGCGATAAGGTGTGGGGGCTTATGCTGGACTCCTGTCAGTACAGAGATGGACGGAAGACTGGCGGCATGATCGACACAGAAACCTATGACTGGATTGAGCGGCAGCTGGATGCAGCCTATGAGGAGGGTGTGATGGTACTTCCGGTGAGTCACCATAATCTGCTGGATCAGAGCCAGATTTATCAGGATGACTGCACCATAGAGCACAGTGAGCAGCTTACGGAGCTTTTTGTGGGCTGGGGTGTGCCGCTGCATTTAAGCGGGCACCTTCATGTACAGCATTATACCAACAGCGATCCGGAATGGGGAGGGGAGACGGGGATTTATGAGATTGTTACCAGCTCTCTTGCTACCCCGCCCTGTCAGTACGGCGTTCTCTATTACCAGGATGACGGGCATTTTTCTTACCGGACGAAGATTGTGGATGTGGATTCCTGGGCCCGGGAGACAGGGCAGACGGATGAGAACCTTCTGCAGTTTTCTGCGTACCGGACACCTTTCTTAGAGCAGGTATTTTACAATCAGGCTTATGATAAGCTGATTCAGCTGAAGGATACGGATCTGACGCAGGAAGAGATGGAACAGATGGCAAAGATGTATGCCAAGGCAAACTGTTAT
Source organism: Lachnospiraceae bacterium (assembly GCA_017889125.1). Taxonomy (GTDB): domain Bacteria; phylum Bacillota; class Clostridia; order Lachnospirales; family Lachnospiraceae; genus Caccovicinus. The sequence goes on from JAGHER010000168.1 coordinate 10,704, forward strand.
TACTACTGGGGAAGGGCCGTTGAGATTGCCGGAGAGCTTCACAGCAGCCAGGAGTACCGGCTGTGGATGGAGCATGCAGGAACCAGCCTGCCGTCGGAATATCTGGATTATATTTTGGATGAAGCCAGGACGGACTACAATCAGCTTGTCTGGCCCTGACCAGTTTAAGCTGCCGCTTTATGGATATGGGACAGCCAGAAGGAATATAATATTCTGAAAGGCAGAGCATAAGGCGGAGGCAAGGTGAAGCGGAGACAATTGCGGTACATAGCAGGACTGCTGCTTCTGATTTTGGCCGGGATATTCTTCAGCCGCAGCGACAGGCTGACGTCAGCACCAGATGCCAGAGCGCGGACGCCAAAGGGCGTTGTGGTACTGGATGCCGGACACGGCGGGAAGGATCCTGGGAAGGTGGGCGTAGGAGGACAGCTGGAAAAGGACATTAACCTTCAGATCGTACTGCGCCTGAAGATGTACCTGGAGATGAATGATATACAGGTGGTTTTGACCAGGGAGGATGACGATGGCCTTTACCGGCTGAGCGATTCCAATAAAAAGTCGGCGGATATGCGTCGGCGCATTGAGATTATTAATGAAACCATGCCTGATGTGATGGTCAGTATCCATCAGAACAGTTATCATCAGCCGGAGATCAGAGGAGCGCAGGTTTTTTACTATCAGCATTCAGAAAAGGGAAAGCTTTTTGCCCAGATCATGCAGAAGCGGTTTGATACGGTGCTGGAAGAGGAGAACCGGAGGCAGGCTAAGGCTAACGCCAGTTATTATCTTCTGACCCATTCCAAGCCGGTGTCCATCATAGTGGAAGCGGGCTTTTTGTCCAACCCTCAGGAGGCAGAGCGGCTGGAGTCAGAGGAATACCAGGATCGGATCGCCTGGACGGTGGCTATGGGAATTCTTCAGTATCTTTCTGCGGAGACGGATTGAGGAATCATCAGAAGATACAGCAAAGGCCCCTGCAGGCAGGGGCCGAAAAGGCTGAAGTGATGTGGATATGCGAATCATGTGATAAATTAATTCTGGCTCTTATACTGCTTTAAGGCTCTGGCCAGCTGATCCGGGCAGGATGTGGGCCGGGGGCCGCACTGAATGCCTTCGAGACGGCTGATGGCATCATCAATATCCATTCCCTCTACAAGACGGGCCACGCCCTGGGTATTGCCGGAGCAGCCGCCGACAAAGGATACATTAGTTACTTTATTATCTTTTACTTCAAAATGAATGGCTCTGGAACAGACGCCCTGAGTTTTAAATTCCATATATGGTAGCCTCCTCTTTTTAACTCCTAATCGAACACTTATACTTTATTCAGTATAATGGATTGAAAAAGATTGTCAAGACCTTTATAATAAAAGGACAGACAAGAGGGTTATACCATTGAAACAGGAGGATATTCATGTTAGGAATTATTGGAGCGATGGATCAGGAAGTGGCAAGGATTAAGGACTGCCTGGAGGACGTTTCTGTGGAGAGACGGGCCGGGATGGATTTTTATTCCGGGAAGCTTAAGGGAAAGCCGGTAGTGGTAGTCCGGTCTGGAATCGGCAAGGTAAATGCCGCCATGTGTACCCAGATCCTGGCAGACTGCTATCAGGTGGATGGTGTGATCAATACGGGAATTGCCGGATCTTTGCGGGCGGAGATTAATATTGGGGATATTGTGCTTTCTACAGATTCTGTTCAGCATGATATGGATGCTGCTGGCTTTGGTTACCCGGTGGGACAGGTTCCGCAGATGGACATTTTTGCATTTCCTGCTGATCAGGAGCTTCTTGCTCTGGCAAAGGAGTGCTGCAGCCAGGTGAATCCGGATATTCAGACCTTTGAGGGACGGATTGTCAGCGGTGATCAGTTTATTTCCGATAAGGCGAAGAAGCAGTGGCTGGTTGAGACCTTCCAGGGAAGCTGTACAGAGATGGAGGGGGCGGCCATCGCCCAGGCGGCATGGAGGAACGGTATTCCGGCTCTGATCGTGCGGGCCATCTCAGACAAGGCCGATGACAGTGCCAATATGGACTATGAAACCTTTGAGGCTCAGGCGATTGAACACTCCGTGAATCTTCTGCTGGCCATGGCAGAGCGGTATGAAGGCCGGCGAGGCTAAGGATTCCGGAAGGTGTTTTCGGTATTCCGCCGCAAAGGCTGAAGGTTCTCCAGATTCTGCAGGAATTCGCTGTTTTTAAACCCTTCAGGTGCGGATAGAGGCACAATTTGACGAACGATTCTAAGCTCTCTCATCTTCCCAAATGGAAATTCGGTGATTATAATGGACTCCATCAGGCGCGGACACAAGCGCCGGGAAGAAAGGGGAGCTATTATTATGCTGGAATTTTTACAGACAGGGAAAGGAATTTACATTCTGGCAGCCATTTGCCTCGTCAGTCTGGCGGGCAAGCTGGCAGCAGGCAGCTTCTACAAACGATTGATTAAAGAAACCGGAAACATGATGCTCACGAAGAATAAGTGGCTTCGGGAGTTAAGACAGAGGGCGGAGGACACTTTCCGCTTGAACCAGGGAGTAGCCAATACCCGGGTGTTTGTGGAACGGCAGGTGTGCGATGCCCGGATAGGATTTCTGACACCGGGCGGATGGAATGCCTTTTCCGGAGAGATGACTGCGCTGTGTTTTCTGGCAGGAGGCATAGCCGCCTTTCTTTCCTATTGGTACCGGTGTGATTCCTACTATATTATCTTATACAGTTCCGTGGGGGCGCTGACGGGAATCTTTAATATTATGGTTGATCTGGGCTGCGGCCTGGAGGACAAGCGTCAGCGTCTCTGCGTAAGTATACAGGATTATCTGGAAAATTCCCTCTGGAAGCGTCTCGGAAGAGACCGCCTTCCGGACCTGGAGGAGGAAAAGAGCGGGCTGGATGCCGCCCAGGCCGCAGTATCCAGGGAACCGGCCCGTCTGTTTCGCGGGCGGAAGCGGGAGCAGGCGGCGTATTCCGGAAAGACGGGAGGTGTGACCGGGCAGAACGGAGGAAATGAGGCGAAAAACGGCTCTGGTTCCTCTAGTGTCCGGAGTATACGGGAAAGCTCCGGCGGCCGGGGGCGGATGCAGAGCCGGGAGGAGGATACGGACAAGATCGTAAGTGATGAGGCGCTGAATCAGCTGCGTAAGAGCCTGGAGCAGGCGGCAGCAGGGCGTACGCCGGTTTCCGCCCGCAGCCAGGAGAAGGCGGAAGGGGGCGGAAACGGTACCTCCGCGGGAGAAAACTGGATGAAGGATTTGAAGCCGGAGGAAATCCGGGTATTGGGTGAGATTATTCGGGAATATTTAGGATAAAATATACGTAAATGATTGGCGAAATCATGGACGTTAAAATTTGTTTGTGCTATACTAAAGGGTGAAAAATTGCGTTTTTGTTCCTTTGCAGTTTGGCCGGGCGCAGAGCGCACAAAGATCATTGGAGAGAATCCAGAAGAGGAGAGGATAAGCCATGGGAAAGAATGTAACATTTGATTATGGAAAGGCTTCCTGCTTTATTTCAGAAGACGAGCTGAAAAATATGAAGGCGGCAGCTGAGTGCGCCAAGGAAGTGCTGACAAGCCGGTCCGGCGCGGGAAATGATTTCTGCGGATGGATTGATCTGCCGGTAGATTATGACAAAGAAGAGTTTGCAAGAATTAAAGAAGCTGCAAAGAAGATCCAGTCGGATTCCGACGTACTGCTGGTTATCGGCATCGGCGGTTCTTACCTGGGTGCCCGGGCGGCTATCGAATTCCTGTCCCACAGCTTTTACAATGTGCTTTCCAAGGACGCCAGAAAGACTCCGGAAATCTACTTTGTTGGCAACAGCATCAGCAGCAAGTATGTGAAGGATCTGGAGGATGTGCTGGAGGGCAAGGACTTCTCCATCAATATTATTTCCAAGTCCGGTACCACCACGGAGCCGGCCATCGCATTCCGCGTATTTAAGGATCTTCTGATTAAGAAGTACGGAAGAGAAGAGGCCAATAAGCGAATCTACGCCACCACCGATAAGGCCAGAGGCGCGTTAAAGAGCCTTGCCAATGAAGAGGGCTACGAGTCCTTCGTGGTTCCGGATGATGTAGGCGGACGCTTCTCCGTGCTCACTGCAGTAGGACTGCTGCCCATTGCCGTAAGCGGAGCCGACATTGACAAGCTGATGGAAGGTGCTGCTTCCATGAGAAAGATTGCTTTAGAGACGCCCTATGAGTCCAATCCCTCTGTATTATATGCAGCGATCCGCAATATCCTGCTGAGAAAAGGCAAAAACGTAGAGGTAGTGGCCAACTATGAGCCAAGCCTTCACTACGTATCTGAGTGGTGGAAGCAGCTGTATGGTGAGAGCGAGGGCAAGGATCAGAAGGGTATCTTCCCGGCAGCCGTGGATCTGACCACGGACCTGCACTCCATGGGACAGTTTATCCAGGACGGCGCCCGGATCATGTTTGAGACGGTAATTAATGTGGAAGAATCTCCGGCTGAGATTGTGCTGGGGAAGGAAGAGGTAGATACGGACGGCATGAATTATCTGGCCGGCCAGACCGTAGATTTTGTCAATAAGAGCGCCATGAACGGAACGATTCTGGCTCACACCGATGGCCAGGTTCCCAACTTGATGGTGACGATTCCGGAGCAGAATGAATACTATCTGGGACAGCTGTTCTACTTCTTTGAGTTTGCCTGCGGCGTCAGCGGCTATCTGCTGGGTGTAAATCCCTTCAATCAGCCTGGCGTGGAGAGCTACAAGAAGAACATGTTTGCCCTCTTAGGAAAGCCCGGTTATGAGGAAGCCAGAGAGGCCCTGTTAAAGAGATTATAAAGCCAGAATAAAAGCAGATTAATGAAAAGAAAGGGAGACAGAAAAGGATCGGCCGCATGCCGGTCCTCTGTCTCCTTTTCCTTTCCCTGATTATTCCTCAATCACCTGAAGCTCCAGGTAATCGAAATCAATCTCCTCCACAAAGCTGTCCTGGGAAAAGCGGGTCTTGTCATGCCGCTGAAACTCGCGGATATTGGCATCCAGCCAGATGGGCTGGCCCAGATCAAACTGATAGCAGATTTCTTCCAGAGATTGAAAGACCATCTGGGTGCGGGAGAGAGAGTAGTCCGAAATACAGATAACGGTGTCCTTTAAAAGGTGATTGTCCTTCCAGAGCTTACCCCACATGCGAAACATCGCCGATACCTCCTTTCGCGGTTTGCGCACACTGGGATTTTAAAAATCCCAGGTTCTGTCTCACATTATACGATGAAGGAAGAGGTCTGTCCAGCTGGATTTCTTTGGGCTGGAAAATGCGGCGATGGAAAGTGCAGCGATGGAAAGTGCAGCGATGAAAAATGCGGCGCAGGAAATCTGCTTGTCTCCCGGCACATTTTGTAGTAAGCTTATAAGTAGCGAGTTGACTTAAGACGAAAATGACCGTACAGAAGGAATGGGAAAAGTACGGTGAAGGAGAACAATATGACACAGCCTGCTACAGATCAGAGCGCGCTGCTTTCAGAGGCCAGGCAGGCGGTGGAGAATCTGAACCGGATGAAGACGGAGCGCGGCCAGCTGGATCTGGAAGAAAAGCAGCTGCGCAGGCAGCTGGATGCAGAGCGGAAGGCGGCAGAGGATTCCATCGCACTGACGGTAAAGAAGCGGCGGGAAGAGATTAATTCAAGCTATGATAAAGAGATTGCCAAGGGGCAGGACCGGCTGCGGAGAGCCAGGCAGAAGCGGGAGAAGGCCAAGAATCAGGGAATGCGGGAGCGGATTGCTGAGGAAACCTCTGCCCTTCACGCCCATAATCGGGAGCTCAGGCTGAAGCTGCGCAGCCTCCTTCAGAAGGAGCGGCTTCCGCGCTTTTGCGGAAGCACCTGGTATTATGCCCTTTATATGCCGCGGACGCTTAAGGAGATCGGGATGCTGATTTTGTTCATCCTCTTTTTCTTTGCGGCCCTCCCCTGGGGGATTTACCTGTTAATCGGAGAGACGGTGCGGAAAAGCTGGATGCTGATTGTGATTTATCTTCTGGATATTCTGGGAACGGGCGGGCTTTATCTGGCGGTGGCCAATCACACCAAAGTGGGGCACCTGGAGGCGGTGCGGCAGGGACGGCTGATTCGCGACACCATTTACGCCAATCAGAAAAAGATCCGCCTGATTACGAATACCATCCGCCGGGACAGGAATGAAGCCATCTATGATCTGGAAAAGTATGACGATGAGATTGCCCGGACAGAGCAGGAGCTGGCGGAGATCACCCGGAAGAAGCAGGAGGCCTTATCGACCTTTGACTCCGTGACCCGGAACATTATCTCCGATGAGATCTGGAACAACAGCAAGGATAAGATTGACTACCTTCAGGAAGAGCAGGCGAAGAGGGAACAGCGGCTGGAGGCAGCTGACCAGCAGATTAAGAGCCTGTCCCTGGAGATCACTGACCGGTATGAGAGCTATATTGGAAAAGAGTTTATGCAGCCGGAACGACTGGAGGAGCTTTCACGGCTGATCCGCTCCGGCCAGGCGGCCAATTTAAGCGATGCCGTCAGCCAGTACAAGGCCGGCAGAAATGCGCCCCGGGAGGAGTAAAGAAGCTGCAGTAAAAGCGAAGGCAGCCATAGAAATGAGCAGACGGCTGAAAACAAAGACAATCCTAAAAATGTGGCCATTTCCATCAGGAAATGACCACATTTTTTACGCCCATATCCCAGGCAATCTGGCGCAGGGATTCCATGGTTTTATCATCCGGAACAGGAATATTGGCATATTCCCTGCGGACGCCGAAGGGGCGGAACTTAATCAGCTTGTAGCGGACATTGGGCCAGGAGGCGATCAGGCTGCTTCCCAGGCGCACGGTTTTTTCATTATCCACCACTCCGGGAACCACTACTGTCCGGATCTCGTAAAGCTTATCTAAGGAGGCGGCCAGCTGGATATTTTCCACCACCTGGTTTACGCCAAGGCCGGTAAGGCGAAGATGATCCTCCTGGTCACCGGCTTTTAGGTCGATCATGGTCTTGTCGGTAACCTGCAGGAGAGACGGGTAAGCCTTCAGGGGAACCTGACCGTTTGTATCGATAAAGGTGGTTTTCCCCGTCTCCTTAACCAGGGAAAACAGCGCGGTGAGGAAATCAGGATGAAGCATGCACTCGCCGCCGGAGGTGGTGATGCCGCTGATAAAGGGAAGATTCGGCAGCACCTCCTGGAACACCTGCTCCGGCGTCAGGTTACGGATCCGGGGCGAGGCGCTGTGGGGGCAGGTGCGGATGCAGGTATCGCAGCCGCAGCATTTGGTGTGGTCAAAGGCTACCCGCCCATCCTGAAGGGAAAGGGCGCCCACGGGGCAGGCCGCAGCGCATTTGCCGCAGGCCCTGCACATGGAGATGGTCTCCGGATTGTGGCAGTAGAGACAGTTCTGGTTGCAGCCCTGAAGGAATACAGCCGTCCGGTTTCCGTAGCCGTCCACACTGCTGAAGGGAATGATTTTGTTGACTGGCGCGGTAATCGGGCCATTAAGCTTTGCCATTTGTTTATCCTCATTATCTATTTTTCTAAATCGTAATCAAGTTAAACCCAATCTGATTCGCCCTAAGCATCTGCGCTTCCCGCTGATGGCAGGTAAACATAATAATCTGTCCATCGGCGGCAGAAGCCAGCCACTTCAGGGCGGAGCGGAGCCGCTCGTCATCGTAGAGGACAAAGCTGTCATCAAAGATCAGAGGCATCTTTTCCGGGCCGGACTGAATCAGCCGGGCGGCGGCCAGGCGAAGGGCCAGATAGATCTGATCCATGGTGCCGGAGCTGACCTGCTCCATAGGCACCAGCTTGGTTTTGGTGTTCATAAAGACGTTCAGGTTCTCGTCTACGCTCATGCTGTTGTAGATGCCGCCGGTGATGCCGGTAATCAGATCTGAGGCCTCCTTATTGAGATAAAGGCCGAAGGAATCCCGGATGGAGGTGGAAAGCTCCGTCATGGTCTCCTGAGCCAGGTCGATGGCGGCCAGCTCCTGGGAGATCCGGTCATTCTCCCGGATGATTTCCTTTAAGCCCTCCGCCTGGGTCTTTAAGGCGGCCAGATGCTCCAGCTTCTTTTCTAACTCCCACTGGCTCTTCATCTGCTTTTCAATCTCCGTGCCGAAATCCGACTGGCGGAGGGAAAGCTCCTCCATCTGCTTTTCCAGACTTGCGGCGGTCTCCTGGGAGGAGAGGACAGCCCGGCTGAGACGGCGAAATTCTGCCATCCGCTGGGAAAATGCTTCCATGGCTTCCGGGCTTACGGTCTCATCGCCTAAGTGGCGGGAGAGGATCTCCTGGAGAAGCTTCTGGCTGTAATCCATGTCCTTGCGGTTCCCATTGTTCCTGGCCAGGAAGTAAATGCCGCCGCCCACAGACAGGAGGGCTGCCACAAACAGCAGCAGAGAGGGAAGGCGGAAGCCCGCGTGAGAGGAAAACATCAGTACAGCACCGCCCACGGCCAAAAGGACGCCCAGAATCAGGAAGATAGGCGGAGCCGCCTTGCGGGAGGATTTCTCGCAGAGGGCCTTTGCCCGGGCGTAATCCTCGTAGACTTCCTTTCCATGGGCCTCGTAGGCTTGGATGGAGGCTTCGTCGGTAAACTGGCTGCTTTCCAGCACCTGGCGGCCCCGGGCGATCTTCTGAAGAAGCTCCTCCCGCTCCTTCCGCAGGGTCTCTAGCTGGGCCTTTGCCTGGGCCTTTTTCTCCTGGTATTCCGTCAGATGGTTTTCATACTCCGGAGCCGCGGCCTCCTTCTCCAGATTCCGGATATCGCCCAGGACGGTGGTGTAGGTCCTGGCGGCCTCTGGGGCCTGCTGGCGCTCCAATTCCTTGCGCTGGGCTTTTAAGAAGGCGGAGGCTTTGGTAATATTGAGGGCCATGCTGCCCGTGGTGTTCATATTGGCAATGTAATTTTTCAGCTCCGTCACCATGCCGCTGTCAGTGGCGCTTTTCAGCTGGCCGATGCTGATGGTATTGATATAGGAGGTTTCATTGAGGCCGCAGAGAAGCCGGTCCATAAAGGCCCGGGTGGGCTCCACCTGCTTTCCCTCCGTCTCGTCAACGATGGTAAAATCCCGTGGATTCTGAAAATCCCGCTGGATCCGGTAGATATGGCCGCCGGATTCTAAGCGGAGACGCCCCCCGTAGCCGCCTTTGGAATCCCAGGGCTTGTACCGGCTGAACTGGTCGGTGCGGGCCGCCCGCCCCCGCTGACGCTCCATGCCAAAGAGCATGGCGCGGATGAAGGTGTGAAGGGTAGATTTGCCCGCTTCATTTTTTCCATAAATCACGTTAAGCCCCTCTTCAAAGGAGATGGAGCAGTCGTGAAATTTTCCGAATCCGTCAATGTGCAAGTCGAGAAGCTTCATGGCTGGCTCCTTTCATCCGTGGTTTTCAAGAGGGCGTTGATGCCGTAGTACAGGGCCTTTTTCTCCACCGGGCTCATATTTTCCTTCTGCAGGGCCCGGATGAAAAAGCCGATCATATCCCCGGGATGCTCGGCAAAAAGCTGGGCAAAATCGTACTGGGGCTCGGTGCTGTCCACCATCTCAATGATGCGGAACCGGGATTCCAGCACATCCAGGTCAAAATGGATATCCGGATCGCGCATGCCCCGGATAATGAAGCGGTAAATATGCTGAAGGCCCCGGGACTGGATCTCCTGGGAAATCCGCGCAGCCAACTCGCCGTTTGTGGTCTTGGGCGTGACGCTTACGGCCAGGGAGATGTACTGGGCCTGGCTCATGGGAATAAATTCCAGAGCCGTCACCTGTCTGGACACAGGGCTGATCTCCCCGAAAAAGATGCCGTGAGGGCCGGTCTCCGTCTTGTCTAAGGGCTCCGGGGAGCCGCAGAAGGCCGCTCGCCGGTCTAAGAGCACCTGGGGCTTGTGAATATGTCCCAGGGCAATGTAGGAAAACGGCGACTGGGCCAGGCGGCTCCGCTCAATGGGCAGATGGCGGCTGTCGCCTCCGTGGGCCAGAAGGATCTGAATCCGGCCGTTGTCCTTCACATCCAGTGTGTTGAGACGGGGCTCCGTGATCTCCGCCGTGTGGTAGCTGAAGCCGTAAATCTGGGCATTGCAGTCCTCAAAAACCACGGAGTCCATCTCCTCTTTCATCAGAAACGTCACATTGGGGCACCAGGTAAAGCTCATGAGGGCGGAATTGGGGCGCACCCGGTCATGATTTCCGGCGATGATGACCACCCGGACAGATGGTATGGTGGAGAAAAGGTAATTCACCTCTTTTAAATCCCGGGCAAGGGGCTGACGGTGGAAGAGATCACCGGTGATGAAGAGAAAATCCACATCCCGCTCTCTGGCCTGTCGGATGATCTCTTCAAAGGTGTCCCGGATTGCCTGGGCACGTTCTCTGGACCAGGGATGGTCGCAGTCAGGACTCATCCCCAGATGGATATCCCCTGTATGAATAAATTTCATTTCCTTCTCCTTAAAGTGCAGCGGTATGGAAAATAAAGTGCAGCATCATGAAAAAATAAAACGCAGCATCATAGAAAAACAACGTGCGAAAAGCGTGGAAGAAATTACCGCGGCCGGCCTCCGGAAACCTGTGCTAAACTTTTGAAGATCGCGCAAGCACGGGAATGCCGGGGCTCATGCCGCGGTGCCCTTGTCAGAAAGCGGGCATTACAGCTCGCAGTTGTTGACGGTTCTGGGGAAGGGGATCACGTCGCGGATATTGGACATGCCGGTCAGGTACATCACGCACCGCTCAAATCCCAGTCCGAAGCCGGCGTGGCGTGCAGAACCGTACTTGCGCAGATCCAGATAGAAGCCGTAATCCTCCTGCTTCAGGCCAAGCTCGTCCATGCGGGCCACCAGCTTCTCGTAGCTGTCCTCTCTCTGGCTGCCGCCGATGATCTCGCCGATGCCCGGCACCAGGCAGTCCATAGCGGCTACGGTCTTTCCGTCGTCATTGAGCTTCATGTAGAAGGCCTTGATCTCCTTGGGGTAATCGGTGACGAAAAGCGGGCGTTTGAAGATTTCCTCCGTCAGATACCGCTCATGCTCCGTCTGCAGATCGCAGCCCCAGAATACCTTGTATTCGAATTTGTCATTGTGCTCCTCCAGCAGGCGAATAGCCTCGGTGTAGGTCACATGGCCGAACTGGGAGTTTAACACGTGGTTTAAGCGCTCTAACAGGCCCTTGTCCACAAACTGATTGAAGAAATTCATCTCCTCCGGCGCTTCCTCCAGTACATAGCGGATCACGTATTTCAACATGCTCTCGGCCAGAGCCATATTGTCATTTAAGTCGGCAAAGGCCATCTCCGGCTCGATCATCCAGAACTCTGCCGCGTGGCGGGTGGTATTGGAATTCTCCGCCCGGAAGGTGGGGCCGAAGGTGTAAATATTGCGGAAGGCCATAGCATAGGTCTCACCATTTAACTGGCCGCTTACGGTCAGATTGGTGGGCTTTCCGAAGAAATCCTGGGTATAATCAATGGCGCCCTCCTCAGTCTTGGGGATATTGTTTAAATCCATGGTGGTCACCTGGAACATCTCTCCGGCGCCCTCGCAGTCGCTGCCGGTGATTAAGGGCGTGTGCACGTACACAAAGCCCTGCTCCTGGAAATACTTGTGGATTGCGTAGGCGATCAGGGAGCGAACCCGGAATACGGCCTGGAAGGTATTGGTCCGGGGACGCAGATGGGAGATGGTTCGCAGATACTCGAAGGAATGACGCTTCTTCTGCAGGGGGTAATCCGGAGCGGTGGCTCCCTCCAGGGTCACCTCTGTGGCCTGGATCTCAAAGGGCTGCTTCGCCTGGGGAGTGGGGGTGAGGATACCCTTTACCAGCACAGCGCTGCCTACGCCAAGCTTTGCAGTCTGGGCGAAATTATCCATGGTATCATGGTAAACCACCTGAATAGGCTCAAAGAAGGTGCCGTCGCTGACCACCAGGAAGCCGAAGGCCTTGGAGTCGCGGTTGCTGCGCACCCAGCCGCCGATGGAAACTTCTTTATTAAAATAAGTCTCCGGATTTTTGTGAAGCTCTTTAACGGTTATTAAATTCATGACAGTGTGTCTCCTTTAGTGAATATTCTGACTTAAGAAAAGGTCTTTGGCTTCGATTATACTGTATTTTCATTGCTGATTCAAGGCCTGGAAGGACTTTTGCCGCCCTTTCCGGCGCGCCCTGGGAGGTCCGGCGCCCCGTATTGCGGCTGGAAGGGTACAGAGCATACAGTAAATGGGAAATTTAGGATAGACTGGAATAAAATGTAAGAAAAATGTCATAAAATGTAGAACAATGCACAAATTATGCTGTTTGACAAAAAAATATTTGTTCACTATTTATGAATTGTATGCTATAATACATGTACAACAAAAATACTACAGCAAGAGGTGATAACGTGATTAAAAAAGAGATGATTGCCATGCTTTTAGCAGGCGGGCAGGGAAGCCGTCTGGGTGTTCTTACCGCTAAGGTAGCTAAACCTGCGGTATCATTTGGGGGAAAATACCGCATTATCGACTTCCCGTTGAGCAACTGCATCAATTCGGGCGTGGATACCGTGGGCGTACTTACCCAGTACCAGCCTTTGCGTTTGAACGCGCATATTGGAATCGGCATTCCGTGGGATCTGGACAGAAACGTAGGCGGTGTTACCGTTCTTCCTCCTTATGAGAGGAGCAAGGGCAGCGACTGGTACACCGGCACAGCCAATGCCATCTACCAGAACATGGAGTATATGGAGACCTATAATCCCGATTACGTCCTGATTTTATCCGGAGATCATATCTATAAGATGGATTATGAGGTTATGCTGGACTACCACAAGGCGAACAATGCTGACATTACCATTGCCGCCATGCCGGTACCCATTGAGGAAGCCAGCCGTTTCGGCGTGGTAATTACCGATGAGAACAACCGCATCACGGAGTTTGAGGAGAAGCCGGCTCACCCCAGGAGCAACCTGGCATCCATGGGCATCTATATTTTCAGCTGGCCTGTACTGCGGGATGCGCTGCTTGCCATGAAGGACGAGCCGGGCTGTGACTTCGGAAAGCATATCATCCCCTACTGCCACGGAAAGGGCGACCGGGTATTTGCCTATGAGTACAATGGATACTGGAAGGATGTAGGTACCCTGGGCTCCTACTGGGAGGCCAATATGGAGCTGATCGACATTATTCCGGAGTTCAACCTGTACGAGGAATACTGGCGGATCTACACCAAGAGTGATATTATCCCGCCTCAGTACGTAGCGCCGGAGGCAAAGATCGAGCGCTGCATCATCGGTGAGGGAAGCGAGATCTGGGGCGAGGTGACCAATTCGGTTATCGGCGCCGGTGTTACTATCGAGAAGGGCGCGGTTGTACACGATTCCATTATCATGCAGGGCGCGCATATCGGCGCCGGAGCCAAGGTGACCAAGGCGATCATTGCCGAGGATGTGAAGATCGGCGCCGGAGCGGAGCTTGGCGTTGGAGAATATGCCCCCAGCACCTACAATCCCAAGGTATACCAGTTTGACCTGGTGACCGTAGGCGAGCATTCCGTGATCCCGGACAATGTTAAGATTGGAAAGAATACAGCCATATCCGGCGTGACCACTGCAGAGGATTATCCCGACGGCGCGCTGGCAAGCGGAGACTACATAGTAAAGGCAGGTGGCGCAAAATGAGAGCAATCGGTATCGTTTTGGCAGGCGGCAACAGCAAGAGGATGAGAGAGCTTTCAAATAAGCGGGCCATCGCCGCCATGCCGGTAGCCGGAAGCTACCGGAGCATTGATTTTGCATTAAGCAATATGACCAATTCCCACATTCAGACAGTGGCAGTGTTTACCCAGTACAATTCCCGCTCTCTGAATCTGCACTTAAGCTCCTCCAAGTGGTGGGACTTCGGACGGAAGCAGGGCGGTCTGTATGTGTTCACGCCCACCATCACGGCCCAGAGCAGTGACTGGTACCGGGGCACGGCAGATGCGTTGTATCAGAACCTGAATTTCTTAAAGACCAGCCATGAGCCCTATGTGGTAATTGCCGCCGGCGACGGCGTATATAAGCTGGATTACAATAAGGTTCTGGAGTATCACATTGAGAAGAAGGCGGATATTACCGTGGTCTGCAAGCGGATGCGGGAAGGGGAGGATGTTACCCGCTTTGGCTGCGTAAAGATCAATGATGACGGCCGGATCGTGGACTTTGAGGAGAAGCCCATGGTTTCCGATGCCAATACCATCTCCTGCGGTATCTACGTGATCCGCCGCCGCCAGCTGATCGAGCTCATCGAGCGGTGTGCGGCAGAGGACCGGTATGATTTCGTTAAGGATATCCTGGTTCGGTATAAGAACCTTAAGCGGATCTACGCATACAAGATGGATACCTACTGGAGCAATATCGCATCTGTTGAGTCTTATTATGAGACCAACATGGACTTCCTGAAGCCGGAGGTGCGGGATTATTTCTTTAAGCAGTATCCAGATGTGTATTCGAAGATTGATGATCTTCCCCCGGCCAAGTACAATCCGGGAGCACAGGTCCGCAACAGCCTGATTTCCAGCGGATCCATCATCAATGGCACGGTGGAGAATTCTGTATTATTTAAGAAGGTTTATATTGGAAACAACTGTGTGATCAAAAATTCCATTATCCTCAATGATGTTTACATCGGCGACAACACGGTGATTGAGAACTGCATCGTGGAGAGCAGAGATACCATCCGGGCGAATACTACCCATATCGGTACGCCGGAGAACATCAAGATCGTAGTGGAGAAGAACGAGAGATATACGGTATAGGGGCCGAAATTACAAGACGGAGGGGTTTATAAACATGCAGATAACAGATGTAAGAGTTAGACGGATCGAAAAAGAAGGAAAGATGAAGGCCATCGTTTCCATTACGCTGGATAATGAATTTGTTATTCATGATATTAAGGTTATTGAGGGTGAAAAGGGACTGTTTATTGCCATGCCCAGCCGGAAGGCAGCAGACGGCGAGTACAGGGATATTGCACATCCCATTAATTCCAACACCAGGGATATGATCCAGGGTGTGATTCTGGACAAGTATGAATCCACTTTGCTGGAGGCAGCAGAGGAGACCTATGCTTAAGCCCCGGAGGGCACAGAACGGGAGATGAGAAGGAGCAGTTGGAAAGCCGCAAAAAGGCAGTTTTCTGACTGCTCTTTTTTCAGTACATGCTTTATTTATCGTCCCACTCCATTGGCAAAATCAGGATTTTACTATATAATTTAGTTGTTCAGGACGAAAGATAGGCGGTGCAGACAGGGGAGATTGTGCCAGCTGATGGCATGTTTTTGCACTTGCACCTATCTCGGAGGAACAAAGGAGTGTATATATGAGGGTAGCGGTTTGTGACCCGGAGCAGCAGGTTTTAGAGCAGCTGGCAGCCTGGGTCCGAAATATGGACTTTGTGAGCCGGTGCGATACCTTTTCCATGCTTTCCAAGGTCATCAGAGCGGTGGAGCTGGGCGGGGATTACGATATTATCCTGATGGCGGTAGGCTGGGGCCAGGAGTATGACGGAGTGGATGCGGCCAGACGGATTGGCCAGCTGGATGCCAGGGCGAAGATTATTTATATGGGCGATGGGGCCCAGACGGATGTGCAGGAGCTTTTCTTAAGTCCGGCCAATCTAAGCGGCTTTCTCATCAAACCGGTGAAGCTTTCCATGCTGGAGCGGAATTTCCGTAAGGCTCTGGCCACCAGCCAGAAGCCCAGGGACCGGCGTCTGGAGATTAAGTACAAGAATGAGACAGCGGCAGTGCTGTATGAGGATATTACTTATCTGGAGAGCATGGGGCATCTGGTGGTGATCCACACCAGGCAGCGGGATTACCATTCTTATGACCGGCTGGAGCGGATGCTTAAGGTTTTGCCCAGCTATTTCCTTCACTGCCATAAGAGCTACGCGGTGAATATGAATTATGTCCGGAATATGGATAAGAAGCGGGTTATCCTGCTCAGCGGGAAAGAGATTCCCATAAGCCGGGCCCGGTATAATGAGAGCCGGGAGCGGTATCTGGTTTATATGGATGAGCTTCTTTTGGCGGTGAAGAACCGGAATACAGGGGAGCTGGAGGCCGGCGCAGAGAATGGATGAGTTGAGCCAAAAGGGCCGCCTGCCAAAAGAACCAAAAGTTCTATTTGCTTTTTTTCTTCATCTTTCGTATAATAGACGCAAGCATAAGATACCCGGCATCGCAGATGCCGGGCCTTTCTGCGTGAGCAGACATGTCTACTTGGAAAGGAATGGGAAAACAGATATGTATATAATCGCAGGATTGGGGAATCCCACTAAGGAATACGAAAAGACCCGGCACAACGCAGGCTTTGATACCATGGATATCCTGGCGGATAAGCTGGGGGTGAGCATTCAGGAGAGAAAGCATAAGGCGCTGTGCGCCAAAGGGATCATTGGCGGAGAAAAGGTCCTTCTGATGAAGCCCCAGACCTTTATGAACTTAAGCGGGGAGAGCATCCGGGATGCGGCGGATTTCTATAAGGTGGATCCGGAGCATATTATTATTCTGTATGACGATATCAGCCTGGAGGTGGGGCAGCTGCGGATCCGTGGGAAGGGCAGTGCCGGCGGACACAATGGAATCAAAAGCATCATCGCTCACCTGGGAACCCAGGAATTTCCCCGGGTGAAGATCGGCGTGGGGGCAAAGCCCGACCGGATGGATCTGGCTGATTACGTGCTCAGCCGTTTTTCCCAGACGGACCGGAGCGTGATGGAGGATGCCTTCCATGAGGCTGCAGACGCGGCGCAGATGATTATTCTGGAGGGATGCGCCGCCGCCATGAACCGCTACAACGGTGGGAGGAAACAATGCAGAACGCTTTGATGGAGCTGAAGGAGTATGAGGACCTGCAGCAGGCCATCCTTAAAGGAAAGGGGCCTGTGCAGGCCACCGGCACACTGGATTCTCAGAAGGTTCATCTGATGTACCGGCTGGGCCAGAGTTTTCGCTGGAAGCTGGTGGTAACTTATGACGAGACCAGGGCCAGAGAGATTTATGAGGATTATCGGAATTTTACCAGGCAGGTTTGGCTTTATCCGGCAAAGGACCTGCTTTTTTATGCTGCCGATATTCACGGAAATCTTATGACCAAGCAGCGGATGCAGGTGTTAAAAGCCATCATGGAGGAGAAGGAAGGGGTGGTGGTCACCACCCTGGACGGCCTGATGGATCACCTTCTGCCCCTCTCCCATATGGAGGAGCAGACCATCTGGGTGGAGGCGGGACAGCAGCTGGACCTGGCCTGGATGAAGGAGCAGCTGGTGCGGCTGGGCTACGAGCGCACCGGCCAGGTGGACGGCATGGGCCAGTTCTCCGTCCGCGGCGGCATCGTGGACATCTTCCCCCTGACGGAGGAATTTCCCGTGCGCATCGAGCTGTGGGACGATGAGGTGGATTCCATCCGCAGCTTTGACCTGGAAAGCCAGCGCTCCATCGAGCAGCTGGAGTACGTGCGCCTTTACCCGGCTCAGGAGGCGGTGCTGACCCGCAGCCAGATTGAGGACGGTATTGAACGGCTGCGGAAGGAAAGCGAGGAGAGCCGGAAGGTTTTCCGGAAAAATGGAAAGCTGGAGGAAGGACATCGGATTTTCAGCCTTATTGAGGAATTTACGGAGAATCTGAAGGATGGATGCTTTCCGGGAAGTCTGGACGGCTATATTAATTATTTCTGCCCCGACACCGTTTCCTTCCTGCGGTATTTCCCGGAGAAGGATACCTTGCTTTTCCTGGATGAGCCGGTGCGCCTTCAGGAAAAGGGCAATGCGGTGGAGACGGAATTTCGGGAGAGCATGAGCCAGCGTCTGGAGAAGGGCTATCTTTTAGGCGGCCAGACGGGGCTTTTGTATGGGGCAAAGGAGATTTTGGCCGGGCTTCAGCGGGAAACCACGGTGTACCTCACCGGTCTGGATCAGCGCCTGCCCGGATTTGCGGTAAAGGATAAATTTGCCTTTACGGTGAAAAATGTCAATTCTTATCAGAACGGCTTTGACTTTCTGATTAAAGACCTGACTGCATGGAAGCGGGAGGGCTACCGGGTGATCCTTCTCACGGCCTCCCGCACCAGAGCCGGACGTCTGGCCAGGGATCTGCGGGATTATGAATTGAATGCTTTTTCCGTGGAGCCGGAGAGTGGGAGCGGGTTTGGGCCGGGAACCAGGGTTGGTACAGGGTTCGGGCCGGGGCCGGAAACTGGAAGCAGTGCTGGATTCGGGCTGACAGCTGGTGCTGGCGCTGGGCTAGATGCGGAAGCGAGGGCCAAGTCTGGCGCCGATGCCAGCAGGCAGTCTGGTATCGGCCAGGACGCCGATAGCCAGATCCGGCAATATGAGAACTCCCAGGATGAATCCCAGGACGCTTTCTCTCCCGGCATGGACATGGCGGAGGCCAAGGTACAGCCGGGTCAAATCCTGGTAACCTACGGAAACCTCCACCGGGGCTTCGAGTACCCTCTCTTAAAGCTGGTGATTATCACCGAGGGCGATCTCTTCGGCGTGGAGAAGAAGCGGCGGAAGCGGAAAAAGGCTGCCTATGAGGGGACAAAGATTGCCAGCTTTTCCGACCTGGCTGTGGGCGACTACGTGGTGCACGAGGATCACGGCCTTGGCATCTACCTGGGCATCGAGAAGATCCAGCGGGACCGGGTGACGAAGGATTACCTGAAAATCGAGTACGGCGACGGCGGAAAGCTTTATATTCCTGCTACCCGTCTGGACAGGATTCAGAAGTATGCCGGTTCCCAGGCCAAGGCGCCGAAGCTGAACAAACTGGGCTCCCCGGAGTGGAAAAAGACCAAGACAAAGGTAAAAAAAGAGGTTCAGCAGATTGCCAGGGACTTAGTGGAGCTTTACGCGGCCAGACAGGCCACTGACGGCTACCAGTACGGGCCGGACACGGTGTGGCAGAGGGAATTTGAGGAGCTGTTCCCCTACGAGGAGACGGAGGATCAGCTGGATGCCATCCAGTCGGCCAAGAAGGATATGGAGAGCCGCAAGATTATGGACCGGCTCATCTGCGGCGACGTGGGCTACGGAAAGACCGAGGTGGCTCTGCGGGTAGCCTTCAAGGCCGTACAGGAAAGCCGCCAGGTGGTATACCTGGTGCCCACCACTATCCTTGCCCAGCAGCATTACAATACCTTCGTCCAGCGGATGAAGGATTTCCCCGTGCGGGTGGATATGCTTTCCCGCTTCCGCACCCAGGCCCAGCAGAAGAAGACCCTGGAGGATCTGCGGAAAGGTATGGTGGACATCGTCATCGGCACCCACCGGGTACTGTCCAAAGACGTGCAGTTTAAGAACCTGGGCCTGCTGATTATCGACGAGGAGCAGCGCTTCGGCGTTACTCACAAGGAAAAGATCAAAAAATTAAAGGAAAATGTGGACGTCCTCACCCTGACGGCCACGCCCATTCCCCGGACGCTGCATATGAGCCTGGTGGGCATCCGGGATATGAGCGTCTTAGAGGAGCCGCCGGTGGACCGCCTTCCCATCCAGACCTACGTGATGGAATATAATGAAGAGATGGTGCGGGAGGCCATCCAGCGTGAGCTTTCCCGGAACGGACAGGTGTATTACGTCTACAACCGGGTCAATGACATTGAGGAGCTGGCTGGACGCATCCAGAAGCTGGTGCCGGAGGCCAATGTGGTCTATGCCCACGGCCAGATGAGCGAGCGGCAGCTGGAGCGGATTATGTCTGATTTTGTCAACGGGGAGATCGATGTGCTGGTGTCCACCACCATCATTGAGACGGGGCTGGATATCCCCAATGCCAATACCATGATTATCCACGATGCCGACCGGATGGGTCTTTCCCAGCTTTACCAGCTGCGGGGCCGTGTGGGCCGCTCCAGCCGCACCTCCTACGCCTTCCTCATGTACCGGCGGGACAAGATTCTGCGGGAGGAGGCGGAGAAGCGCCTTCAGGCCATCCGGGAATTTACGGAGCTGGGCTCCGGCATCAAGATAGCTATGCGGGATCTGGAGATCCGCGGTGCGGGAAATGTCCTGGGGGCGGAGCAGCACGGCCACATGGACGCCGTGGGCTATGATCTTTACTGCAAGCTCCTGAACCAGGCGGTGCTGGCCCTGAAGGGACAGAAGGACCGGGATGAGGAAGATTTTGAGACGGCGGTGGAATGTGATATTGACGCCTACATTCCGGCAGATTATATTAAGAATGAATATCAGAAGCTGGATATCTACAAGCGCATCTCGGCCATTGAGAATGAGGAAGAGGAGTTTGATATGCGGGATGAGCTCATCGACCGGTTCGGCGATATCCCTAAGTCCGTGGAAAACCTTCTTACCATTGCGGCCATGAAGGCCATGGCCCATCAGGTCTATGTGACGGAAGCGGCCATCGGCAGAAATGAATTTAAGCTGAGCTTTTATCCCAAGGCCAAATTAAACCCGGAGGCCATTACCCGGGTGGTGACGGATTATCAGGGAAGATTAACCATGTCCTTCCAGGATGCGCCGGTGCTTCTGTGGAAGTCACGGGAGAAAAATGTGACGGTGGCCGATATGGTTGGACAGGTGAAGGAAGTACTGAAGAAGCTTATGGAGTATGGAAAGGAGCAGTAATTATGAGTGTGGGGGAAAGGAAGGAGTATTATTTAGTTCCGGGGACGATATTACAGAATGAATATGTAGTAGAGGATGTATTGCAGGAAAGCAGTGTAATTGTATATGCCGGACATCGAAAGAGTACTAAGGTAAAAGTCCTTATTGAAGAGGATTTTTATCCTGAATTAAATATCAGAGAAGCTGGGAATAAACAGGTGGCTGTTCGCTCTGAGGCGGCAAGGGAACGCTATTTGTATCTTTTAAGGCAAAGGGAAGAAATTCTGGATCATATGGTTATGCTGTATAATTGGTGTGGTGTGGGATATTACCGGGAGTATTTTCGGGAGAATGGAACGCAGTATGCCATCCGGGAGTATGTAACCGGAGAGACGCTGGATAATTATTTAGCCCGCAGGGGTACAATGTCGTTATCAGCTGCTGTATCTGTTGCTTCCAATATTGCCATGCGGCTCGAAAAGCTGCATGAGTTTAGCCAGTATCATGGCTGTCTCGCGCCGCAAAATATATTCATGCAGACAGATGGGGGGATTGGCATTTTAAATACCAGTTTGTGTTCTTTTTGCGGACTAGGAAAGAGAAGACCGTTGACCTGCTATTCTGCTCCTGAGCAGTATGAGGGGATAAATGAAAGCGAGGCGGATGTGTATGGCCTTGCCGGTATTTTTTATACTATGCTTACCCGGAATCCAATACCCAGTGCAGCAGAGCGAATGCGGGGGAAGGCAGTGAAGCGGCCGTCGGAAATGGGAATCAGCTTACCCCGAGGGATTGAGATTGCGCTGATACAGGCACTGCAGCTTGACCGGCATGAAAGAATGACGCTGAAGGATTTTCGTCAGGCTTTGCTGCTTCCTCAGCATAACGGTGGACAGAAGACGTTCAATGCGAAAGCTAATTTGATATTGTGTATGGGATGTATGCAGTATTATAGCAAAAACAGTGACAACTGTCCGCATTGCGGGCGGCGCTCTAGTTCGCGGCGGCGTCATGCAGACGATATTGAGCTGGGAACAGTAATTGCCAAACGCTATGTGCTGGGAACACGGATTGGACGGGGAGCTTTTGGCATTACATATATTGGGTATGATTTAGAAACCGGAACCCGATTGGCAGTTAAGGAATATATGCCTAAAGATGAGGCAGAGCGAAAACCTGATCAGATGGTAACTACCTTAAACCTTGGAGACGTAGAGGACATACGTCTATTGTGGAAATTTGACGAAGGGCGTCAGCGTGTATTAGATGAGGCCAGGTTAATGAAGCAATTTGCGAGGCGTCAGGAAATTGTAAAGGTGTTTGATTGTGTAAGGGAAAATAATACGGTTTATATTGTAATGGAGTATCTGGAAGGGGAAACGCTGAAGGAGTGCCTAAAAAGACGGAAGCAATTGCCGGAGGAGGAGGCGATTGAAAAGACCGTTCAGATTTTAAAGGGCGTGCAAAGGATGCATTTTCAAAATGTGATTCATCGGGATATTGCGCCGGATAATATTTTTATTTTGAAGAACGGCCAGATTAAGATACTCGATTTTGGTGCGGCAAGATACGTGACCGCACAATCTACTACCCATCCGGTTATCCTAAAGCGAGGCTATGCGCCGCCGGAGCAGTACAAATCTAACGGCAGGATTGGCCCCTGGACAGATGTTTATGCCGTTGCGGCGACCCTTTACCAGATGCTTACCGGCCTTATACCGCCGGAGCCTATGTATAGAGCACAGGACGGTGAATTGATGCTGTCGCAATTGGGCGTGAAAGTTTCAAAAAAGACAGAACGTGTGCTGAAAGAGGCGCTGGCATTGGATTATACAGAGCGTGTGTCTTCGGCAGAGGAGTTTGAAGCAAGACTTTTAGAAGCAGCAAGAAAATCCCCATCTGGACGATTGAAAGATTTTTTTAGGGGAAAATCTGCTGGGAATATGCGAAGAGAAAATCTTCGGTATGACGATATTCCGCCTACGGTGTGGGAGCCTGGAACTGAGCCGGAGGGTTGCCGGGACACTGTATATGAGGAGGATGATTTTTGACGGTACATTCCCTCAAAATTCCACAAAAACTATACAATCTGATTAAGGATTTCCGCAAAAAAAGAAAAGAAGCAGGTGCTTTGTAAAGTTTGTATAAAACTGCGTACAAAGCACTTGCTTTTTTCTATGGTTTTAGTATCATAAAAACAGAGGAATTCGTTTGACTTTCCCGGACTGCGGGAGTATAATGACATTGTTAAATAAATAACGTTAATTTAATAACGAATTTTAACAGGAGGATGATAAGAGATGGCAACGAAGACCAATGCACCGGAGCCCACAATCATTGACAACGTAGAAGCACTCCAGGCACGCATGAAAGAAATGCGTAAGGCACAGGAAATTTTTGCTACCTACACACAGGAGCAGGTGGACAAAATCTTTTTTGCCGCTGCCATGGCAGCAAACAAGGCAAGAATTCCTCTGGCCAAGATGGCTGTAGAGGAGACCGGTATGGGCGTAGTTGAGGACAAGGTAATCAAGAACCACTACGCTTCCGAGTATATTTACAATGCGTACAAGAACACGAAGACCTGCGGAGTCATTGAGGAGGACACGGCTTACGGCATCAAGAAGATTGCTGAGCCCATCGGTCTGGTTGCTGCAGTTATCCCGACCACCAATCCGACCTCTACCGCAATCTTTAAGACCCTGATCTGCTTAAAGACCAGAAACGCAATCATCATCAGCCCCCATCCGAGAGCAAAGGGCTGTACCATCGCAGCAGCTAAGGTTGTTTATGACGCAGCAGTTGCAGCTGGCGCTCCGGAGAACATCATCAGCTGGATCGACGTTCCCAGCCTGGAGCTGACCAACGAGGTAATGAGAGAGTCCGACACCATCCTGGCCACCGGCGGCCCCGGCATGGTAAAGGCAGCCTACTCCTCCGGCAAGCCGGCATTAGGCGTAGGTGCGGGAAATACCCCTGTTATTATTGACGATACAGCAGACATCAAGCTGGC
>JAGHER010000169.1 GCA_017889125.1 Lachnospiraceae bacterium
CCAGGTATAATTTCCGCATCAGGACACATACTAGAGTTGTACAAAGGAAGTACAAATCAGAAATAGGTGAGTCCATGGGAATGCCGAATAAGAAACTGAAGAAACTTATTTTCACAACAGGAATTACGTTGGGGGTCTACGCAGTGTTTCGGTATCTGCTTCCCCTCGTAATTCCTTTTTTCATTGCCCTGGGGCTGGCGGCCCTTTTGGAGCCTCTGGTGGAACGGATTCAGCGGGGAACAGCCCTTTCCTTTATGGGCAGGCGCTTTAAACTGCCGGCAGGACTGATCGGGGGCGTGCTGCTGCTGGCCTTCGGCTGCGCCATCGGCACCGGGCTGTATCTGGGCGCGGCGAAGCTTTTTAAGGAAGGCCGCCTTCTCCTGGACAATCTCCCCCAGCTGATTGCCGGGGCAGACCAGATCCTTACGGTCTGGTGCCGGAGGGCGGAGGAGCTTTTCCGGCTGCAGGAGGGGCGCATGACGGAGCTTGTGCGGGATGGCCTCAGGGCTCTGGGA
The DNA here is from genome assembly GCA_017889125.1 of Lachnospiraceae bacterium. GTDB lineage: Bacteria > Bacillota > Clostridia > Lachnospirales > Lachnospiraceae > Caccovicinus. Next base: position 516 of record JAGHER010000169.1, read on the forward strand.
AGCTACGGCGCTTCCCGGATCATGCCCTTTCTTATGGGAAATTCTAAGGAGTGGCTGGGGACGGCGGTGAAGGTGTTCGTGTTTCTGGTGGTGGTGTACTTCGGCACGGTGCTGGCTCTCCAGGAGGGAAAGGAGATCCGGGCCTATTTCCGCCGTTCCGTCTTCTGCCGGGAGTATCAGGAGATGGGGCGGATTCTTAAGGTCATCGGCGCTGCCTACGGAAAGACCCAACTTCTTCTCCTGGCGGCCACCATCGCCATCTGTATGGCAGGCCTTTTCCTTCTGGGGAACCCTTATTACGGCCTTCTGGGGCTTGTCATCGGCGTGCTGGATGCCCTCCCCTTTATCGGGACCGGCACCGTATTCTTTCCCTGGGCACTGGTCTGCTTCTTTAACGGGCATGCGGGAAAAGGCTTTGGCCTTCTGGGCATCTATCTGGCAAGCTATCTGCTGCGGCAGGTGGTGGAGGCGAAGATGATGGGAAAGCAGGCGGGGCTCTCGCCCTTTCTCACCCTGGCGGCGGTTTACGTGGGGCTGCAGCTTTTTGGTATCCTGGGCGTGGTGCTGGGGCCGCTGGCCTTTCTCATTATCCGGGAGTCGGTGGAGACGTAAGGGCGAAGCGGGCCTGACGCAGGGGCGGCATCGGCCCTGCCTGCTGCTGAGGCCCTGTCTGCTGCTGAGGCCCTGCCTGCTGCGGAGACGCTGGCTGCTGCGGAGGCGCTGCCCACCCCGTCTTGACGCCCGGCTGAATCGGGACTATACTCTAAGGAAACGCTGATTAAATCATCGTTTCCTTAGAGCCTCCGGTGGATGTGCACGGATTTGCAAGGGAAATTGCTGCTTCGCAGCGCAAATCCGGCACGGGAAACGCTTTAATCAGCGTTTCCCTAAGGAAACGCCCAAGTCCCAAAGAAAGGTTTGCAAATATGGATTTATTTGATTATATGAGACAGCAGAATCAGGAAAAGGAGGCTCCCCTCGCCTCCCGCCTTCGCCCCAGGACGCTGGATGAGGTGGTGGGGCAGCAGCACATCATCGGAAAGGATCGGCTTTTGTACCGGGCCATTCGGGCAGATCAGCTGACCTCCATCATCTTTTACGGCCCGCCGGGGACGGGAAAGACCACTCTGGCCAAGGTAATTGCCAATACCACCAGCGCCGAATTTAAGCAGATCAATGCCACTGTTGCCGGAAAAAAGGATATGGAAGAGGTGGTGAAGGCGGCCCAGGATCTGCAGGGGATGTACGGCAGAAAGACCATCCTCTTTGTAGATGAGATTCACCGCTTCAATAAAGGGCAGCAGGATTATCTCCTTCCCTTTGTGGAGGACGGCACCCTGATCCTTATCGGCGCCACCACGGAAAATCCTTATTTTGAGGTGAACGGCGCCCTCCTTTCCCGCTCAAGGATCTTTGAGCTGAAGCCTCTGGAGCGGGAGGATATCAAGGAGCTGATTTGCCGCGGCGTTTATGATAAGGAGCGCGGCATGGGGGCCTATGACGGAGAGATCGAGCCGGATGCCCTGGAATTTCTGGCGGACGCCTCCGGCGGCGATGCCCGGGCCGCTTTAAATGCGGTGGAGCTGGGCATTCTCACCACTGAGCGCAGCGCTGACGGAAAAATACATATTGACCTTGCCGCCGCCCAGGAATGCATCCAGAAGCGGGCTGTCCGCTATGATAAGAACGGCGATGCCCATTATGATACTATTTCAGCCTTTATTAAAAGCATGCGGGGCTCCGATCCGGATGCGGCCCTCTATTATCTGGCCCGGATGCTGTATGCCGGAGAAGATATCAAATTTATCGCCAGGCGGATTATGATCTGTGCCTCGGAGGATGTGGGAAATGCAGATCCCCAGGCCTTATGGGTGGCGGTGGCTGCTTCCCAGGCAGTGGAGCGGATCGGCATGCCCGAGGCCCAGATCATCCTGGCCCAGGCGGTATCCTATGTGGCCACAGCGCCCAAGAGCAATGCCGCCTGCCTTGGCGTATTCGAGGCCATGGAAGCGGTGAAAAACGGTGCCCTTGGGCCGGTGCCTGTCCACCTTCAGGACCGCCATTACAAGGGAGCCCAGAAGCTGGGACATGGGGAGGGCTATCTGTACGCCCATGATTATCCGAACCATTACGTAAAACAGCAGTATCTCCCCGACGGGATGGAAGGATGCGTATTCTACCGTCCCACAGAAAATGGATATGAGAAGAAGATTCGGGAACATATGGATTTTCTGAAAAGGGAAGCGGAGGATTGAATCGCAGGAAAGAAAGGAGCGTTTCATTACCATGGCAGGAAAAACATATACAACAGGGAAGTCATACATAGCGGGAAAGCCATACATAGTGGGAAAGCCAACAATAACGAGAACGGCGGATCATAGGAGCAAGCCGTACCCCATGCTGGTGCTGTCCTGGGACGCGGTGGGAAGCGAAGATCTGGATTTCCTGAAAACCATGCCCCATTTCCGAAGCCTCTTAGAGCGGGCTGCCTGCTGTGAGCGGGTAAAAAGCGTCTGCCCCAGCCTTACCTACCCGGCCCACACCGCTATCGTTACCGGCCGTGAGCCTGGGCGAAGCGGTATTGTCAACAACCTTCGTCTGCAGCCGGAAAGAAAAGAAGCCGACTGGTTCTGGCACCGGCGTTATATTAAAGGAGATACGATCTATGAGCTTGCAGAGGAAGCCGGCCTGCGAACTGCTGCCATTCTCTGGCCGGTGACAGCCGGGGCGAAAATCACCTGGAATATGCCGGAGATTTGGCCGAACCGCCCCTGGCAGAATCAGATAACCCAGTCTCTGCTAAATGGAAGCATTGGTTACCAGATCGATCTGTACCGGCGCTACAGCCGTATTCTGGAGGGAACGAAGCAGCCCATGCTGGATAACTTCGTCCAGGCTGCCCTTCTTCGGACCCTGTCTTATTACCGGCCGGATCTGACGCTGGTGCATTTTACCGATGTGGACGCCATGCGCCATGAACACGGCGTGGATTCCCGGGAAGTCCAGGCGGCTCTCCGGCGTCTGGACATGCGCCTGGGGGCGACGCTTGGACTTCTGGAGCGCCAGGGACAGAAGGGCAGCACCAATATTATCCTTCTGGGCGATCATTATCAGAAGAATGTAAGCTGTGTGCTGTATCCCAATTACCACATTGTAAAAAATGGGTGGGCCAAGGAGCGGGACGGCCGCCTGGTAAACTGGCGGGCAGCGGCAAATAACTGCGATGGAGCCTGCTGCATTTACTTAAAGGATCGCGAAGACACAGAGCTTAAGCTTGCGGTGGCAAACTGGCTGAAGGAATGGAAGCAGACGCCCGGCTCGGGGATAAAGGCAGTAATCACCGGGAAGCGTGCCAGAGAGAAGGGCGCTGA
>JAGHER010000170.1 GCA_017889125.1 Lachnospiraceae bacterium
AAATTATCGAGCGCCAGATCTTAAAATATAAGAGAAAACTGGTGGACCGCAAGCAGTCCGCTCCCTCTTTCTCCGATGCGTTCCGCAACGAAGATACGCCCATCCCCGAGGATGAGATCAAGATTGTAAAGACGAAGAAATTTGCCGTAAAGCCCATGGATCCTGAGGAGGCCTGCCTGCAGATGGAACTTCTGGGCCACAGCTTCTACGTATTCTTAAATGCGGAGAGCGATCAGGTATGCGTTGTATATAAGAGAAAAGGCGGAACTTATGGACTGATTGAGCCTGAGTTTTAAGGAAACGCTTTAAACAGCATTTTTCTAAAGAAACACGGCTTCAGCCATTGTTTCCTCTGAAGACCGGACAGAAAGGATGCAGGAGTAGAAAGACATGAAAAGACGATTACGGATTCCTCTGGCGGCCATACTAATTTCCGTGATGGCAGCCGGGACGGCGCTGGCAGATACAGCAGCACCGGGTACCACAGGTACAATTGCAGAGACCGCGGCAGCTTTAGACGGTGCAGCTGAGCAGACCGCGGCAGACCTGACCGGCGAACCGGCAATTACCCAGGTTGATTCCACCGCTCCCCTCCAGACCGGATGGGTAATGGAAGGCGGCAGCTGGAGATACTACTGGGATGACGGCACTATGGCCCGCTCCGCCTGGATTCAGGAGGGGGAGGATACCTGGTACTTTATCAATGATGACGGCACCATGCGGACAGGCTGGCTGCAGACCGGAGAGGACTGGTATTTCTTTGATTCCTCCGGCGTGATGCAGACCCGCGCCATCCGGGTGGAGGACCGGGTGTACTATATGGACTATGACGGCGTTTTGCTGGTGGGAAGCCGCAGCGTAAACGGGATCCGGTACAAATTCACAGAAAACGGCTGCATAGGGCAGATGCCTTATACCAGCAAGATGTTCCACTCTGATGGAACGCCTTTTACGGAAGCAGAGCGGCAGGATTTAAGCTGGAACGCTCCTTCGTAAATGAATGACTGGAGCTTCTGCAGAGGGAAGAGCTCCCAAAGCGGTATTTATATCCCTCCTTAAAGAAAAAGCCCGGTGCTGCGTGTGCATTCCAGGTATATGGTTTCAGGCTGTAAGAGGGGCTGTCAAGATGACAGCCCCCCTTTTTGTTTCTTTTCTTTACTGCATTTCTTTGTTTTGTCCAGATTTAATGCTTGTCCAGCTTTAACCCTTGCCCAGTTTTAATCCTTGCCTGGGCTGATCCGGCGCTCTGGCTGCCTTAATTCAGGAACGTCCCCGCCTTATAAGGCGTACGGTAATTGGCCGGGCTGATAATAATGCCGGTCTTAGAGCTGGCTGCATGGATAACCTGTCCGCCGCCAATATAAATAGCCACATGATTGATGTAATCACCGCTGGCGTAAAAGAGCAGGTCGCCTGGCTGCACGGCGTCAATGGCAATCTCCCGCACATTGGCCGCCTGATCTCTGGAGCTTCTTCCCGTATCGATGCCGAAATGCTCAAAAATCCGCATAACAAATCCGGAGCAGTCTGCGCCATCGGTGAGACTGGTGCCGCCGTAAACATATGGATTGCCCAAAAACTGCTTGGCATACGCCACGATGGCTGTACGGGTGGCAGATACTACTGCGGTAGAAGCATTGCCTCCCGGGCCGTAGGAAACGCCAGCCGTAGATGCCTGGGTCTGTCTGCCTGCAGATGGTGATACGGATGCTGCCGTTGTCTCCGCAAAGGACGGAGCGGATACCCTGGGATCCTCGCCATCGCCCAGCGGATTGGCCGGGATAGTTCCCACCGTCTCCGGCGCTGCCGTGGTGGACTGAGGCGCCTGGTTTTCCCCGCCAGACTGGATTCCGCCAACTGCCTGGCCTTCACCAGCGGACTGGTTCCCGCCAGAAGACTGGCTGATCTCCTCCTTGGCTTCCACCAGCTTCACCTCTTCCAGCTTCTGCATGGCCTCCTGGGCCTCCTGCACTCTTCTGGCCTCCTCGGCCTTCTGCGCAGCCTCCTCCTCCAGGGAGACGGCCTGCTTAAATTCCACCCGCGTCTTTATGTAATCCATGGATACATAGCCGACCATATCCTCATCCACGGAGAGCTTGGCAAAATTATCTACCTCTTCTAACACCACATACTCAGCCCCCTGCACCAGCATGGTCAGGGTTTCGCTGGAAAGATTGGGTTCCGCCCGCAGACGGAGAGCCGCCGTATTGATGGTGGCGTACTCGATGCCGATCTCCTTGGCAATGGCGTCGGCCTGGGCGCCGGTAATAAAGTACTGGGCCTTGATATAGCCGCTGACGGTTCCCGACTGAATCCGGTACCAGGTGCCGCCCTCACCTTCCACCGTCTCCAGAATGGTGGCTGCACAGTTATTGTAAATTTTTCCCACGATGGCACTGGAGGTATTGGGCTCCTGGCGGATATTTACATAATCGCTTACCTGGGAAATGGCAATATTCTCATAGTCCTCCGGAGCCATGGCTCTCTCCCGCAGAACGGGGCTGCTCTGAATGGGTGCGGCGGCCAGAGCCTCTGCCGCTGCCTTTTCTGTCATGTGATCCATCCCGCCGCTGCTGCTTACTGCCCCTGCGGACAAAATCCCCAGGGCACAGAGCGCGGGAAGAATCCGGTATATGTCCTTACGCTTCATCCGGTCAGGCCTCCCTGTGTTCTGTCAGATACCGCTCTACACTGGTCACCGCGTTAGCTCCGTCTGCTGCGGCGGTGATGATCTGGCGAAGCTGCTTGGTGCGCACATCGCCTGCGGCAAAAATACCGGGAACGGAGGAAGCACAGTCTTCCCCGGCCCGGATGTAGCCATGATCCATCTCCACAAGACCGGCAAATGCCTGGCTTGAAGGCGTGATTCCCACAGCAATAAACAGGCCGTCAATGTCTAAGTGTCCCGCCTCTCCGGTCTTTACATTCCGGATGCGCAGGCCCTCTACCTTGCCGTCGCCCTCTACGCCTTCGGCTACGGTGTCCCAGAGAATCTCTACATTCTCCTGGGCAAGTAAACTTTCCTGAAGGCTCTTAGCTCCTCTGAACTCGTCCCTCCGGTGAATCACATACACCTTCTCGCACATCCGAGAGAGGAAAATCGCATCCTCCAGGGCCACATCGCCGCCGCCCACAACCGCAGTAACCTTTCCCCGGAAAAATGCGCCGTCGCAGGTGGCGCAGTAGGACACGCCGGCCCCTGCCAGACGCTCCTCACCGGGGATATCCAGATGGCGGTGTACTGCTCCGGTGGCAATCAGCACGGTCCTGGTCTTATAGGTGCCCTCCCGGCAGACCACTTCCTTTAAGTCTCCCAGGTCGCGGATCTCTGTCACCTCGTCCTCGATAAATTCGGCGCCCAGGCTGTCTGCGTGTTCACGGAATTTCGTTCCCAGCTCAAAGCCGCCCATGCCCGGAAGCCCGGGATAATTGTCTACCTCATAGGTGGTCAGCACCTGGCCGCCGCTTACCATTTCTTTTTCAATTACCGCCGCATCCAGCCTGGCCCGGCGGGCATATATGGCCGCCGCCAGTCCGGCAGGGCCTGATCCAATGATCATAAGATCGTATTTTCTTTCCATTCTTCTGTCCTCATATCTTGTTTTTTCGCTTTTTTTAGTATATCATAATTTCCTGAATTAATCCTGATTTATTTCTTACGATTCTGTTACACGAAATGTGCCTTTTATGCAGGAGCTGAACATGTTTAATCGGAGATAAAACATGTTTATCCGAAGCGAAACCATTTCTATCCGAAAACAAAACTCGTTGTTCTGGAGGTATGCGATGAATACAAAGACAAAAACCCTGTTAGTAACAGGGGCTTCCCGGGGCATAGGAAAGGCCATCGCCCTGCGCTTCGCCCGTGAGGGCTGGCAGGTGGCCATCACCTGCAGGCAAAAAAAAGACCAGCTGCTGGAAACAGCCGGGGAAATCGAACGTGCCGGGGGACGGTGCCTTCCCTTTGTGGGAGATATGGGCCGGATGGCAGACTGCCGCCAGCTCTTTGATCAGATTGAGAGCACTTTTGGCGGACTGGATATGCTGGTAAATAATGCCGGGATTTCTTACGTGGGACTTCTGCAGGATATGACGGAGGAAGAATGGGACCGGCTGATTTCTGCCGATTTAAGCTCTGTTTTCTACTGCAGCAAGCTGGCCATTCCCTCCATGATCCGCCGCCAACAGGGACGAATCTTAAACATCTCTTCCGTCTGGGGCGTCTGCGGGGCTTCCTGTGAGGCAGCCTACTCTGCCGCCAAGGGCGGGGTCAATGCTTTCACCCAGGCCCTGGCCAAGGAGCTGGCCCCCAGCGGCATTGCCGTCAATGCCCTGGCCTGCGGCGCCATCGATACAGACATGAACCGCTGGATGGAGCCGGAGGAACGGCAGGCCCTCCTTGATGAGATTCCCGCAGGACGCATGGGCACGCCGGAGGAGGCCGCCGATATGGCCTTTCGGCTGGCGGAGGCCCCGGTATACCTGACTGGGCAGATTATCCGGCTGGACGGCGGATGGATTTGATATATTCCAGAGCCTGGCGGATCCCATCCTCCATCACGGTGCCGGTCACATAGTCTGCGGCCTGGCGCACCTCCGGCTTTCCATTTCCCATGGCAATGCCCAGCCCGGCCCACTGAATCATGGAAAGATCATTGTAGCCGTCGCCCACGGCGGCGCATTCCTCCCGGGTAAGGCCATAAGCAGAAAGCACGCGGGCGATGCCGCTTTCCTTGCTGCCGTCTGCCGGGACAATGTCGATGGCCAGGCCGTCATGCCACCGAAGGCCCTGGCAGCCGGGGAGCTCTTGCAGAATCCGATCGCATTCCTCCGGCCCTGCATAAGGAACCATCTGGTAAACCGGCCGCTCCAGCCCCCGGCGAAGGTCCTCCACCGGCGGAACGGCTGTGCCGATGCCTTCCTGGGCCTTAATCACCTGGCTGTTGACAAAATTAATGTACATGGCCCTGGCCTCCATAAACAGGCAGGGGAAGGGACGCTCCTCAATCAGCTCCAGCATCCGCTGCACCTGGCTCACCGGAATGGGATTATGGCAGAGAAGGCGTCCTTCCCTGTCCAGACAATACTGGCCGTTAAGGGTTACCAGCCCATCCAGAGAAAGTCCTTCTAAAAGGTTCTCCTCTTCAATCTCCAGCAGATGGCGTCCGGTGGCGGCAAAGCACAGGATGCCTTCACCTTGCGCCTCCTCCACCGCTCTTCTGGCGCTTTCCGGGATAATCCCCGTCTGGAAATCCCGCAGTGTGCCGTCAATATCGAAAAATACCGCTTTAATCATCGAGATTCTCCTGCGTCTTTGGCATTTGCCGTTTTTGTCAGCGTCTGCTTTTCGGCCTCCCGGATCTTCTCTAATGAAATCCGGTTGGCCTCCGCCCGCATTGCCTTCATGTAATCAGAAAATTCCGTCTCTTTTTCCCCGTAGGCAAGCTGCAGGTCATACTCCAGCGGAAGCCAGGTGGAAATATCTGCTTCATTGTGCTGAATCAGCGCCTCCAGCTTATCCAGGGCTTTGTAAATCCGGGCTTCCTGGGTTTCCAGCGCCTCCATCTCCTGAAAAAGTGCGCCAAAATCACTGCGCCAGGGCTCCGGCAGAGAGGCAATCCAGTCTGCCGTCACCTGTTCCTCCCGCATCTCGTCCTGAGAGGTCTTTAAAAAGGCCGGGATGTCGCCGGTAAAAGCTTCCCCCATATCGTGAAGCAGGCACATACGGATGACCTTGTTCATGTCTGCCTCCGGAAATGCGTCCTCGGAGAACATAGCCATCAGCGCCAGACGCCAGCTGTGTTCTGCCACACTTTCATGACGTCCTGATGATGTCCAGGAATGGCGGGTGCGGTTCTTCATCTGCTCCGCCAGATCCATGCATTCCATGAATTTTTTTATTTCCATCTGTACTTTCCTCCTTCACCCGACCTCCGCTTGATCAGTCATATCCGGGAACCAACTGGATGGTCATGGTCAGATATTTGACAATGCTTCCCTCCTCTAACACCAGATCCTCCTGATGGCTCACCTCCGGCAGATCCAGGCCCTCATCCATTTCCAGCTGAATCCACTCTGTGGCCGCTGCCCTGGCCTCATCTGCTGCATCCTCTAAGTCGGGGCCTTCCGCAAAACAGCCCTCCAGGTCCGGGAAATAGGCCTGGTAGCCGCTGCCGTCTTCCTTCTTCGTAAATACCGCAGGATATACAATCTTCATAAATGCCTCCAAATTCTTTCATAAAATCCAGTTTTCATCATACCACAGAAAATTATTCCGGGGAAGGGGATGGCGATTTCTTCTTCCCAGGTTTTTCTCCCCCGCGTTCTGCCTCTTCCTGTGGAAGGCGGGAAATCTGCTCGGCAGTCTGCTGATCCACATCATGAAACAGAAGGCGACCTTTCTTCGGAAGCTGCTCCAAATACGTTTCCCGGATAGTCTGGCTGGTGCGCTCAATCTCCTCCTTCAGGTCATTGGCCGACATCCGCAGGCCGCCCTGGCCCAGGATGATTACCTGCTCAAGGCCATCGGAGGTGGCTACCGTAACCCGGTATTTCTTTCCCAGCTCGTGAACGGTCTTTTCGATATACTGATCGGCGGTTTCCGCTTCCTTTGTGTAAACCACATGGATATTGTGGTACTTCAGCACCTCACAGCTGTGGCCCTCCACCTTGTAGGCGTCAAATACCAGGATCACGTGATTCTGCTTGAAGCCCTGGTAATTGCAGAGTATGTCCATCAGCCGGTGCCTGGCCCCGTCCATATTGGTTTTGGATAATTCTTTTAATTCGTCCCAGGAAAAGATCACATTGTAGCCGTCCACCAGAAGATATTCATCCACCGGCTCCGGCTTTTCCCAGGTCTGGCGGCGCAGAGAACGGCTGGGGCTTAATTCTGCCTGCCGCTCCTGCCGCCGCTCCCGCTCCCGCTTGCTCTCGCCAAAGGTGCGGCGGAAAATGGCTTCCAACTCCTTATCATCAGCCAAAGATGCGCCGGGGGCAGCGCTGGCGGCAGATGACCTTCCTGCAGAAGCTGCAGCTGACCTGGCGGCAGACATTCCGCCTGCTGCGCTATAGCCTTCTTCTCCCGATCCCCCTTCTTCCTCCTCATCCTGGCCCACATCCAGCCCGGAAGAAAGATGCATATGTTCGTCTGCCTCATACCAGGGGACCACGTAACCGGCGCCGTGGGAACAGAATACAGAATCGGCCGTATTTTCCAGATCCCGGTCCGCGTCATAGCCGATCCGCTCCAGCACCTCCGGCTGATTGTGGCAGGGCTCGTACCCACGCATGGTGCAGAAAAGCCGCCCCATGCCTCTGGTGTAGGACGCCACCTCCCGCTGATAGCCCATCATCTCCGCCACCGGAGCGCTTCCCGTAAGAACGGCAGATTCCCCCTCCAGAACCGGCGGCGCAAACCGGCCGCTCATCTTCTGGATATCCGACATAGCCCGTCCCACCATCTGGGAAGGCAGCTCCAGCCGGAAATCATAAAATGGCTCCAGAAGAACCGACTCCGCCTTCCGAAGGCCCTGGCGCAGGGCACGGTAAGTAGCCTGGCGGAAATCGCCGCCCTCTGTATGTTTAAGGTGGGAGCGGCCGGAGATCAGGGTGATCCGCATATCCGTAATGGGCGCCCCTGCCAGCACACCGCGGTGCTCCTTTTCCTCTAAGTGGGTCAGCACCAGCCGCTGCCAGTTCCGGTCCAGTATATCCTCGCTGCAGCGGCTTTCAAGGATCAGGCCGCTTCCTGGCTCTCCCGGCTCCAGCAGAAGATGCACCTCCGCATAATGGCGGAGCGGCTCAAAATGTCCGGCACCCTCCACCGGCTTACGGATAGTTTCCCGATAAACAATATTTCCGGTGCCAAATTCAACCTCCGTCTGAAACCGCTTCCGGATCAGATCCTTCAGCACATCAATCTGCACTTCCCCCATCAACTGGGCGTGAATCTCTCCCAGCGCTTCATTCCACACAATATGAAGAAGGGGTTCCTCCTCCTCCAGCTGCCGCAGATTCCGCAGCATCTTGTGCACATCCGTTCCCTGGGGAAGGTCAATCCGGTAAGAAAGCACAGGACCAAGTACCGGCTCTTCGCCTTCTGGCTCCGCCCCAAGCCCCTGTCCGGCCCAGGTTTTCGTAAGGCCGGCGACGGCACAGACCGTTCCTGCCTCTGCCTGATTCACCGCCTCAAAACGGGCGCCGGAGTAAATCCGAATCTGGCTGACCTTTTCCTCCCAGGAGCCGGTTTCTGTCATACTGCCATTCTCCGCTCCGGAATCGTCCATCCCGCTACGGCTCCCTTTTTCCCATCCACGAAGAACCTGCCGAACTGCCAATTGCCCGCCGGTTATCTTCATATGGGTGAGCCGGTTTCCCTGATCATCCCGGGAAATCTTAAACACTCGGGCGCCAAATTCCGCAGGGTATCCGGGGCATTTCACCAGGCGTCCAATCCCCTCCAGGAATTCATCCACCCCGTCAAGGCGAAGGGCTGAACCAAAAAAGCAGGGAAAGACCGCCCGATGGGCAATCAGATCGCGAATCTCCTCCAAAGAGACCGTCCCCGTCTCCAGATAGCCTTCCAGCGTCTTCTCACTGCACAGGGCAAGGCTTTCCAGAAATTCCGGCGATTCCCAGCCATCCCTGCCCAGAGAAAAGTCCAGGCAGTGCTCATCCAGCCGCTCCTGCAGCTGCTTCAGAAGGGCCTGCCTGTCTGTGCCCTCCTGATCCATCTTATTGATAAACAAAAATACCGGGATGGAATACCGGCGAAGGAGCTTCCACAAAGTAAGAGTATGCCCCTGTACGCCGTCCGCGCCATTAATCAGCAGAATCGCGTAATCCAGCACCTGCAGGGTCCGCTCCATCTCTCCGGAAAAATCCACATGCCCCGGGGTATCCAGAAGCGTCACCTGGTATTGTCCCAGTTCCAAAATCGCCTGTTTGGAAAATATGGTAATGCCCCTGTCCTTTTCCATCTCATAAGTATCCAGATAGGTTTCCTTATAATCTACCCGTCCCAGCTTCCGGATAACGCCGCTCCGGAAAAGCATGGCTTCGGAAAGGGTGGTTTTGCCGGCATCCACATGGGCCAACAGACCGGCACATATTCGTTTTATCGGCTTTTGGGCACTCTGTTCGCCCATAAAAACACCTCCTCTTGTCAAGACACACTATGGTTTAGTATAGCACAAGAGGAGAGGCTAGTCGAGCGTGGTTTTCATGCGCAGGACTGCCTTTGTCTGCTGCTGCAGCGGAAAAGGCGGGGCTGCTGGATAGTGGATTGCTGATAGTGACGATTCACAGGCAATAAAGTCATACAAAAATAGAAGCAGGACAGCGGAATCATCTATCCGCTCCCTGCTTCTTTCTATTTGTTTCAATTTTATGGCAGATCCGAACCGCCTCCGCCGCTGCGGTCCAGAAATCGGTCAATCTTTTTCATGATGAGGTAACCAAAAGTAAACATGGCTGCTGTTCCGCAGATTAAGATCATATCGCTCATCACATCATCCCCTTTCTCGGGAGGTCTCTGGGGCAGACCGGCCACCCTGGCCGCTGCCTGCGCTCCTATTCTCTCTTCCTCTTTCTCTTTCTGTACTTATAGTCTAGCATGAGAGAAATTAAAATGGGATTAATGAGCGAGTTGTGAGATTAAAATGGTATAAATAATGTGCATAATCTTTTCTTGGCTATGAACTGGAGATAGGAAGAGCAGCCGCGTTCTAAATCAGCTCTCCCCATTATAAATCTTCTTCACCTCAGCGCTCCGCCCCATCACCATCACCACAAATACCAGCGCAGCCCCCATAAAGACAGCCAGCGCAGCCCGCTCCGAAATCCTGATAGCCAGGATTCCCGCCAGCGCCTGACCCAGGACTAAGCCGCCGCTCTCAAAAAACTGAGAAATGCTTTGAAGCCTTCCTTTCTTTTCATCCTCCACATAGCTTTGCACGGCGGATATGCGGATATTGTAGGAGCGGGTGCTTAAAAAGCCAGACAAAAAGCACATGATCCACATAATGTTTTCCGACATGAATAAGTATACGCCGCCCAGCAAGTAAACGCAGAGATAGATGGAGAATGCCGTGGAAAAGCGCTTCTCCGGCGCCACCTTTCTCCCGTACTGCACCCCGTTTCCCGCCATACGGCCGATCATAGACGCAAGCCAGATCTGTATGTAAAGCCATCCGCCGTCAGCGAAATGATTCATAAAATACGGCAGCTCCACCACCTGCTTGGCCCCCATGGCTAAACAGTCCACTGCCAGGAAAAGCTGGATGCACAAAAGTCCTTTATCTGCAGATAAGCACTTTACACCGTCCTTCATTTTTACGGCATAATCCTGCACAAAGCCGTCTGCATCTTTTCGCCCCACGCCTTTATCTTTGATGAGGCATTCCATAACCAGGGCAATAACCAACACCGCACTGCCCAGGAAAAGGATTGCGGCCATACCCGTCCTGCTGTACAGGATAACGGCCAGAGGCATCATGCAGTAGGTAATCATTTCCAGTGTATTGAATACGGCATAGCCCTTTTGGTAGCTTTCTTTTTCCAGAAGCACCGCGAAAAAGGTTTCATGCACCAGCTCATACAGGCTTTTTAAGATTCCCAGTATGGCACAGACCGCCAGAAGGAAGATAAATCCCGGCCCGCCCGGCTGTCTCCAGACAACTAACAAAAACAAGTAGATACACAAAAACAGCGCATTCAGAAAACAAAGCACATTCCGCTTTGACCATCTGTCCAAAAACGGCCCGGCAATCACCGGCACCACCAGAGCCGGCAGTGTACCAGTCAGCATATACGCCGAGTACAGCGATGTGGACTGTGACTCGAGAATGAGAAAAAATCCAATGGCAAATGTGATCATCCGCTGGATACACAGCGCCAGAAATCCCCCTGCCGTCAGAAGGAAGCTGTCGCTGGTCAGAAGTTTTTCTTTGTTCAT
>JAGHER010000171.1 GCA_017889125.1 Lachnospiraceae bacterium
ATATCCATTCTGCCTATTCTCTTCTGATTGATCCTGATGTAGACTATGAGATGAAGGGCGCTGCCGTCCGCAGCGTGATCAAGAAAATCGTCGTCTACCGGGAAGGCCCGCGGGACTGCCGCTTTCAGTTTTACTACTATGTATAATCCGAAAGCGCGAAAAAACCGGCATCTCCCGTTCACTATCTGTTCTTGCAATTTGGCCCGCCGTACTGGCTGATAATAAACTGTGCCAGCTTCGGATTTGGCTGGCTGATCTTTACCGGATACTGAAGTCTTTTTTCATATTTCCACATTTATCTGCATCCTCCTTCCCAGGGCCAAGGATCGTTGATCCAGGTCCAGTAACCGGAATTCATTACACTGGTCATAAACAAGGGACCGCATTGGGTTTCATAGGCCTGCACGGCATCGGAATACCGGGCCATGGCCTGCTGATAATAGGCCAGTGCTGCAGAATCGCAGGGATGGGTGTCCAGATAAAGAAGCACATCGTCTACAGCAAATCCAGTCTCATAAACCTGATCCAACAGACGATTGCACTCAGCTGTATTCTGATTCATCGACGGCACCTCCTGAAATCAAATTGAAGATCCAGCTCTGGGAAAATGGTGCCCTGCATAAGCGCCTGATCCTGGGGATAAGTCTGGCTCCAGGTCTGCCATGGAATATAGCCCATACCGATAGGGAACTGCTGTTCAAAGGCACCTGCGCTGGTGGACGGGCAGGGACGGGGAACAAAAAAATCCATAAGGGAATTCCTTTCTTTTCTGAATTTCTAATTATAATGTATGTGAAGGCAGATATTCAGTTCCAACTGAGAGGGAAAATAGCCCCAGAAAAGGGAGGAGGCCGGTCAGGATCTCTCCTGCCGGCCAAGTATTATGAAAAAAAGTTTTAGCATTAGCTCTTTACGTGTTTAAGTATATCCAGAAATTGTGGAAAATATTTGTGCTGTTTGTAACAAATTCGTGAACGAATTATGGAAAATATGTGAAAGCCCTTCATATGGCGTCAATCCTCTCCCGCAGTTCCACCATCTTCCGATCCAGCTCCGCCACCGCCTGGGAATATTCCTTCAGCTCTTTTCCGATGAGCACTGCCTCCTTCTTCCCCTTTTTGTACCGCAGCTGATGATCCACACCGGCCCAGAAATCCATGGCGGTGGTACGCAGCTGGATCTCTGCCCGGATCCACTGCATTTCCCCCTGAAAATACAGAGGAATCTCCACAATCAGATGAAGGCTTCGGTAGCCGGAATTTTTCGGCTGCTGGATGTAATCCTTCTTTTTTACAATTTTCAGATCCTGATGGGTAGAGAGTACCTGGGCCATTCGGTACACATCGTCCTCAAAGGAGCATACGCCCCGCACACCGATAATGTCATTGATTTTCTCCAGGGCGCACTCATAGGTGGCATCATATCCCTTTTTCCGGCACTTGGCCTGGATGCTTTCGATGGTTTTTACCCGCCCGCAGGCATTAATCAGTACATTCCGCCCCAGCTTCATGGACAGCTCCGCATTGGCCATTTCCAGCTTGGCTAACAGCATGCTGATGGCTGAATTACTTTTCACCAGAAAGGAGCTGCTTTTAAATTTCTTTAGATCCTGTGTTTTCATTTCCTGCTTTTCCCCAATTATCATCCGCTTTTCTCTTCCTTTAAATTATCAATTTTTCGCGTCCATAACCAGACCGCACAAATAAAGAATATGTAAAAAGTTCGTAAATATGACTGTTTTTGCCCATAATTTCCCTGTTTTACCTGAGAATTTGCAGCGCCCGCAACGATTGATTTTTTCCGGCGATTCATATACAATAGGGCTTAGGAAACGCTGATTAAATCACCGTTTAAAAATAAAGGAAGATGTACCCGGAATAAACGGGATACAGAGAAAGGATCGCTATGATTTGGTTTCAAAAAAAGAATGAGGAAAACACCTCCGGACAGCTGGTAAATCCGGCTTCCACGTCTGAACCGGCCAGCGGACAGCCCCTGGAGACTGCCGGTGCTTCTGCTCCCAATGAATGCCTGAGCCGCATTGCAGAAGCCATGGCCTCCGGCAGAAGGGGCGTGGTCATGAAGCTTTACATTGAGAATTTCAAGCGGCTGAATCAGGTCTTTGGCTATCACTACTGCGAACTGCTTCTGTCAAAAATCATCGGCTATCTGGAGGAAAAGACCCATCGTCCAGTATACCGCTACATCGGTGTGGAGTTTATCCTGATTCTGGAAAATTATACCCAGGGACAGGCCTCCGCTCTGGCTGAGGAGATCCTGGAGCAGTTTGACCATGTATGGAAAGTGGAAGGCACCGACTGTCTCTGCTCAGCTCAGATCGGCATCTGCTCCACTCCCGGCTATGCGAACAATGCGGATGAACTGTTAAAATGTCTGGATGAAGCAGTGACCAAGGCTGCCGAGATGGGGCCCAACCAGTACGCCTGCTACGACTCCATCCTTCAGGCCACCACACTCCGCAGACAGACTATTGCCAAATACTTAAAGACCGCTCTGGATAATGAGGAGATTGAGGTTCGCTACCGCCCCACCTTTAATACCGCCACCGGGCGCTTCAGCAGGGCAGAATTTTACATGCGGATCTTTATTCAGGACATCGGCATGATTGGTGCGGATGAATTTCTTCCCATTGCCGAGGATTCCGGCCAGATCCGGGCCATTGAGTATTTTGCCTTAAATCAGGTGGGCCGGTGCATTTCCGACCTGCTTCTCCAGGGAAAGGAATTTGACTCCATCTCCCTGCCCATCTCCCCTCTGCTCTTCCTTCAGGAGGATTTTCTGGATGAGGTGGAGCGGGTTCTGGATACCTACAAGATCCCGGCAGGAAAGCTTGCCCTTGAGATCGAGGAGAGCGCCCTGACCACCGCCTACTTAAATATTAACACCTCCATGCAGGAGCTGGAGGAGATGGGCGTGGAGCTGATTTTAAATGGCTTCGGCTCCGGGGTTTCCAGCATCACCAGCATCTTAGAGCTGCCGGTGCACACCATGAAGTTTGAGCGGACCTTTATCTGGCAGATGGAGACCAATCCCCGCTGCCTTCCGGTGATCCGCGGTCTCCTCTCCATTGCCCAGGATCTGAACCTGAATGTGAT
>JAGHER010000172.1 GCA_017889125.1 Lachnospiraceae bacterium
ACAGAATGTCTTTATCGCTCAGCCGGGAGAGTCCAGAGAGCTCTTCTATGTAAATGGCAACGTGGTGCTGACACCGGTTCAGTTAAAGAAGAACGATGTTTTACAGATTGGAAATGTACAGTTGATGTTGATTCCTTGCTGTGATGATGCATTTAACTGGAAGGAAGAAGAAGCGTAAAGGTGCTTTCCGGGAAAGTACAGTAAAGCTGTCTTTCACTAAAGACGAGATAGAGGAGGAGACATCATGCCAGATTTTAAGTCTATAATAACAGGTGTAATAGCCGCGCTCGGCGGTTTTATTTTCTTACCGGTTATTATCATATGCTTGGGAATTTATTTTGTAAACGGCTATGCCATCATGTGCACTGGCCATAAGGCAAAGGTAGAAGGTGATTTTATGCCTTTCGTGCCGATTGCCAGACAGATTTATCAGATGAGAATTGCTGAATGCCCGGTTTGGTATATCTTTTTCTTTGGGTATACCACGATTACCACAGGCACGCAGCTTCTTGTAAGTTTTCTTGTAATGTTAATCACAAATAATAGAGGTGGAGCGATAGTTGCTGCACTGCTGATTATTTACAATTTAGCCAACCGAGTATTTACTTTCTTATATTATCAGAAGTATTACAAAGCCTTTGGCTTTAACCCGAATACCGCCTGGCTGAATATTATTCCTTTCTTTGGCGTTGTGGCTAAGGCATTCAGAATGCTGATCGCTTTCTCCAATGACATCCACTACGGCGATTATGTAGATCCCAGCAAGCTGCCTGAGGCTCCGGGGAAGACCCCGAAAAAGAGCGGCAACAAGGGCGTAGTTGTGGGCATTTCCGGCAAGTACGAGAATGCAAGCTTTGATATGGAAGACGGCGCGGAGCTGGTATTTGGCCGTTCCCCGCAGGATGCAAATATTGTCTTTGACCAGGTTCATGCAGATGTGAGCCGGAAGCATTGCTCCGTGCGGTATGACGGACGGAACAATCAGTACATCGTAACGGACTACTCCGCTACTGGTACATACACTGACGGCGGCATCCGTCTGGAGAAGAATCAGCCGAAGCAGTTATCCAAGGGTACGGTGATTTATCTGGGAGGCAGCAAGCAGAATGCCTTCCGTCTGAATTAATCCGGCAAAGGGCCAGAAAAGGAACCTTTGCAGGCGGCATAATGGCAGGGTGTGTGACTGGCACCCCCTGCCGGGAACTTTGTAACCAGAATCAGGCCGGCGGGAAAGGTTTAAAGGGATTTAGACTGAACTCGGCGGCCTGATTTTTACCAAGCCAAGAAACGCGGAGGAAGGGCATGGTTTCTTATCATTTAATCAGCTGTGACGGCGGAAGAGAGAATAATGAAGATTACGTAGGGATGTATCAGAACGGCCAGGCCTATTGCTTTGCCCTGGCCGACGGTCTGGGGGGACACGGAAAAGGCGAGGAGGCTTCCCGGCTGGCAGTGGAGTCTGCCATCCAGGCTTTTGCCATGGATGGGCCCGGGGAGGAGACGTTGGCAGCCTCCTTTGACGGCGCCCAGAAGGCGATTCTGGAGGGCCAGCGGGAGGATTATCATGCCAGAGACATGAAGACTACCCTGGTGCTGCTGCATGTGGGGGAGGAGAAAATCTGGTGGGGGCATATCGGTGACAGCCGCCTGTATTATTTTCGAAACAGAAAGCTTATGGCAAGGACGCTGGATCACAGTGTGCCCCAGATGCTGGTGGCGGCAGGACAGCTGAAGGAAAAGCAGATACGAAACCACCCGGACCGGAACCGGCTTCTGCGTGTGCTGGGGGTAGATTGGGATTCGCCCAAGTACCAGCTGGAGGCGCCGAAAGACCGAAGCGGCCAGCAGGCATTTCTGCTGTGCTCTGATGGTTTCTGGGAGCTGATTGATGAAAAGAAGATGCAGAGTTGCCTGAAGAAGGCTGGCTCTCCCAGAGAGTGGGCTGAGATGATGGCAGAGATTGTAGAGAAAAATGGCCAGGGCAAAAATATGGATAATTATTCAGCCATAACGGTCTGGGCAGAATAGGAGGCGCTTTCGATGGCGGTGGTTCGCTGCCCCAGAGGGCATTTTTATGATGATGAAAAATTTTCCCGCTGCCCCCACTGCGGCGTCCTTGCCGGACAGTCGGAGGATGGCGGAGGGGCCGCGGGCCATGGCGGCGCTGGTTCCGGTGCCGGAGGGGATGGCCGAGATAGCGGGGCGTCTGGCGGCCGGAGGAAAGGGCTTTTCCGGTGGCTTGACCGGGAGCAGACGGTGGCTTATCCGTCGCAGCGGCAGTCCGGGGTTTCAAATGGAGGACAGGCTGGTTCTTTAAATGGAGGGATGGCCAGCTCTTCAAGCGGAGGAATGGCCGGAGGGTCTGCGTCAAGGGGACAGCGGGCGTCTCTGGATGACGCGCGTACAGCGGCCTTTGGAGCTGGAAAGCAGAAGCGGGCCGGGATTCTGGAGGATGAGAGGACAGCGGCCTTTGGCTCGGGAGAGAGCACGGCGGCCTTTCCATCTGCGAGCGGCCTGAGCGGCTTTTCAGGAGAGGGCGAGCATACCATTGCTCTGGAGCGGGCCGGAGATGATGAGGATGCAAAAACCATCGGCATTTACTCCGGCGCCAGAGGGAATGATTATGTTACCGGCTGGCTGGTCTGCTTAAAGGGGCCGGAGAAGGGCCGGGATTACCGGCTGCACCATGGCTTTAACCGTGTGGGCAGGGGCCTGGGGATGGATGTGGCCATTATGGACGATCCGGCGGTGAGCAGGGACAGCCACTGCTCGGTGGTTTATGACGGAGTGGGAAACCGCTTTTCGCTGGTGCCGGGAAACGGCACGCTTACATACCTGCGGGGGGATTTGGTTTCTGAACCCCGGCAGCTTTCGGAGGGCGATGAGATTACCATAGGAGGGACCTGCCTGGTGCTGGTTCCCTTCTGCAGAGAGGGACGAGTATGGGACGAGGACGAAAAGATAGAATCATAGCTGCGGGGCTGGCAGTATTTCTCGGAATGGCATTTTCCGGTACGGCGCTGCCGGAAGCGGCGTTTTCAGAAACGGTACTTTCTGAATCGGTGCTTTCCGGGAATACGCTTTTGGGGAGCAGCCTTTCCTTGCCTGTGGGCACAGCCTGGGCGGCAGAGGAAGGGACTGTCCTGGAGCAGGAGGGCCAGCGGATTGAGCAGGTTTACGTAAATCTTCCGGAGGCGGTGATGTATGGCTCCGGCATCAGCCAGGAAAGTGTATCCGGGGCGGAGGCCTATCTGTCGCAGGATAAGCTGTCGCTGGTAAAGACGGGTGTTTTCTCGGAGCTGGATGAGGGAATTTATTATTATGTATTGCTGGATATTTCTGGCTCCATGCCGGACCGGTATTTTACTAAAGTAAAGGAAGGGATCCAGAACCTGCAGAACAGCCTGGGGGAGAAGGACCGACTGATTCTCTGTACCTTTGGGGAGAAGGTAACGCTGGCTGCTGACGGAAGCCAGACGGCGGAGGGAATGGCGGATATCCTTTCCGGGCTGGACAATGGCGACCAGAAGACCCTTTTGTTTGAGGGCATTGACCAGGCGGCGTCCCTGGCTTCCCAGGTGAGCGGCGCGGAGTGCCGGAGAAAGGTGCTGGCGGTGATTTCTGACGGCGAGGATATTGCCGTGGGGAAAAAGATGGCTGCGGAGGCACAGGTGACCCTGGGCGAGACGGGACTTCCGGCTTACGCCTTCTGCATCCGGGACACGGCTACCGCGAATATTAACAGCTTTGGCGAGTTTGCCCGCATGTCCGGCGGCGCGCTGAGAACCTTTCAGCCGGATGAAGGCGGGGCTATCCTTACGGATCTGGCGGCAGAGCTTAATGGGGATGTTTACGCGGAATACCGGGCGGCATCCAATGTGGTGACCAACCGGGAGGAGACCTTCAGCCTTCAGCTGGCAGACGGCGGAGTGCTGACTCGGGATGTGATGAATGTACATTGGATACCGGATGAGGAGGCGCCTTACCTGGTGTCTGGAGAGCGTGTGGGCGACCGGCAGCTGCGGCTTGGCTTCAGCGAGCCTATGCAGGGGCTTGAGGCGGCGGCTAATTACCAGGTGCTTCTGGCCGGGGAGCCGGTGGGCGTGACAGGCGTGGCCTATGATAAGGATGATCAGACCAGTGTGACGTTAACGCTGGCGGAGTCGGTGGAAAACGGCAGCTACGAGATCCGGTGCGCAAATATTACCGACATTTCCATGGAAAAAAATGCCCTGGAAGGCGCATTGACGGTGCTGATTGACGATGTGGCGCCGCCGGAGGAGCCGCCGATGCCGCCGGAACCGATAGATTATACCGGGGTAATCTTCCTGGTGTTTATGGCAGTGGTGGCTCTTATCATCGTGCTGGCGGTGAAATTTGGAAAAAAGAAGCCCCAGGAAAAGGCGGATGGAGATCTGGACAGCCAGGGAAGAGCGCGGGAGAATCTGGCCCTGGATTCCCAGGATTCGAAACAGCATGTGGTGCTGGGGAATAACCAGCCTCTGATGATCGATACGGTGATTACCGTGAAGGGCCGGAATCCGGCAAGGACGAAATGGGAGCTGAACCGGAGCCTGATCGTAGGCCGGGCTTCCATGTGCGATATTTTCTTTGACGATGCGCAGATGTCCAGACAGCATTTCTGCCTGGAGCGGGATGGGGCCAATATCCTGATTTCCGACCTGGATTCCACCAACGGAACCAGCGTCAACGGCATTGCCATCAAAAAGAGACGGCCGTTAAGGCCTGGCGATGTGATTGAGGCCGGTTCCGTGAAGATTACGGTAAGGTGGTGATGGGATCATGCAGGAGCGCTGTCCTAACTGTTTTGAGACGGGATACCGGAGCGGCAGCTGCGGAAGGTGCGGCTTCCAGGAATCCTATGATAAGCGCGGCGCCAGGGCACTGCCGGCGGGAGTGGTATTAAACCGGCGGTATTATGTGGGGCGGCTTTTGGGCGAAGGCGGATTCGGCATTACCTACAAGGCCTTTGACTTAGAAAAGGAAAGCCTGTGCGCGGTGAAGGAGTATGCGCCCAATGGCATGGCTCTGCGGGGCGCGGATGGGCGGAAGCTGGTGCTTTCCCGGTCGGATGTGCAGGAGCCTTACCGGGCGGGGCTGCGCCGCTTCCTGGAGGAGGCGCAGATATTAAGCCGGCTGGAGCGGATTCCGGCGGTGGTGGATATTACGGACAGCTTTCAGGAGAATGACACGGCATATTTTGTGATGGAATTTCTGGATGGAGCTGATCTGAGGCAGATTGTGAAGGCTTCCAGGATGCGGCTGCCTGTGGAGGAGATTACCAATATCATCCTTCAGGTGGCCATGGCCATGGACATTATCCACACCAAGACGAAGATTATTCACCGGGATATTACGCCGGATAACATTTACATCACCAGAGACAAGAAGGTGAAGCTGATTGATTTCGGCAGCGCCAAGCAGACGGTGACGGGAGCGGAGGGCGGCCTTTCCGTGGTGCTGAAGCCGAAGTTCGCGCCGCCGGAGCAGTTTTCTTCAAAGATGATCCAGGGTGCCTATACGGATGTTTATGCGCTGGCTGGTACATACTATTATGCACTTACCGGGCGGATGATCCCGGCGGCGCCGGACCGGCTGTCGGGGACCAATTACGTGCCCTTGAAGCAGATGAATCTGGGCATTCCTGACGGGGTGTCCGATGCGGTAGACCGGGCCCTGGCGCTGAATGTGAACCAGCGGACCCAGACCATGCAGGAGTTTATCCAGGGGATCGCCGGGGCGGCGAAAATTCGCAGCAGCCCGCCCCATCCCCGGAGCGTGTATGAAGAGCAGCAGCTGGCAAAGCAGCGGGAGATTTACATGCAGCAGCTGCGGCAGGAGGCGGCATACCGCCAGCAGGCAGAGGCACAGCGGCAGCAGCAATTGGCGCAGCAGGCCCGGCAGGCGGAGGCGATGAGGCAGAGGCAGTTGGCGCAGCAGGCCCAGCAGGCAGAGGCGATGAGGCAGAGGCAGTTGGCGCAGCAGGCTCAACAGGCGGAAGCGATGAGGCAGAGGCAGTTGGCGCAGCAGGCTCAACAGGCGGAAGCGATGAGGCAAAGGCAGCAGGCAGAGGCAATGCGGCAGAGGCAGTTGGCTCAACAAGGCCAGCAGGCTCAGCAAGCCGGAGGAGCACAGCGCCTGCCACGGCCCTGTGTGCAGGTGGTGGCAGGGCCGGAGGCCGGAAAGCGGTGGGAGATTCCCGCAGGAGTCATCATGAAGGCAGGACGGTCGGCCAGAGATGTGCAGCTGGTCATCGGAAAACCCGATGACATCAGCCGGGTTCACTGCCAGATTGCATGGATGCCGGACAAAGGGAAATACCGGGTTCAGGATGTGTCTACCTACGGCACCTTCTATCAGGGGACGCGGCTGCAGAAGAACATGTGGTATGAGTTTGCCCCCACGGTGCGGCTGATGCTGGCAAGCCCCCTTTGTGTGGTGGAGCTGAGTGTGATATAGCCGGAGAGTGTGCGGCTGGAGTGTGCAGTCGGCATGGTGCGAAGCGGCAAGCAAGCCCGGCTGACACGGCGCAGCAAGAGCGGTCCAGCTGGCACAGCGCAGCAAGCGAGCCTGGCTGGCAGAGTGTAGCAGGGAAGAAGGAACTGGCCGGGCAAAGAACGGCGAAAATAAATTAAGTTGGAGTATGGTATGAATTTATTGGAAGAGCTGAGGGAAGAAAATCCATGGTTTGAGACGGGCATCAGCAGCATTATCGGCACGAGAAGCTATCAGCAGGATTTCGCCTATCTCCACACGGACCGGCAGGCGATGACGGCTCTGGTGTGCGATGGAATGGGCGGATTAGAGGGCGGCGAGCGGGCCAGCCGGACGGCGGCGGAGCTGTTTGCTGCCGACCTGAATAAGGAAGGCGTGGGCGCTAATATTCCTGGCTTTCTGCAGCGGGAGGCCCGCCGCATGGATCAGGCAGTCAGCGCCTTAAAGAGCGGGACGGGAAAGCCGCTGAAGGCGGGCACCACCATGGTGTGCGTCTACTGCCGGAAGAATGAGCTGCACTGGGCCTCTGTAGGCGACAGCCGGATTTACCTGATCCGGG
>JAGHER010000173.1 GCA_017889125.1 Lachnospiraceae bacterium
TCTTAAGCTTCTCCGTTACCTGGCTGGTAATCTGCCGGATCTCCTCCTCATCGTGTTCACCGGCAGCTGCCGATGCCAAAGAAATCGCCCGGGAAATAAAGCCTGGGTCAAAGGGAACTACCTTTCCGCTTCGCTTGCGTACATTCATTAAAAACACCTCCATTAAAAGCAGTCGTATCTTATGCTGAATACTATATATCGTATATCATTTAATGTTGTATGTCAATATATAGTGATATTCTAACAAAGCATTGCGATTCTATTCATCCGTCAGCGTCTCCCTGGAGCAGTATTTTTCCAGTCCTTTCCGATCCAGTATCTCAATCCATTTCCGGTGGGGGCGGATAATCCCCTCATCCCGCAGGCGGGAGAGGGAGCGGGCAGCATTTACCCGGTTGATGGTCAGGATATCCGCAATATTCTCCTGGGTCAGATCGATCCGCTCCGGGGAGCCGCTGGGAGAATTCTGGGAAAAGAGATAGAGAAGATTGCACAGACGGATAAAGGAATTATTGTACTCCTGGTGGGCATTTTCGTAGAGAAGGAGATTGATGTACATGGCATACCATTCCAGCACCGCAGCGGAAAGCTGAGGATTTTCCTGGTACATCCGGTAAAAATCGCTCTGGGTAAAACAGAGGGTCTTCGTCTCAGAAAGGGCCTTGGACAGGATGGACTGCTCAATCTTGTAAACGAAATTGTGGCATCCGGGAAATACCGTGCCCCGGCTGTGGAAGGAGAGGATCTTCTGGTAGCCCTCCTCGTGCTCCACCAGGGTCTGCACAATTCCAGACTCAATATAGTATACCCGGGTCAAGGTTTCCCCCGGCGCCCAAAGATATTCGCCTTTCTGAAAGGTCTTTTTTATGTGGGGCTGGGTAAGAAAATAATTATAAAGGGACGCAAAATCATCCGAAAAATAGTAGCGTGGTATCAGCATCATCATTTTCCTTTTTTGGTAAAACATCTGTTCCGTTCTTTCCATCATACCACATTTTCCACAAGAAAAATACAGAAAAGTTTTTCTGGCAGATTTTGCTTACTGTAGTTTTTGTTACAGAAGAAACAGCAGGAACAAGGTACAATAACCCTGCAAAAACAAAGAGCACATGATAAGGGACGCAGAATGAAGAATGCGGAACGAAAATGTGCAGCAACGAGTGTGCAGCAGCAAATGTGCAGCGGAAAACGTGCACCAAAGAACGTGCAGCAACAAATGTGTAATCAGGAGGGAATAGGATGGTAAGGAATACGTACGGTGATCTGCTGAAACCGGCCAAAATCGGCAGTATGCAGCTGAAAAACAGGATTTGCATGGCGCCTATGGATTTTAAATATTTCTCGGGGAACGAGGAGGAATCCAGCATTACCTACCGCCAGGTAAAAGTCTTTGAGGCCAGGGCCAAGGGAGGCTGCGGCCTGATCTTTACCTGCGCTACCCAGGCAGAGCGGGAGATTATGCCTTATCCCCGGCTGATGCAGTTCCCGGCAATCGACCGGGACGAGCGAATCAAGGAGTTTGCAGCCGCAGCCGATGCCGTCCATGTCTATGGGGCAAAAATCGCCTGCGAGCTGACCATGGGAAGCGGCCGCTACGCCGACAAGGTGGAGGAAAAGTATCCACCCCTGGCTCCTTCCGAATGTGAAACCCAGTACAATCCAAGCATTAAGGCCAGGGCTATGACGGTGCCGGAAATCAAGCATATGATCCGCACCTACGCAGAGGCCGCCGGACGGCTTAAATCTGCTGGCTTTGACGCCCTTCTGGTGATGGGCGGAGGCGGCTATCTGATTAACCAGTTTCTGTCCCCGGCATGGAATCAGCGGACAGATGATTACGGCGGAAGTCTGGAAAAGCGGATGACCTTCCTGATTGAGACCCTTCAGGAGGTAAAAAAGGTGGTGGGGGACAATTACCCGCTGATTGTCAGCCTGAACATGGACGATCTGCTGCCGAAGGGGGTAGCGCCTCAGCGGGGCCTTGTGGTGGAGGAGACCATTGCTGTGGCCCGGAAGCTGGAGGAATTGGGATTAGCCGATGCCTTCCATCTGCGGATCGGCAATTACTACGATCAGGAGCGCATCATTCCCAGCGCCTATGTGTCCAACGCTCTCTATAAGGAAAACTTCCGCAAATTCAAGGCGGCGGTGACAAAGCCGCTAATCTTTGAAAATAAGATGTCCGATCCGAAAGAGATGCAGCAGATGCTGGAGAGCGGGCAGCTGGATTTTGTCAGCATGGGCCGGGAGTGGATTGCCGACAAGGACTGGGTGCAGAAGACCCTCTATGACCGTCCGGTGCGCCCATGCCTGCGGTGCAACTACTGCCTTCATACCCTGTGGCTGGGGAAATGTACCTCCTGCGCAGTGAATCCGGAGCTTGGCCGTGAATTTGAAGGGGAGCTTATTCCGGCCGCGAAAAAGAAAAAGGTTCTGGTCATCGGCGCCGGCCCAGGCGGAATTACCGCCGCGCTGACTGCTTCTAAGCGGGGCCATGAAGTCACCCTTCTGGAGAAGGAAAAGCGGGTGGGCGGAAAGCTGGATATCGTGGCTGCCCCCAGCTACAAGAAGCATTATCTGGACTATCTGGCATTTCTGGAGGCTGAGCTGGAGGAGTCAGCGGTAAAGGTGCACGTAAATGTCGATGCCACGGCAGAGGTAGTGGACTGCTGGCAGCCGGATGTGGTGATCGTGGCAGGGGGAGCAGAACCGATTATCCCCAGCCTTCCGGGCATCCGTCTGGCGATTTCCGCAGATGAAATTCTGAGGGGAGAGCGGAAGGTCAGCGGCACCGTGGCAGTGATCGGCGGCGGCCTGGTGGGCTGTGAAACCACCCATGTGCTGGCAGAGCAGGGCTGCAGTGTACATATTGTGGAGATGCAGGACGATGTGCTGAAGGACACATCCTACGTAACCAGGCATTCTCAGCTGGCGGTACTGGCAAAGACCAAGGCCGTCATCCACACAGACACCTGCCTGACAGCCGTGGAGGAGGACGGCGTCCAGGTAGAGCATGAGGGGGAGAAGGAAAAAATTGCTGCCGACTATACGGTTTTGGCGGTGGGTTACCGAAACCGGTCTTCGCTGTTTGAGGAGCTGCAGGATCTGGTGGAAGAGGTGTACCAGATCGGTGATTTTAAGCAGACCAGGAAGATTGCTGATGCGGTGACGGAAGGGTATCTGATTGCAAAGAATCTGTAGACGGTTTAAACAGGAGAAAGGGGAAAATTATGGATTTTGAAAAACTGGCGGACATTATCTTAGGGGGAATCGGCGGCGAGGAAAACATCGCCGGATTTACCCACTGCGCCACCCGCCTGCGCTTTACCCTGAAGGATGAGGGAAAGGCAGACGAGCAGCTGTTAAAGAGCACCAAGGGGATCCTTGGCGTAGCAAAAAGCGGCGGTCAGTTCCAGCTGATTATCGGCAATGAGGTGGCAAAGGCCTACGCAGCCATCCAGGGGAAGCTGAAAAACCAGCCGGCCCAGGCCGCGGAAGGGCCAAAGAAAAAGCGAAAGCCTGCAGAAGCGCTGTTTGACTTCATCTCTGCAGTCTTTACGCCGGTGCTTCCGGCAATTATCGGTGCAGGCCTGGTGAAGTCCGTCCTGGCTGTGGCGGTGCTTTTAGGCATCAATACCGAGGGAAATACCTACTATTTCCTGAACCTGATTGGGGATGCACCCCTTTACTTCCTGCCGGTGATGCTGGCCTTTACCGGCGCAAAAAAGCTTGGCTGCAACCAATTCCTGGCCGTATCCATCGCCGGAGCCATGCTTCATCCCAATTATACGGCTCTGATTACGGATGCCTTTACCTTGAATTTCAGTTCATTCCTGGGGCTTCCAGTGACCCTGGCTACCTACAGCTCCAGTGTGATTCCCGTACTCCTTATGCTGGTGGCCTTAAAATACATCGAGGCATTTTTAGAGAAGTACCTTCCGAAGATGATAAAATTCTTCTTTAAGCCGCTTCTTTGCCTGCTGATTACGGCACCCCTTACCTTTATCGTCCTTGGTCCTCTGGGCTTCATCGTAGGCGTGGGCATCAGCAACGGGTTAAACCTGCTGGAATCCTATGCCGGATGGCTTGTGCCCACCCTTACCGGCGCTCTGTTCCCGCTGATGATTACGGCAGGCATGCATTATGGGCTTGTGCCCTTTATGATGCAGTCCATCGCGGCAAAAGGTTTTGAGACCATTGCAGGGCCGGGAAATCTGCCCAGCAATATCGCCCAGGGCGCAGCCTCCCTGGCTGTAGCCGTGCGCACCCGCAATAAAGAACTTAAGCAGACGGCCTTTACCACCGGAACCACAGCGGTACTTGGCATTACGGAGCCGGCCCTTTTTGCAGTGACCTTGAAATTTAAAAAGGTGCTGGCATGCGTCATGATCGGCGGCGGCTTCGGCGGCCTGTACGCCGGAATCATGGGAACCAGGTGCTACAGCTTCTGCTCCCCCGGCCTTCTGTCTCTGGCCGCTTACGTGGGGCCGGACGGATGGGGAAATCTTATCCACTCCTGCATTTCCATGGTGATTGCTTTTGTGGTTACCTTCCTGCTGGTGCTGTTCTGGGGATTTGAGGAGGTTTCTGAAGGAGCCGGCAGCGAAGCAGAGATTACTGACGGCGGAGGGAAAACTGCTGGCGCCAGAGCAGAAGCAAAACAGGAGGAAACCGAAATCCTTGTAAGCCCGGCAGTGGGAGAGGCTGTGCCTCTTAGCAGTGTACCCGACCCCACCTTTGCCCAGGAGATTCTGGGAAAGGGTATGGCCATCCGGCCCGCCTGCAATGAATTCCGTTCTCCCGTGGACGGCACCGTGTCCATGATCTTTCCCACCAAACACGCGGTAGGCTTAAAAAGCCAGGGCGGCGCGGAAATCATTATCCATATCGGCATTGACACGGTGCAGCTGGAGGGCAAATATTTTACCGCAGCGGTAAAGGAAGGGCAGGCAGTGAAGAAAGGTGACCTTCTGATTACCTGCCAGCTGGACCAGGTTTCCCAGGCAGGATACAATACCATCACGCCGGTAATCGTCACCAACAGCGGCGAATACAAGGAAATTAACCCTCTGGCATCCGGCCAGGTAAATTTCGGCGACGATTTATTCGCGATCGGTAAATAATCGGTAAATAAAGGATTCGAACCTGTCAAAACATAATTGAGCAGATATTGCAGTAGGAGGAAAACATGAACACAACAAACTCTCTGTTTCCTGAAGGCTTTCTCTGGGGCGGTGCACTGGCGGCAAACCAGTGCGAAGGGGCTGCCCGGGAGGATGGAAAGGGACTGTCCACAGCTGACGCCCTGACTGGCGGCGTATTCGGAAAGCCTCAGATTCCGCCGGAAGGATTTTACTTAAAGGAAAAGGCCATTGACTTTTATCACCGATACAAGGAGGATATCCGGCTTTTTCAGGAGATGGGCTTTAAGGTGCTGCGGATTTCCATCTCCTGGCCGCGGATTTTTCCCAACGGCGACGATCTGGAGCCAAATGAAAAAGGCCTTGCCTTCTATGACAGCTTGATTGACGAGCTGCTGGCAAAGGGTATCCAGCCCCTGGTGACCCTTTCCCATTATGAGCTGCCGCTGCACCTGGCTGAGGCCTACGGCGGCTGGGGTGACAGAAGACTGATCGAGCTTTTCGTCCGGTACGCGGACACGGTTTTTCGCCGTTACCAGGGAAAGGTGCGGTACTGGCTTACCTTTAACGAAATCAACATGATTCTTCATGCTCCCTTTAATGGAAGCGGTATCCAGGGAACGGCAGAAGAGGTTGACCAAAGCCTTCTGTACCAGGCCATCCATCACCAGCTTGTGGCAAGCGCCGCGGTGACGAAGCTTGGCCATGAGATTGACCCGGAAAATAAAATCGGCTGCATGATCGCCGGAAGTCCCATTTACCCCCTGACCTGCCATCCTGACGATATGATTGAGATGGTGCAGAAGGACCGCCAGTCCCTTTTCTTCGGTGATGTCCATGTGCGGGGCAGATATCCGGCTTACATGAACCGTTACTTTGCCGAGAAAGGAATTCATATTGACTTTGCGCCGGGAGATGAGGAAATACTGAAAAATACTGTGGATTTTGTCTCCTTCAGCTACTACATGAGCTACTGCGCCACAGCAGACCCGGAGAAAAATATCCAGTCCCAGGGCAATATTATGAGCGCAGTGAAGAATCCTTACCTTTCCGAGTCGGAGTGGGGATGGCAGATCGATCCCAAGGGCCTGCGCTACATCTTAAATCAGCTTTATGACCGCTACCAGCTGCCTCTCTTTATCGTGGAAAATGGCCTGGGCGCTAAGGATATGCTGACTGATGACGGCCATGGCGGGCAGACGGTGGAGGATGATTACCGGATCGATTACCTGAAAGCCCACCTTCTTCAGGCGGCAGAGGCCATCCGGGACGGAGTGGAGCTTTGGGGCTATACCAGCTGGGGCTGCATTGACCTGGTCAGCAACACCTCTAACCAGATGTCCAAGCGGTACGGATTCATCTACGTGGATCGGAATGACGATGGAACCGGAACGATGGAGCGGTATCGGAAAAAGTCATTTTACTGGTATCGGGATGTGATTCAGACAAATGGGGAAAGCCTGCGTAAGTAAGGAAATACGGAATACTGAATTCCCCGTGTACATTCAATGACTTACTCCGCATATTCTCAGATAGCTTCGCCCCTGTTTCGGAAAAGTTCCACAAACCGGCAGACGTCCTCCGGGGGATTCAGGGCGTACAGAAGGCCGTAAGGAATACTGTATTCCCAATTGACGGGCAGCGTAACCAGGGCCGGATGGACATCCTGCCAGCATTCTAGGCTTAAAAGCACATTTCCCGTCTCTGCGCAGCGGTTGAATACGGAAATATCGTAAAACTGCGGCGTGTCCTCGATGCGGATCTGGGGATGGTTTTTCATCAGGTCATGGCGCAGGAAGTCATTGACGGCTGAATCCCCTTCCTTTACCATCATCAATGTTTCACCATACAGATCCGAAATTTCCAGATATTCTTTTTGAGCCAGACGATGTGCGCGGGAAACTGCGCACATTTTTTTGTATCGTCCAAGAGGAAGCATCTGGCACTGATCCAGCCAGAGCCGGGAATCACAGACGCCCACCAGAAAGTCAAACTTCGTGCCCAGCTGGGAAATCTCCGCAAGAATCCCCTCATGATTATCCTCAAAGGGCACCAGATGCAGCTTGTAATTGGGAAA
>JAGHER010000174.1 GCA_017889125.1 Lachnospiraceae bacterium
CTGTATGGGGCGGAGCTGCCTTTGGTAAGTGGCGTTGACGTCTGGGTCTTGCGCAACAGGAATTTGTGAACCGTGTCAGGGCAGGAATGCAGCAGCACTAAGCAAAACCTCTTGTGTGACGCGAGGGTGCCTGGGCCGAGTTAACTGCCCGAGTAACGTCCGTGTCTGCGGTTCAAAGCAGGATGCGTGGATTAAATATTAAAGCAGTTCTGAGGAAAGGCGGATTAAACCGCCGGTTCTCTGAGGGGCTGCGAGTATGAAGGGTGGGTGCAGAAAGCTTCTGTGCCTGCTCTTTTTTCATATGACGCAGCCCCTTTTTCTCAGGCATTTGCCCACTTGCCCAGCCCAGTTCTTTGCGGTATAATTGATACGATAATTGATATAGGAGACTGTAAAACTCAGCAAATCAAGGTGCAGAATTCACCATAAAGAAAAGAAAGGAAACGAGTCTCATGAAAAGAATAGGAATGCTGACCAGCGGAGGCGACTGCCAGTGCCTGAACGCCACTATGCGCGGCGTGGCGAAATCATTGTACAACATGTTTGACGATGTGGAGATCATCGGCTTTGAGGATGGCTACAAGGGCCTGATGTACGCCGATTACCGCATCATGAAGCCTGAGGATTTTTCCGGAATCCTCACCAAAGGCGGCACCATCCTGGGCACCTCCAGACAGCCCTTCAAGCAGATGCGGGTGCCGGATGAGAATGGCCTGGATAAAGTTGAATCCATGAAGCATACTTATAAGAAGCTGAAGCTGGAATGCCTGGTGGTGCTGGGCGGAAACGGCAGCCAGAAGACGGCTAACCTCCTCCGTGAGGAAGGGCTTAATGTAGTTTCTCTTCCCAAGACCATTGATAATGACCTTTGGGGAACGGAGATGACCTTCGGCTTCCACAGCGCAGTAAATATTGCCACCGAGGCTATTGACTGCATCCATACCACGGCATCCTCCCACGGACGGATCTTTATCGTGGAAATCATGGGACACAAGGTAGGCTGGGTTACCTTATACGCCGGAATCGCCGGCGGCGCCGATATCATCCTTCTTCCGGAGATTCCTTACGATCTGCAGGTGGTCAGCGAGGCAGTGAAGCGCCGGGCCAGAGAAGGAAAGCGGTTCTCCATCCTGGCTGTGGCAGAGGGCGCTATCTCCAAGGAGGACGCCAGCTTAACCAAGAAGGAATTAAAGAAAAAGAAAGAAAGCGGCATGGTTTATCCGTCTGCCGCCTATGAGATCGGCGCGAAGCTGGAGGAGATGACCGGCCAGGAGGTGCGGGTTACTGTTCCCGGCCACACCCAGAGAGGCGGCGAGCCCTGTCCTTATGACCGGGTGCTTTCCACACAGCTGGGCGCGGCTGCAGCTGAGCTGATCCGCGATAAGGAATACGGCTACATGGTCTGCGTAAAGAACAACGAGATCGATAAGATCCCCCTTCAGGAGATTGCCGGAAAATTAAAATATGTAGATCCCAAGAGCGCCATCATCCGCCAGGCCAAGGCCGTAGGCATCAGCTTCGGGGACGAATAGAGGGTAGAAATTCATGTCATATACCGCGTTGTACCGGAAATGGCGGCCCAGCACCTTTCAGGACGTAAAGGGCCAGGACCATATTGTGCAAACCTTAAAAAATCAGATCGTGTCCGGCCGCATCGGCCATGCCTACCTGTTCTGCGGAACCCGCGGCACAGGAAAGACCAGCGTGGCCAAGATTTTCGCCAGAGCGGTAAACTGTGAGAATCCGGCAGACGGAAGCCCATGCGGGCAGTGTCCCGCCTGCCGGGCCATTTTAGAAGGCTCATCCATGAATGTGGTGGAGATCGACGCCGCCTCAAATAACGGCGTGGAAAATATCCGCGACATCCGGGAGCAGGTCCAGTACCCGCCCACAGAAGGGAGATACCGGGTCTACATTATTGACGAGGTTCATATGCTGTCCATAGGAGCCTTCAATGCTCTGTTAAAGACACTTGAGGAGCCGCCCGGATACGTGATCTTTATCCTGGCTACCACAGAGGTTCACAAGATTCCTGTGACCATCCTCTCCCGGTGTCAGCGGTATGATTTCCGGCGGATTCCCGCAGAAACTATTGCCGCCCGCTTAAAGCAGGTGACTGAAACCGAGGGGATCTCCATCGAGGACAAGGCGGTGACCTATCTTTCCAAGGCGGCAGACGGTGCATTCCGCGATGCCTTAAGCCTTTTGGATCAGTGCGTGGCCTTTCACTTTGGGGAGACGCTGACCTATGATAATGTTCTGGACATCCTGGGAGCTGTGGACCAGACCATATTTTCCAGGATGTTTCGTGCTGTAATCGGCGGACAGACCAAGGACTGCATCCTGCTTCTGGAGGAGATGGTGATGCAGGGAAGGGAGCTGGGACAGTTTATCAATGACTTCATCTGGTATCTGCGCAATCTCCTGCTGATTCAGACAGCAGAGGACGCGGCAGGCCTTGTGGACATGTCAGAGGAAAATTTGCGCCAGCTTGAGGAAGACGGAAAGCTGACCGACGGCAGCAGCCTGATGCGTTTTATACGGATATTGTCGGAGCTGTCCAATCAGCTCCGCTACGCCAGCCAGAAGCGGATTTTAATTGAAATTGCTTTGATCAAGTTGACAAAACCGCAGATGGAGGCTAATATAGATTCTTTATTAGAACGGATTGAACAGCTGGAAGCCCGGGTGGAAGAAGGAATTGTTCCGGCAGGCGCATTTCCGGCGGCCGGGCAGGTTCCGGGAGGCGCTTTTAACGGCGCATCTGCCGGAGGAGCATTAAGCGGCGCGGCTTTGGCCGGAGCTGGCACAGAGGCAGCAGCCGCTTTTGCGGGAAATGCTGGAGCTGCAGGGGTGTATCCAGGCGGATTTTCCGGTGCGCCAGCACCAGCCGGAGGATATCCAGGCACACCAGAGACACCTCCCCGCCAGGTAGCCATCCCCCCAGCGCAGTTAGAGGACTTAAATTTAATCCGCAATGAATGGGGCAATATTATCCGCCAGATGGGCATGTCCATCCGCCCCAGCTTCCGGGATACGGTAGTCGAGCCAAGCGGCGACAGCTGCCTGTGCATCGTCTTTTCCGATCCCATCAATTATGCGATTGGAAACCGCCCCAGCGTCATCGGAAGTCTGGAGCGTTTTGTGGCGGAAAAATACGGAAAAACCATTTACTTTAAGACCCGTCAGCGGGAGACCGGCGAGCGGGCCAATACCATTTACGTCAGCGACGAGGAATTGAAAGAAAAGATCCATATGGACATTTCGATAGAGGAGGAATAATTTATGGCAAAGCGAGGAGGCTTTCCCGGCGGCGGAATCCCGGGAAACATGAACAATCTGATGAAGCAGGCGCAGCGGATGCAGCGCCAGATGGAGGAGACCAGCCGGGAGCTGGAGGCTAAGGAGTACACCGCGTCTGCAGGCGGCGGCGCCGTTACCGTTACCGTATCCGGAAAGAAGGAAGTGGTATCCGTAAAGCTTTCCCCGGAGGCAGTAGATCCGGACGATATTGAGATGCTGGAGGACTTAATCGTGGCGGCCACCAATGAGGCCTTCCGCCAGATGGAGGAGGCCAGCACCCAGGCCATGGCGAAATTCACCGGCGGCTTGGGCGGCCTGGGCGGAGGCCTTTCCTTCTAATGGATTATTATAGCAGTCAAATTACAAAACTGATTGAAGAGCTGTCCAAGCTTCCCGGCGTGGGAGCCAAATCGGCCCAGCGCCTTGCCTTTCATATTATCAGTATGCCAAAGGAGCAGGTGGAGCGTCTTGCCGGATCCATCACCGACGCCAAGAATAATATCCGCTACTGCCGGGAGTGCTATACCCTGACGGATCAGGAGCTTTGCCCCATCTGCAGCAGCGCGGGAAGAGATCACTCCACCATTATGGTGGTGGAGAATACCCGGGACCTGGCAGCTTACGAAAAAACAGGAAAATACCAGGGCGTGTACCACGTCCTTCACGGCGCCATTTCCCCCATGCTGGGGATTGGGCCCAACGATATCAAGCTTAAGGAATTAATGCAGCGGCTGCAGGGAGATGTAAAAGAAGTCATCATTGCCACCAATTCCAGCCTGGAAGGGGAAACCACAGCCATGTATATCAGCAAGCTGGTTAAGCCCACCGGAATCAAGGTAAGCCGCATTGCCAGCGGCGTGCCGGTAGGGGGAGATTTGGAATACATTGACGAGGTAACCCTCCTGCGGGCGTTAGAAGGCAGAGTAGAGCTGTAGTAAGAAGAACGCAGGTTCCAGGAGGAAGCAGGGTTAGGAGATGCAAAAGAATGGATAAATATGAGTTTAATATTAAAGTAGAACAGATAAAGAAGCTGGTGAACAAAAGCGACTTCGAGACTGCCATGAAGATCGCCGACACCATCGACTGGCGGCGGGTGCGCAATGCAAACCTGCTGTCCATGATCGCTTCCGTGTACGAGAAGAACGAAGAATACCAGGAGGCCAAGGACATCCTGCTGATTGCCTTTGAGCGGGCCCCCATCGGAAAGCGGCTGCTGTACAAGCTGACTCAGCTTGCCTTAAAGCAGGGCAATATCCAGGAGGCGGAAAGCTATTACCGGGAATTCTGCGAGCTGGCAGGCGACGACTCCAGACAGGATATCCTTCGCTATTTGATTTTAAAGGCAAAGGGCGCACCCATCGAGCAGCTGATTCATTCACTGGAAAGCTACACCAGCACGGAGCTGGATGAAAAATGGCTTTACGAGCTGGCAGACCTCTACAATCAGGCCGGCATGGAAGAGCAGTGCGTAAAAACCTGCGACAAGATTATGCTTATGTTCGGACTCGGACAATATGTGGATAAGGCCATGGAGTTAAAGCTCCAGTATGCGCCATTAACCAAGTACCAGATGGATCTGGTGGAGAACCGGGACAAATATGAGGAAAAATTAAGACAGGTAGAGCAGAACTCCGCAGCAGGAATGGTTTCTCAGGAGGAAGTCTCCATACCCCAGATGAGTCAGGCTGCTGTTCAGGGCCAGGCGGGTGCCCCAATTCAGCCAGGTATCCAGGGCCAGCCAGCCGCTCCGATTCAGCCAGGCGCTCCGATCCAGGCAGGCATCCAGGGTCAACCGGCTGCTCAATTCCAGCCA
The DNA here is from genome assembly GCA_017889125.1 of Lachnospiraceae bacterium. GTDB lineage: Bacteria > Bacillota > Clostridia > Lachnospirales > Lachnospiraceae > Caccovicinus. The sequence continues at coordinate 5,117 of JAGHER010000174.1, forward strand.
GGCATCCAGGGCCAGCCAGCTGCTCAATTCCAGGCAGGCATCCAGGGTCAGCCGGCTGCTCAATTCCAGCCAAGCTTCCAGGATCAGCTGGGCGCTGCAGGCCAGCCTGTTCCCACCCCGATCCCTGTTCCTGCACCTGCTGCAGGTATACTGCGCCCAGGTGCCTCACCAGAACAGACGGCAGCGGCAGCGGCGGCCATCTACGCATCCCAGACGCCGCAGGCATCTGCGGAGCAGTCTGCTGACGGGACGATGCCGGAACATGCAGCTATGGAACCGGTATCTCAGGCATCTGCGGCCCAGGTGTCCCCTGCCGTGGATCTGTCTTCCGCGCAGGCAGCCCCTGTTTATGCGGCCCCGGCAGGCGGCACGGACGAGGTGATTTCCGGCATGGCCCAGACCTTTGCTGCAAACACTGCTTATTCAGGAGCAGATGTAACCGCAGAGGAAAAGCTGGTAGCCAGCGTCCGGGAAGCGGAAGTAGAAGCCAGTCTTGCAGAAGAAATGTCCAAAATTTCCATGGATTCCTACAGCGAGGAGCCGGTACGGACCAGGACGAGAGTACTTAAAGATGTAAAAGATCTGAAAAATACAGAAGCACTTGCAGACAAAACACGGATTTTAGATGATATCCGGCATATCCAGGCAGCCAGACAGGCAGAAGAAAAGACCCCGGTTCAGGCAGCAGGAAAGGTTGCTCCGGCCTGCTTTTTCCATATGATGGCCGAAGCCAGGACACCGGAAAAAGGGCTTGAAATCGCGGTGGAAGCATTAAAAACTGCTCACCGGATCCTTGGTGAGAAGCACCCGGTGGCAAAGATTACCGGTGAAAAGCTGAATCAAAGAGGCATTCTTTCCGGTGCCGCAAAGCTTGCCGGAAAGGATCTGATTATTGAGGAAGCCGGCGATTTAAGCGATGAGCTTTTAAAGGAATTAAACCAGCTTCTGGCTGAGGATACCACCGGTATGACGGTAGTTCTGGTGGATAATTCCCGCCAGCTTGACGGAATCCGCAAGGCTGCTCCAGTACTGGCGGGCAAATTCCATGTGGTAGCCTCGCCGGAGGAGGCGGAGGCCTTCTTAAAGATGGCGGCAGCACAGAAGAATCAGCTTCAGGCA
>JAGHER010000175.1 GCA_017889125.1 Lachnospiraceae bacterium
ACGCCATCATGCTGCAGCCTGCCTTTTGGCCCGCTGCAGCTCTTTTTCCCTCTTGCCATATGCAGCGCTTTTTCCATCTTACCATATTGACAGGATTGCCATTTTCCACTATAATATTAATAGTAATTATTATTAGTATTACTTGTGGAAAGGAGGCCATATGAAGACACTGAAATACAGCCGTCAGCGGGAATCCATCAAGATTGCCCTGACGCAGCGCTGCGACCATCCTACCGCAGATGCCCTTTATGCCAGCATTCGTGAGGAATTTCCCAATATCAGCCTGGGAACCGTTTACCGGAATCTGAATCTGCTGGTGGAGCTTGGTGAGATCCAAAAACTGAATTTTGGCGATGGAGCGGACCATTTTGACAGCAATACTTCGAATCATTATCATTTTGTCTGCCGATGCTGCCATCAGGTTATTGATTTGCCCATGCTTCCTGTGGAAGAGATCAATTCCCTGGCCCAGCGTTCCTATCCAGGAAGGATCGAGGGCCACACCACCACCTTCTTCGGCGTCTGCAGCGAATGCACTGAAAATAATTCTCAGGAATTAGCGCAAACCTCTTGACATCCGCCGAGGAATATGATACATTAATTTCAGTAATCATTACTATTTTGATTACAGCAACGAATGAAGCAACAAAAAGATCATAAATAAAAAGAAAAGGAGACTGCGAACATGAAAAAGTGGGTATGTACTGTATGTGGTTATGTTTATGAGGGAGAGAATCCGCCGGAGGCATGTCCGGTATGTAAGGTTCCGGCTTCCAAGTTTAAGCTGCAGGAGGAGGAGATGACCTGGGCCTGCCAGCATGAGATCGGCGTAGGCAAGGCTGAGGGCGTAAGCGAGGACATCATCAAGGATCTGCGCGCAAACTTCGAGGGCGAGTGCTCTGAGGTAGGTATGTATCTGGCTATGTCTCGTCAGGCATTCCGTGAGGGCTATCCGGAGATCGGCGAGTATTATAAGACCGCTGCTTTCGAGGAGGCTGAGCACGCTGCTAAGTTTGCCGAGCTGTTAGGCGAGGTAGTTACCACCAGCACCAAGAAGAATCTGGAGCTGCGCGTTGCTGCTGAGAACGGCGCTACCGCAGGCAAGTTTGATCTGGCTCTTCGTGCAAAGAAGGCAAATCTGGATGCAATCCATGACACCGTTCATGAGATGGCTAAGGACGAGGCTCGTCACGGCTGCGCATTCCAGGGCTTATTAAAGAGATATTTTGGCTAATCGTTTTTCAGAATGTTAAGTTAAGAGGAGGATCTTATGTCGAAATACAGCGGAACAAAGACTGAACAGAACTTAAAGGATGCATTTTCCGGCGAATCTCAGGCCAGAAATAAATATACCTTCTACGCTTCCGTAGCGAAGAAGGCCGGCTACGAGCAGATGGCTGCCCTGTATCTGGAAACAGCTGATCAGGAAAAGGAGCACGCAAAGATGTGGTTCAAGGAGCTGCATGGCGGCGTAGGAACTCCTGAGACAAACCTTGAGGACGCGGCTGCCGGAGAGAACTACGAGTGGACCGATATGTACGCCCGCATGGCCAGAGAGGCCAGAGAAGAGGGCTTCGAGGATCTGGCCGTGAAGTTTGAGCTGGTTGCCAAGGTAGAGGCTGCTCATGAGAGACGCTATCAGAAGCTTTTAGAGAGCCTGAAGGCGGACAAGACCTTCAAGGGCGACGCTCCTTTAGGCTGGAAGTGCCGCAACTGCGGATACATCCACGAGGGCGAAGAAGCTCCTGAGATCTGCCCCTGCTGCGCACATCCCAGAGCCTACTTCGAGAGAAAGGTTGAAAATTACTAATATATATAAGAAACAGACCTTCCGTACTGGAGGGTCTGTTCTTTTTGCTTATCCCTTTTTTTCCATCAGCTCCCGCACCTGGCGCACCCGCTCATGGAGGAAGTCTGCCCACACCGTCTCATCCAGATACGGCTGGCTTTCATGAGTATACTGGCCTGCCCTGTCCATAATTTCGATCTGATTGGGATGGCTGGGAAGGGCGATATCCACATGGATCGCTGCCAGCTTTTCCTCATCTGCCAGGAACCGTTCGCGCAGATCCGGCGTCAGATAGCGGCTGGTGGCATAGTACTTATCATTCATGGTATTGGCGCCTACTCCGCCGTGCATGGCAATCCGGTAAGTCTGTCCATTTACCGGATTCGTCTCCTCCCAGAAAAAGCTGGTGCAGCCGATGGTATGGCCCGGCGTCAGCATGGTCCGTATGGAAATGTCGCCCAGGCGCAGCGGCTCATCATCTGAGTAGAAGCCATCCACCTGGAAATCCTGAGGATGACTGTCCGGATCCAGCACCATAGTCTCTTCCGGGCAGTTGTAGTAAAATTCCGTATCCTCCCGGGACATGTAAACCGGAGCGCCGGTGAGGGCCTTCATGGCCGCAGCCCCTCCCGTGTGATCAAAGTGGGCATGGCTTAACAGGATCATCTTAATGTCCTGCGGCCGGAAGCCCGCCTGATAAATGGAATCCACCAGAAGGTGAAGGCTCTCGGGAATGGCGGTATCAATGAGAATCAGGCCTGCGCCCGTATCGATCAGGTAGCATCCCACCCAGGTTTGCCCAGCTACGTACCAGGTTCTGGGGGATACCTGGAAGGGCTTCACTGAGAGCTTCCAGGGTTCATAGGCCAGGGTTTTTACCGGCTCCGGCGTTGGTTTTGTACAGCGAAATGACATCTTATCCTCTCCTTTTCTCTTCTCGCAGGTATTCCCGTCCGCTTCGGCATCTCCTGCGCTCCACAGGGAGAACATACATTTTATACAATTTTATTCTGTATTTTCCCTGTTTTTTATCACATTTTCATTATAAACGGTCTATTTCCTTATATCAACTTATAGATTTTTATTCGTTTTCTAATTTATTTTAAGTTATCGGCTGTGGGTTTTCCCCTGGTGCCCCCCTGGAAATAGGATTTGTAAATTTTCTCCCGCTGTGCTAGGATAAAGGAAACAGCAAGGAGGAAGTCATCATGAAATTTGTTACTTATCAGGTAGACCGGTTCCATACCTCTTTAGGCGTGCTGAATGCCGATGAGAGCTGGGTCTATCCGCTGAAATCATTTGAAGTGGATTACGAAACTATGCTCCAGCTGGTTCGGGAGATCAGCGAAGGCGAGCTGCAGCGCATTGCCTGGGGCGTTACCCGGAAGCCGGAGGACGTGCCCGGTGCCGCACCCATCAGCGAAGCCCTGCTTCTGGCGCCCATTCCGGAGCCGGGGCAGGATGTGATCTGCCTGGGCATCAACTACATGGCCCACGCGGAGGAGTCCGCCCGCTTTAAAAACGAGTCCTTCGACGGCCAGCGTCCCTACGCCGTTTACTTTTCCAAGAGGGTAAACCGGGCGGTAAATCCAGGCGAGCCCATCCCCAGCCATTCCGATATTGTGGACAGCCTGGATTATGAGGCCGAGCTGGCCCTGATTATCCGCAAGGATGCCTGCAATGTGCCGCCGGAAAAGGCAAGGGAGTATGTTTTTGGCTACACCATCACCAATGATGTCAGTGCCCGCAACCTGCAGAACCGTCACAAACAGTGGTATTTTGGAAAGAGCCTGGACGGCTTCCTGCCCATGGGTCCCTGCATCGTCACCGCAGACAGCCTGCCCTATCCCCCGGCCCTTTCCATCCAGTCTCTGGTAAATGGCGAGCTGCGCCAGGACAGCAATACCAGCCTGCTGATTTTCGGCATTGACCATGTAATCAGCGAGCTTTCCCAGGGCATGACCCTAAAGGCAGGCACCATCATTTCCATGGGTACGCCCTCTGGCGTGGGCATGGGCTTTAACCCGCCAAAATTCCTTAAGCCGGGAGATGTGGTGGAATGCCGCATTGAAGGTATTGGCTCCCTGAAAAATCCAGTGAAATAGCGACCGGCCTCAGCTTACCTGCCGCACCACATAAAACCGCCTGCCCAAACCTCTGGTATCTGCCAGAGCCGGTCAGGCGGTCCTTTTATGTGCGCCCCTCCCGCAGGATCTTCTGGGCCTGAATTAATATAGTAGGAAAAACTGCACAGGCCAGCACTGCCCCCATCTCAACCAGGCTCAAATCAGCCACAGCAAAAAGGGTCTGCAGCCCCGGAACGAAAAGCACTGCTGCCAGCAGCAGCACACCGGCCTCAAAGGCCATAACGCTGTAAAGATTCGTCCCCAGCCCCAGCCGGAGAATGGAATGGGCGCCTCGGCAGTTAAAGCCATGAAACAGCCGGGCCAACGTCAGCGTGGTAAAGGCCATCGTTGTGGCGGCCGCCTCCGGCGTCCCCAATCCAGTGAGCCTGATCCCTGCCCCGCCGGCACCGCCTCCGGCCAGGCCCATGTGATAGGCTGCCATGGTGCTTAAGGCCATAAGGCCGCCCTGCATCAGCAGATCCTTAACAAAATGAAAGGTCAGGATTCCCTCCTTCCCGTTCCTTGGCGGGCGCTTTAAGAGCCCTTCATCCGGCGGCTCCATGCCGATAGCCAGGGCCGGCAGAGAATCAGTAACCAGATTGATAAAGAGAAGATGCACCGGAAGGAACGGCATGGGAAGGCCGGTCAGCGAGGCATAAAGCACGCAGAAAATGCCGGCCATATTTCCGGACAGAAGGAAGCCGATGGCATTTTTAATGTTCCGGTACACATTCCGGCCGTTGGCAACGGCTTTGATGATGGTGGCAAAATTGTCATCAGCAAGGATCATATCTGCCGCGTCCTTGGAAACCTCTGTGCCGGAGCGCCCCATGGCAATGCCGATATCCGCCTTCTTCAGGGCAGGCCCGTCATTTACCCCGTCGCCGGTCATGGCGGTGATCCTTCCCTTCCTCTGCCAGGCCTCCACAATCCGCAGCTTGTGCTCCGGAGTAACCCGGGCAAAGACCTGGATGCGCTCAAGCCTTCCGCCCAGCTCCTTTTCTCCCATAGCATCTAACTGCGGGCCAGTCACCGTAAGCCCTTCAGGCTCCAGGATACCCGCCCGCCGGGCAATGGCCGCCGCCGTATCGGGATGGTCGCCGGTAATCATCACCGGACGGATCCCCGCCTCCCTGGCCGCCGCCACCGCAGACCTGGTCTCCGGCCGCAGGGGATCGGCAAGAGCCGTCATTCCCAGGAAAGTCATATCCTTTTCCCAGCCAGCTTCTCCTGCCCTTTCCTCATCTTCCTTCTCCCTGCAGGCAAAGGCCAGCACGCGCATCCCCTCCCGGCTCCACTGCTCCGCCTGATGCCGCAGAATATCCTCATCGCTTTTTGTCAGGCTTCCCGTCTGCGTTCCCCGGCGGATGTGACTGCAGCAGGGGAGCAGCGCCTCCAGTGCCCCCTTGGCGTAAACTGCCGTCTTTCCCGTCTCCCGGCTCCGACAGAGAACACTCATCCGCTTCCGCGATGAGTCAAAAGGTCTTTCCCCAATCCGCTCATACCGCTCTTCTTCCCCTATCCTCAGTATCCCGCTCTCCTGTGCCGCCCGGGCGCCCCGAAGCAGCGCCTGCTCTGTGGGCGCCCCCTCCTTAAGTCCGGCGTTATTTGCCAGGAGGGCCGTGCGCCACAGAAGGCTCTCGGCGGGATCTTCATTTCCCGGGTTCTGGGCAGAGGTGTTTGCCGGGGGCGCCGGTCCGGGCTGCAGCGGCGATGCGCCGGACGGAATCTGTACCGGCCCGGGCAGAATCCGCCCGCCGCAGAATACCTCTACCACTTCCATCCGGTTCTGGGTCAGGGTTCCCGTCTTATCGGTGCAGATCACCGATACGCAGCCCAGGCTTTCCACCGCCTTAAGATCCTTGATGATCCCCTGCTCCCTTGCCATCTTCTGGGTGCCCATAGCCTGAACGATGGTCACGATAGATCCCAGCGCTTCAGGTATGGCGGCCACAGCCAGAGCCACAGCAAACATCACTGCATCCAAAAGCGGCTCTCCCCGGTAAATATCGATCCAGAAGACCACCACGCAAATAGCCAGAATGGCCGCGGCCAGCCTGCCGGAAAACCGGTCAAGGCTCACCTCCAGCGGTGTCCGCTTCTCCCCTGTCCGGTCCATAAGACCGGCTATTTTCCCAATCTCCGTATCCATGCCGGTGGCCGTGACCACCGCCGTCCCTCTGCCCGCCGTCACAAGGGAGCCGGAAAAGACCATATTCCGGCGCAGGGCCAGAGGCGCCTCCCTGTCCCGGATGATGGCCGGAGACTTTTCTGCCTCCGCCGATTCCCCCGTAAGGGCGCTTTCATTCATCCGCAGCTCGCTGCAGGATAAAATCCTCCCGTCCGCAGGCGCCAGGTCCCCGGTCTCCAGAAGGATAATGTCCCCTGGCACCACTTCCTCTGCCGGAATCCGCTCACTCTCCCCATCCCGCAGCACTCTCGCCTCCGGGGCAGACAGCGCCCGCAGGCTTTCCAGAGACTTCTCCGCCCGCTGATGCTCCACCGTTCCCAGAACTGCATTTAAAATCAGCACCGCGCCGATGACCACAGCGCTCTCCCCATTGTCCGTCAGCGCCGACACGAAGGCTGCCCCGAGAAGAATCCACACCAGCAGATCCTGAAATTGCTCCAGGAATACCTGCCACCATTTTTTCCGCTTTCGCTCCCGGATTACGTTCCTGCCATGCTCCTTAAGCCTGGCTCCGGCCTCCTCCCGGCGGATTCCCTGCCGGCTGCTCTTAAGCTTTTCCAGCACCTCTTCCGCCGGCATCTGAAACCACTCCATCCAAGCACCGCCTTCCTGTCTGCTTTGCATATCGCATCCCCGACTGCTCCAAGCTTCCTGTCTCCGGCGTCACCGCCGTCCTTTTTCTATCTTATTTGCCCATGGCGCCATTCAGAACAGCTGGTTTCAGACAGCACTGCACTGCCAGCTTCAGACAGCACTGCACTGCCGGTTTCAGACAGCACTGCACTGCCGGTTTCAGACAGTGCATCCCGCACACAGGTAAGATTTTTCTTTTTCTCATAGGGAAACTGTGATAAAATAAGTAATAACCAAACAAAGATGAATCAGGATGCCGGGCAGGGTCTTCCCGCCTGGGGGAAAGGACTTCTGCCGGAAAGGAGATATTTTATCCATGGAAAAGATAACGAGTTTTACCATTAACCACCTGGCCCTTCTGCCGGGAATATACGTATCCCGCAAGGATCAGGCAGGCGATGCAGTGATCACCACCTTTGACATCCGCATGACCCGCCCTAATTTTGAGCCGGTGATGAATACCGCTGAGGTGCACACCATCGAACATCTGGGGGCCACCTTCCTGCGCAACCATCCTCAGTTCGGCTCCAAAATCCTTTATTTCGGCCCCATGGGCTGCCGCACCGGCTTTTACCTGCTGCTGACCGGCGACTATGAATCCTGGGATATCGTTCCGCTGATGAAGGAAATGTTTTCCTTTATCCGGGATTACCGGGGAGATGTGCCCGGAGCTTCCGCAAGAGACTGCGGCAATTATCTGGATATGAATCTTTCCATGGCCAATTACCTGGCTGACCGGTACTTAAAAGAGGTGCTGGCGGATATCCGGGAGGAACGGCTGATTTATCCAGAGTAATTCGCCCAAACAGAGTAATCTGCCCAAAAACGGGAAGGTCATCTTAAGGCCTTCCCGCTTCTTATTCTGTCCATATTCTATCTTAATTTCAGCGCTTTACGATGGGCTCACCCACTAACGCTTTCTAAAAGCACGGTCATCACGCCGCCGCAGACCATCCCTTCCTCCTCAGCCACCTCGTTGGTCATGTTCACCGTCACCAGCTTTTTCTGCTCCTTCCCTGCCATAAGCCGTGCCTGGCCGATGACTTCGGCTTCGCCGCAGCCGCCGCCGATGGTGCCTATGGTGCGGCCGATGGCATCTACCGCCATCATGGCCCCGGCCTTTGCCGGGGTGGAACCTTTCGTTTCCACGATCAGAGCCATCGTCTGAAGGCCTCCGCCTTCTGCCAGCGCCTTCAGGACAGCTTCGTCCACATTTACCTGAGGAAGGCAGACTGCCCCGCCGTCCTTTTTCCGGTTTTTCGTCCGGTATTCCACCAGCTGGGCAGCGATAGATACGGCAATCTCCGCCGTAGTCTGTCCGCCGATGGGAAGGCCGATGGGCGCGCAGATCTGGGCCAGGCGCTCCTGGTCATAGCCTTCCTCCCTAAGCTCCTCCATCATTCCGGCCACACGCCGCCTGGAGCCGATCATCCCCAGATAGGCGGGCATCTCGCCCTTAAGAATCTGCCGCAGGCATTCGCCGTCGTACCGGTGGCCTCTGGTAATTACGCAGACATAATCCCCCGCCCCCGGGCGGATGCTTTCCAGGCCTTCACGGAATCCATTGCAGTACACTGCCTCTGCCTGGGGAAAACGCAGATGATTGGCAAAGGAAGGCCGGTCATCCAGCACCGTCACGGAAAAATCCAGCAGCGCCCCCATCTGGCAGAGCGGCTGGGCAATATGGCCTCCCCCCAGGAGAATCAGCCGCTCCCGTGGCATCCATCTGCGTCTCCAGCTTTTGCCGTCCGCTTCAAAGACCGCTTCAGCCGTCATTCCTCTGGACAGCTGTTCCCGAATTTCTTCAAATACGCTTTGCTTCATCCTTCTGCCCCTTCCGGCTCTCCATTCAAAACAGCTATTCCAACTATTTCTCCCTCTGCCCTCCGTTCGGTTATCTGGGCGCTGCCGCTGCTGCTGTTTTCGCTCTTATCGCCTTTACTGCTGTTTTCACTCTTACTGCTTTTACTGCGTTTCCCGCTCTTACCCTGTTTCCCGTTCTTTCCGCCTTTCACCTTCTTCTCCTCTTCTTCCTCCCAGCTCTTTCCCATAAATACCACAATGGTCCTGGGCGGAATCAGGTACTGCTTCTGCTTTTCCAGGAAAAGCTCCTTTCCCGGCTGGCAGATGGCGCTTTCCTCACTGGCGTCAGTATTTACTGCAATGAACCACCGCATACCCTTGGGAAGATTGGGAAGGGAAAAATCATGGGGTTCCCAGTGCATGTTGTAGGCAACGAAGAAATAATCCTCGGTGCTTCCATCCGCCTTTTTTGCGTAGGGGCCGCAGTAAAGGATGCCCAGCTGCCGCCGGAAATTTTCAAATTCCGGACACCAGGCCTTTACGCCGTGATAAGAAACGTCCGGCATCCCCAGGGACTTGTAATCCATGTTTCTGGGCTCCTGAGCCATGTGGAAGATGGGATGGTCCTTCCTGAGCCGGATCACACCCTTCACAAACTCCAGAATATCCTTATTGGTCTTTGCCTGGCTCCAGTTCAGCCAGGAAATCTCATTGTCCTGGCAGTAGGCATTATTATTTCCGCTCCCGGAATTGCCGAACTCATCTCCCGCCAGAAGAAGGGGCGTTCCCTGGCTTAAAAAGGTAAGGAGAAAGGCATTCCGCAGAAGCTTCCGGCGCATCTGCACCACCTTCTTCTTGCGGGTGGGCCCCTCCACGCCGCAGTTCCAGGAATAATTATAATCACAGCCGTCCTGATTGTTCTCCCCGTTGGCCTCATTGTGCTTCCGGTCATAGGAGACCATATCCATCAGGGTAAAGCCGTTTGTATTCGCCATGTAATTCACTACGCCGAAGGCGGATGGATTTCTTTTTGTGCGGTTTACCAGGGCGTTCAGCATGTCTTCATCGCCCTTGAGATAACGGCGCATCTCATTGCAGAAGCCTTCATTGTACTCGGCCAGATGCCTGTGGGCGCCGCCATTTACTCCCTCCCAGGAAGAGGCAAAGATTTTCACCCGGCTCAGATACGGATCCTTCCCCACCAGAGCAGCCGGAGCGTAGCCGATGAGATGAAAGCCGTCCACATGGTACTCCCTGGCCCAGAACCGCAGTACATCCAGCACGCTGCTCTCCGCCTCCTGGCCCGTAAAGAAAAAGTCCATCACCAGCTCCATTCCCTCCCGGTGAAGAGCCTTCACCAGGTCCTTAAGCTCCCGCTCCGGCTCCTTTTCCTTTCCCGCACAGTAGGAAGCCTTGGGCGCAAAGGAAAGTCCCGGGACAAACCCCCAGTAATTCACCTTCCCAGAAGGCGTCTCCTCCTTCCGGTAAGGGTTCCGGTCCACGCTGGTCTGTACCATCACCTCCTGAAATTCCACTGCAGGCAGAAGCTCCAGGGTGGTAACGCCAAGGTCCTTCAGATAAGAAATCTTTTCTGCAATACCGGCAAAGGTTCCCCGGTTCTCCACGCCTGAGGAGGCGTGCCGGGTAAAGCCCCGCACATGGAGCCGGTAAAGAATACAGTCTTCAAAGGGGATCTCCGGCTGGAGGTCGCCCTCCCAGTCATATTCCGGAGTTATGGCAGCAGCGGGAAGCACCTTTCCCAGGCTCTTTTCGCTGCCCCATTTCTCTCTTCCATAAAAACGGATGCCGTAAGGGTCCTCCTGCCGCTTTCCATCCATCTCATAGCAGTAGGAAATGTCCTTAAACTCTCCGGCCACCGTCAGATTCCACACATCGCCGGTGCGCTCCCCGCAGGAAAAGTCCACCTGCGCAATCTCCTCTTTTCCCTGCTTTCCAAACAGGATCAGGCGGCAGCTTTCTCCTTCCCATACCACGGAAAAATGCATGCCTCCCTCTACAGGCGTAATCCCCAGCGGATATCGCCGGTTATCTTTGATTGCTCTGAATCCTTCCATTGCAGTTAACTCCTCTCAGCTTTTTGCGAAGCGATTCTTTCTGCCAGATTGTTCAGATAAACCCAGCGCTCCATTTTCGCTTCCAGTTCCCCTTCCATCTCATCCTTCTGTGCCATCAGCTGCTGCAGACGCTCATAGCTGCTGGCCGCTGCCTCAATCTCTGTCTCAAGGCTGCTCAAAGCATCCTCCAAGGCAGCAATATCGTCCTCTATGGTCTCCCATTCCTTCTGTTCCATATACGTGAATTTAAGCTTTTTCGGCGCATCCTGCTTCCAGGTACTGCGGGAATCCGGCTTTTTCTCCCCTGCGGACTGTCCCTGCGCGCCATTCACGCCGGAGGACCCATTTCCGCCAGCCGCGCCTTTTTTGCTGCCCCCATTCCTGCCGCCATTCTCCGGCGAGATTCCCCCATCTGCCTGCGCCTTCCGCTCCCTGGCCGCCTGGTAATCGGTAAATCCACCTTCATACTGGGTGATTTTCCCTTCTCCCTCAAAGGCAAAGATCCGCCGTACCGTCCTGTCCAGGAAATACCGGTCATGGGATACGGCAATAACGATCCCCTGGAAGCTGTCCAGGTAATCCTCCAGAATGGTCAGCGTCTGGATGTCCAGATCATTAGTCGGCTCGTCCAGCAGAAGCACATTGGGCGCTTCCATAAGGATCCGCAGCAGATAAAGCCTTCTCCGCTCCCCGCCGGACAGCTTTCCGATCACGGTGTACTGCATGGAGGAGGGAAAAAGGAACCGCTCCAGCATCTGGCTGGCGCTGATGCTGCCGTCCTTCGTCTTTACATACTCTGCCCCGTCCCGGATATAATCAATCACCTTCTGGGACAAATCCATGTCCTCATTTTCCTGAGAAAAATAGCCCAGCTTTACGGTCTGCCCGATCTCCACGGTGCCGGAATCCGGCTTCTCCCATCCGGCAATCAGCTTCATCAGGGTGGATTTCCCCGCCCCGTTGGGGCCGATGATGCCGATGCGGTCATTTTTCAGGAAAATATAAGTAAAATCTGCGATCAGCGTCTTTTCCCCGTAAGCCTTGCAGAGATTATTAATCTCTACGGTGGTGCGTCCAAGTCGGCTGGAAATGGATTCTAGCTCCACTGTCTGATCCTTCTCGGGCCCCTGCTGATCCCGCAGGGCCTCGTAGCGCTGAATCCGTCCCTTCTGCTTCGTGGAACGGGCCCTGGCGCCCCGCTGCATCCAGGCAAGCTCCACCCGCAGGATGGACTGACGCTTTCGCTCCGATGCCTGGGCCATATCCAGCCGCTCTGCCTTAAGCTTAAGGTAGCCCTCGTAGTTGGCCTGGTAGCTGTAAAGTTTCCCCTTGTCCAGCTCCACGATCCGGTTGGTGACGCTGTCCAGGAAATACCGGTCATGGGTCACCATAAATAAGGCGCCCTTAAACTTCTTTAGATACTCCTCCAGCCAGTCTGCCATCTCGCTGTCTAAATGGTTAGTCGGCTCGTC
>JAGHER010000176.1 GCA_017889125.1 Lachnospiraceae bacterium
GATGCGTCCAATCCGGCCAAGTTCTACATGGTCAGCGCACCGGCTCACTGCGCCTACAAGACCACCTATCTGCCCATCGACAAGGCAGTGAAGCGTCCCCTGGGCGCCATGGAGACGGCCAACAAGCGCACCATCAATCAGTTTATCCATCCGGATGTGCTGCCCACCTGTCAGCTGTCCATGGGCATGACGGCTTTAGAGCCCGGCAGCGTGTGGAACACCATGCCCTGCCACACCCATGAGAGACGGATGGAGATCTACATGTACTTTGAGGTGCCGGAGGACAATGTTGTCTTCCACATGATGGGAGAGGGCCAGGAGACCCGCCACATTGTCATGAAGAATGAGGAAGCCGTAATCAGCCCCTCCTGGAGCATCCACGCCGGAGCAGGTACCTCCAACTACACCTTCATCTGGGCTATGGGCGGCGAGAACCAGGCCTTCGATGACATGGACAACATTCCGACTACAGAATTAAAGTAAGAAAAGAGTCTGCATTGCCAGATGCTTAACTAGATGCCGCGAAAAGCTCGTTCGTCTGTCGTCTGCCTTTTCCTTCCGGGAGAGCGGCGGGGACGTCTAAGCCTTTCGCGGCTTTTCTATTAGCCTTGCTCCGGTACGAACGTATGCCAGGGATACATGTCTCCATTTGTGAAATGTCTGTGAAAATGTGGAAAATAAAATCAGAAGCTGTTAGAATGGAACCAGGAAAAAGCAGATGCCCCATATTGCCTTAGGCCAGCGACAGGATTGTCAGCAGATGGACTGCCAGTGTTTGGCCAGAGGAGAATTGGGGAAAATTCTTACAGGAAACAAAAGGAGAGTGACAGATTCATGGATGGATTAAAAGTTCTGGTAGTCGATGATGAGGCCAGAATGCGAAAGCTGGTCAAGGACTTTCTTACCAATAAAGGGTTTCAGGTGATCGAGGCGGCCGACGGAGAAGAGGCGGTGGATATTTTCTTTAATCAAAAAGATATTGCTCTTATCCTTCTGGATGTGATGATGCCAAGAATGGATGGCTGGGAGGTGTGCAGGACTATCCGCAAATACTCCAAGGTGCCGATTATCATGCTGACAGCCAGGGGAGAGGAGCGGGACGAGCTCCAGGGCTTCAGCCTGGGGGTAGACGAGTACATTTCCAAACCCTTCAGTCCCAAGATCCTGGTGGCCCGGGTGGAGGCCATCCTCCGCCGCTCCAATGTGATCGGCACCGAAAGCACAGAGGTAGGCGGAATCCGCATCGACAAGGCTGCCAGACAGGTGACCATCGACGGAAATCCTATTGATTTAAGCTACAAGGAATTTGAACTGCTGAATTACTTTGTGGAGAATCAGGGACTGGCTTTATCCCGGGAAAAGATCCTCAATAATGTGTGGAATTACGATTATTTCGGCGATGCCCGGACCATCGACACCCATGTAAAGAAGCTCCGCAGCAAGCTGGGGGACAAGGGCGAGTACATTAAGACCATCTGGGGCATGGGCTACAAGTTTGAAGTGGACGGTTGACAGAGATTATGAAATATTCAATTCGAACCCGATTTACCCTGATTTTTACCGGCCTTATGGCTGCTGCCATCGTCATCCTCTGGGTGGCCAACAGCTGGTGGCTGGAAGGGTATTATATGTCAGAAAAGGTAAAGGATCTGGAGCAGGCCTACACCCAGGTGGATAATCTTCTGGAGCTGCAGCGGGCCTCCGGCACGGATCTTGCCGATGAATTTGAGAAAATTCAGGAGTCCAGGCGCAGAGGACGGAGCGAGCAGGTGGAGGAGGGGCCTTTGGGGAAGCTGATGCGCAGCCTCAATGAGAAATCCAATATTTCCATTGTCATTATGTCTGAGAGCGCTGTGGTTCTCTTTTCCAATGAACGGCAGGGCGATTACCTCAGCGAGCGGTTCCTGCGCAATATCCTGGGACAGAATAAGCAGCCCTTTGAAGTGGTGTCGGAGACAGATCATTATACCATCCAGCAGAGCTTTGACCCGGGCATAAAATCCTACTATCTGGAGTGCTGGGGCTTTTTCTCCGATGACAGTACCACCTTTATCATGTCCATGCCGGTGGCCAGCATCCGGGAGAGCGCGGCCCTTTCCAACCGCTTCCTGGCCTACATCGGCCTGGGCGTGCTGGCTCTGGGAAGTGCGCTGATTTTCTTTACCACAAAGCGCATCACCATGCCTATCCTTACCCTGACCCACCTGGCGGAGCGAATGAGCAATCTGGACTTTGACGCTCACTATGACGGCGATGAGGCGGACGAGATTGCCGTCCTGGGCCACAGCATGAATGCCCTTTCTGACCGCCTTAGAGACACCATCGGCGAGTTAAAGACCGCCAATCTGCAGCTGCAGCGGGATATTGAGGAGAAGATCCAGATCGACGAGATGCGGAAGGAATTTGTGGCCAATGTATCCCATGAGCTGAAGACGCCTATTGCGCTGATTCAGGGCTATGCAGAGGGACTGACCGAGGGCATGGCCGAGGATCCGGAGAGCAGGGATTATTACTGCGAGGTCATCATGGATGAGGCCAACAAGATGAACAAGATGGTGAAGCAGCTTCTCACCCTCAGCGCCCTGGAATCGGGCAATGACGCGCCGGTGATGGAGCGCTTTGACCTGACGGAGCTGATCCGCGGCGTGGTCACCTCCGCCCAGATCCTGATTTCCCAGAAGGATGTATCTGTGGAATTTAACCGGGATACGCCATGCTGGGTGTGGGCCGATGAATTTAAGATCGAGGAAGTAGTCACCAATTATTTAAACAATGCCATCAATCACGCCGGAGGAGACCGCCGTATCGTGATTGCGGCAGAGGAGATGGGCCGTGAGGTCTGCGTCTCCGTATTTAATACGGGAAATCCTATCCCCGAGGAGGATCTGCCCAATCTCTGGACGAAATTTTACAAGGTGGATAAGGCCAGGACAAGGGCCTACGGCGGCAGCGGTATCGGCCTTTCCATCGTGAAGGCCATCATTGACTCCCACCAGAAGCAGTGCGGCGTGGAAAATGTGCCCGGCGGCGTCCGATTCTGGTTTACCCTGGACTGCAGCGGGGAGTAGTGCTACAATTTTGCTGAAAATTTGCCCGATTTTGTAAAAATGCGCTCAATATGATTGTGCTGAACGTAAATAAATGGTATGATGGCAGTCAGGATAATTAAGAAAAATGCAGGAGGATTTTACATGTGGACAAGAGCTGATTTAAAACAGCAGGCTAAGGCCGGGTTGAAGCAGTATTACTGGTATGGGGTTTTGGTAATTCTCATTAATGTAGCGATCAGCGTAGGAACATCATTGCTGACGCAGTTTCTCCCCTTTATCAATCTGATTCTGTCACCCTTGATTTCTATTTTGCTGCTGAATGTGATCGCGGCAGGTCAGGTGCGGTTTTTCACCATTAGCACCCTCACAGGACAGAATGCAGGCGTAGGAGAATTGTTTGGCTGCTTCAAAGACGGCCGCTACGGCAATACGGTAAAGGTAATGTTTCTCAAGTGGCTCTTCCAGCTGCTGTGGACGCTGCTGTTAGTTGTGCCGGGAATTATCAAGCATTACGAATATTATATGGTACCATACCTTGTGGCTGAATATCCGGAGAAGGACAGCAAGGAAATTTTCAGCCTCAGTAAGCAGATGATGAATGGCAACAAATTTTATACTTTTGTTTTAGAGCTTTCCTTCATTGGATGGTGGATCCTTGCGGCGATCTGCTGCGGCATTGGTCTTCTCTTCTTAGCGCCGTACATGAACGCTACATTTGCAGAGCTTTACCTGCAGCTTAAGGAAGACCGCCTGGGCATTCCCAGAGGCGGTGCTCGCCCAAGCAGCCAGAACGGCAATTTCCAGAACAACAATCAGGGCACCATTTCCATGAATAGCTTTAACGGTGGAGCAGCAGGCGGCCAGGCAACCCAGTACATCGGTACCTCCGATGACGGGCAGACCAGACAGCTGACCATGTCCGGAAACGTAAAATCCGGCTACGTGGTAGGCATCCAGGGCGCATTCTCTGGAGCCAATGTCCCCGTTATGCCAGGCGATGTGCTGGTGATCGGATCTGACGCCAAGCAGTGCAATCTGGTGATCCAGGGCGCGGAGGTTTCTCCGGTACATATCAAGATTACCTTTGACGGCGTGAACTTCCAGGCAAATGACTGCTCCGCAGCAGGAACCTACGATATGCAGAAAGGACGTCTCCCCAAGGGACAGACCGTTACCCTCAGCGCCGGTACATACCTGCAGATGGGAACCAGAGGCGATATTTTCTCGCTGGAATGCCGGTAAACAAATAAAAGAGAATGTTAAAAAGGGAATAAAGGATTATAGAAGAAAACCAACGATAATCGAACAGAGAGCATGGAAGTCCGGAAGCTCAAAACTCCGGGTTTTCCATGCTCTGTTTTTTGGTTTTTTCTGGATTTTCATTTTGAAACTGGCTGTCACAGTAAAATGCATCTGCAGCATCAAAAATCCCGATTAATCTGGAAAAACAAAAAAATATAAAAAAAGTGAAAAAAGCAGTTGACTTTTCCCTGAGGGCGTGCTATTATAATCCTCGCGCCGCTGATGAGGCGGCACAAAAACCCTGAAAAACCTAGGTTTCTACAGGAAAATCTCCTGCCAGACACCACAGGTCGACAGGCTTCCATGAACCGGATGGACAGCAAGTTCCATCGCCTGATTCATGGGAATGCTTCCTTAATGATAACAAATTAAGAAGCAAAAGCAACAGAAATTCAAACAAAAAAGAATTTCAAAAAAATGAAAAAAGCGCTTGACAAACTCGAAAGCCTATGATAGACTAAACGAGTTGCTCCTGAGAGACAAAGAAACGAAGGGAGCACAAGCCAAAGAAACTGAACCTTGAGAATTGAAGATTGAATCATACACAGACCCTGA
>JAGHER010000177.1 GCA_017889125.1 Lachnospiraceae bacterium
CCGAGAGGTCGCAGGTTCAAATCCTGTTGCCCCGATTTTCTTATGAAGTGAGGTTTCTGGCAGGTGCTGGAAGCCTTATTTTTTTGTTTATCCCTGCCTTCCATCGCTCCTGCATAAACTTCCTTCTCGCCTCTCTGTCCGAATCTCACGCCACCTTCACCGCCTTTCTCTTTCTCCGCGTTCCATGTCTGTATCATCGTGGATGAGGGATTTTTCACCCGGCATCCTAATATTATAGGATAGCACATGAACTGTGCTTTTTCTACTGAAAATTTATAATATTTACCAAATTTAAAAATGATCATCACAGTAAAGGAAGGACAAACTTATGTCAGCAAAAAAGAAATTTTCCCATTTTCTGCGGCCTCTCCTTACCGCTCTTCTCCTTACCTGCCTTCTGCTTGGAGGATGCCAGGCGCCGGGGCAGGATAATGCCGCTCTGAAAAATATCGCTCCCACATCCGCGGACTCTGATGCGAATATATCCGCAGAGTGCGGCTCAGATACTTCCGCAGAAGACCTTCTCCGCTTCCACGTCATCGATGTAGGCCAGGGACTTTCCGTGCTGGTGGAAAGCGACGGACATTTCCTCCTCTATGACGGCGGCGACCGCTCTGCCTCCTCCGCAGTGGTGACCTATTTAAGGAAGCAGGGCACAGAAAGCCTGGATTATCTGATCGCCTCCCACTACGATGCCGACCACATCAACGGTCTGGTGGGCGCTCTGAACGTCTTCCCGGTAAGCCGGATCATGGGGCCGGACTATGAAGCCAGCTCCAAGGTATATCAGTCCCTGCTGGCCGCCGCTAAGGCCCAGGGGCTGACCATCGAGCATCCCGCCCAGGGCAATTATTACCGGCTGGGCAATGCCAGCTTTCAGATCCTGTCTCAGGATGACCCTTCCCGCGACGGAAATAACCGCTCCATCGCCATCATGGTCATAAACGGTGCAAACCGTTTCCTTCTCACCGGAGACAATGAAGCAAAGGGGGAGGAGGCCCTCCTTTCCTCCGGCCTGGATCTGTCCTGCGATGTGTATGTGGCCGGTCATCATGGCAGTGCTTCCTCCACCTCCTGGGATCTGCTCGAAAAGGCAGTGCCGGAGTACGCCGTAATCAGCTGCGGCACCGGCAATTCTTACGGCCATCCCCATGCGGAAACCATGGAAAAGCTGGAGGTCATGGAAATTCCCGTGCTCCGCACAGACCTGCAGGGGGATTTGCTTTTTGTCTCCGACGGCACATCCATCACCTGTACGCCAGCCCCCTGCAATGATTATACCCCGGGAAATCCTGATGACGTACCGCCCTCCCTCCAGAGCAGCGGCCAGACGGGTGTCCCGCAGGATGGCGGCGGCATCTCCGGTGAAAATCAATCCTATGTTTTAAATACCAACACCCACAAATTCCATCTGCCCGCCTGCAGCTCGGCACAGGATATTCAGCCAGCTAACCGGCAGGACTACACGGGAAGCCGGGACGAGCTGATTGCCCAGGGATATTCTCCCTGCGGCCGCTGCAATCCCTGAAAGGCCATGAATCGAAAAAAGTGTGCGCCTCCTTACGGAGCAGTTTTCTTGTAAGAAAAAAGCCCGGCGCGTCCGGCTCTCCCCGAAGGGAGGCCGGACACGCCGGGCTTTACGCTTTGCTGTTTCACCAGCTGATTTTCACTTGCTGATTAGGAGGGCTGCTTGCCGATGTAAGCCTGGATACCGCCGTCCACGTACAGAATCTGACCATTTACGAAGTCAGAAGCATCGGATGCCAGGAATACAGCCGGTCCGCCCAGATCCTCAGCCTCGCCCCAACGTCCTGCCGGAGTCTTGGAAACGATAAACTGATCGAAGGGATGTCTGGAGCCATCAGCCTGAAGCTCACGAAGAGGAGCAGTCTGCGGGGTAGCGATGTAGCCAGGTCCAATGCCGTTGCACTGAATGTTGTACTCACCGTACTCAGATGCAATGTTTCTGGTCAGCATCTTTAAGCCGCCCTTTGCTGCTGCATAAGCAGAAACCGTCTCACGGCCAAACTCGGACATCATGGAGCAGATGTTGATGATCTTTCCATGGCCCTTCTTGATCATGCTGGGGATAACTGCCTTGGATACGATGAAGGGACCATTTAAGTCAACATCGATTACCTGACGGAACTCAGCAGCGCTCATCTCGATCATGGGGATTCTCTTGATAATACCAGCGTTGTTCACCAGAATATCAATCACGCCAACTTCCTTCTCAATCTGTGCTACCATAGCACTTACTGCATCCTCGTCGCAGACATTGCATACATAGCCGTGGGCTTCGATTCCCTCTTCCTTGTAAGCAGCTACGCCCTTATCAACCAGCTCCTGCTTAATGTCATTAAACACGATGGTTGCTCCTGCTGCTGCCATAGCCTTGGCGATGGCAAAGCCGATTCCGTAGGAAGCGCCGGTAATCAGTGCTACTTTTCCCTGGAGTGAAAAATCATTTAAGCTTTTCATGTCATCTTCTCCTTTTCTTTTTGTTTGTATTCATCTTTTTAAATTCGTATACAAACTTTTTGTTTGTATACATATACTAGCATATTATTCCGCTCAATGCAAGAGCTTTTCCGCAAATAAGCAGGAAATATTTTTTACCAAAAACTGTCGATCAATCCAGATACTTCTTAAGGGCAGCCAGCACCGCTCCCGGTCCGGCAATCTCCTCCAGGAACATTTCCTCGATCCGCTCTCCGATTCCTGCCTGGTACAGGTCAATTCCGAAAATATTCGCATTAGAAAGGATGGGTTTTAACTGTCCCTGATAGGTCTCCGGCTTCCCTACCTGGATACCCTTCAAGGCACTGGTAAGCTCGGCAGCCATGGGATCCGGCGACAGCTCAAAGGCATTTCCTTCATCATCCACAGCAAGCAGATAGCGGCACCATCCGGCTATGGCCAGCGGAATGGCCGTAAGCTTCTTTGCATCTCCATCCTTGGCCACATAGGACTTGATGGTCTCACCATAGCGGATCCCTACCTTCTGTGAGGTGTCCGTGGCAATTCGCTGAGGCGTATCCGGCATAAAGGGATTGGGAATCCGCACATGGATAACCTCATCCACAAAATCTACCGGGGAAAGGATGCCAGGATCGGTAACTACAGGCATGCCTTCCACCGGCCCGATCTGCTCTACCAGACGGGAAAGCTCCGGAGATTTCATCTCATCAGCAATCAGATCATAGCCCAGCACGCAGCCATAAACAGCCAGCGCCGTGTGCAGCGGATTCAGACAGGTGGTCACCTTCATCCGCTCTACCTTATTTACCGTATCCCGGTCGGTCATATAGACGCCTGCCTTCTCCAGAGGAGGACGGCCATTGGGGAACTTGTCCTCGATTACCAGATACTGCGGGCCCTCTGCATTGACAAAGGGGGCAATATAGGTCTTCTTGGAGGTGATCACCGGCTGCATATCCTCCACGCCTGCCTTCTCCAGCTCTGCGCATACCGAATCTGCCGGTCTGGGAGTGATCTTGTCAATCATGGACCATGGGAAAGATACCTGCTTCTCATCCTTTAAATACGCCAGGAAGCCTTCATCCACAAAGCCCTTCTTCAGCCACTCCTCTGCCATGGTCACGATGGAGGACTGAAGCTTCTCTCCATTGTGCGAACAGTTGTCCATGGAAACTACCGCCAAAGGCGCTTTCCCCGCCTGATACCGCGCATACAAAAGCGCACACACCACAGCCATGGCTGCGCCCGGTTTCTCAGGTCCGTTATCAATATCTGCCTGGACGAAGGGGAAGAAGCTGCCATCGGCCCCCCGCAGACTGTAGCCCTTCTCGGTGATGGTAAAGGAAATCATCTGCAGACCCGGATCGGTAAAGATCGCCTTTAAGCGTCCCCAGGCCTCCGGATCCTCGGACTGTGCTTTTAACGCCTCCGTAAGAGAGCCCAAGACCCGCTTGTCTGTGCTGCCGTCTGCCTTAAGGGTGACTGCCAGAACCAGATTGTCATAGGGCTGGTAAATCTTGTCCACCACATCAAAGTCAAAGGTTTCCACACAGGTAATCCCCTTGTCTATGCAGCCCTCTGCCAGAAGTGTATCTGCGATTCCTCCGATAAAAATACGGAAAATGTTTCCCGCACCAAAATGTACCCAGGCCGGCGCCGCCTTTGTCCTCTCTGCCGTCTGTGCAATGTCATACTGCGGGAGAGCAATTCCTGCCGCCTCCCATGCACTTCGCTCTTTTAATCCTTCTAATGTAAGCTTCATGCTTCCTTCTCCTTTCCGGCTTTGCCGATGGCCTCCCACAGACCCTCCAGATATACCGCGCCAAGGGCCCGATCGTACAGGCCGTAGCCGGGCATGGCCTTTCCCCCCCCAGATCATCCGGCCATGGTCCGGCCGGATAACGCCATCAAATCCCGTGTCATAAAGGGTCTTCACGATCCTGTACATGTCCATGGAACCATCGGAGGACAGGTGGGCCGCCTCTTCAAAGTCTCTTTCATTATTATACTTCAAATTCCGGATATGGGCAAATGGAATCCAGTCATTTTCCCTTGCATAACGTTGTCTTTTTTTCTGTATTTTATGTTTTCTTTGTGAAAACTATCCAAATAATCGATTTTCACTTTCTTTCTCTTTTTCTTTTCCTCGAGATTAATTTCTGGTATAATAATCGGTAGCTTTTAAAATTAATTCAGGAGGTATCTGCCATTGATTCAGCTTTTGCTTCTCGTCTCCCTTGTAATCCTTACCTGTATTCTGTGCAACCGGATTACCACCAAAATCGGTGTTCCCATGCTCCTCGCCTTTATTCTGCTGGGCATGATCTTTGGCTCAGAGGGACTGTTCCGCATTCCCTTCGATGACTTTCAGTTCTCCGAAACCCTGTGCTCTGTGGCACTGATCTTTATCATGTTTTACGGCGGTTTCGGCACCCGATGGAAGGCAGCCCGTCCCATTGCCGGAAAGGCAATCCTTTTATCTTCAGCGGGAACCATCATAACCGCCCTTCTGGCCGGATTGTTCTGCCACTTTGTCCTTCGCTTTTCTATGCTGGAAGGACTTCTCACCGGTGCTGTGCTGGCCTCCACAGACGCTGCCAGTGTGTTCTCGGTCCTGCGTTCCCAGAAACTGTCCTTAAAGTACAATACTGACTCCCTTCTGGAGGTTGAAAGCGGAAGCAATGACCCCTTTGCCTACATGCTGACCATCATCCTTCTTTCCGCCATGAACGGCACCTCCTCCCAGAGCCTGCCGGTGCAGATCATCTCCACCGCCTTTTCCCAGGTATTCTTCGGAGTGATTCTGGGCGTGGCCATCGCCTGCGCCGCCCGCTGGTTTCTGGAGAATTTTAAATTTGAAACCAACGGATTTGACGCTGCCTTTATGCTGGCTGCCGCCGTACTGGCTTATGCCCTTCCCTCAGCGGTAGGAGGAAACGGATATTTAAGTGCGTATCTGGTGGGAATCTTGCTGGGCAACCACTCTATTCCCAACAAAAAGTCCCTGGTGAATTTCTTTGACGGCCTCACCAGCCTGATGCAGATGCTGATCTTCTTTATCCTGGGACTCCTCTCCTACCCCTCCCGGATTGCAGCTGCCTGGGTTCCTGCTCTGGCCATCGCGCTCTTCCTGACGCTGATTGCAAGGCCGCTGGCTATCGGTATACTCATGACCCCCATGCGGGCTCCAATGCGCCAGCAGGCGCTGATTTCCTGGGCAGGACTGCGTGGTGCGGCCTCCATTGTATTTGCCATCATGGCAGTAATGGGCGGTACAGCGCTGGAGCATGACCTGTTCCATATTGTATTCTGCGTTGTCCTCCTCTCCATTTCCATTCAGGGCACGCTGCTTCCCTGGTTCGCCGGGAAAATGGAGATGATCAACAAAAGCGGAAACGTACTTACCACCTTCAATGACTACACCGAAGAAACCGACATTCAGTTTATCAGCATCCAGATTAACGAGCAGCATCCCTGGGCCAGCCGCCATGTGCGGGATCTGGATCTTCCGCCGGGAACCCTTCTGGTCTTTCTGCGCCGGGATGGCCAGAATCTGGTTCCCAAGGGCGATACCATAATCGAAACAGGAGATGCCCTGGTTCTCAGTGCCTCCGCCTATACCGGTGAGGATGATATCCACCTCCATGAGGTTTTAATTACCCAGTTCCACGAATGGTGCGGAAAGACGGTAAAAGAGCTGCATCTGCCCAAAAACTCTCTGATTATCCTGATCCGGAGAGGCGAGGAATCCATCATTCCCAGCGGACAGACGCAGATTCTTATGGGGGATATGATTGTCATTAATACGGTGTAGCTGGGGATGTAGATACTGCCAGATACATCCAAGCAAAAGCTGCTGTGCCCAAGACACAGCAGCTTTTGCTATCATCCTGAATATCATTTGTTCCTGATCCGTTTATTCTCAATGCTTTTATCCCTGACCGCAGCCGCACTGCCCCTCTCTCTGACTGCCCCCTGCCCCAGAGGCGTCTGCTCGCCGGTCTGCTGGCGGCTGACATCCATAGGAAACCGTTCTCTGCATCCTGTGCCGGCTGCCGGGCATCTGTGATGTGGAAGGAGGAATGACCGACGGCTGCGCAAGGGGAAGGGGAGACGGCATTTGTCCGGAGGAATTGTCAGAATTGCTGCAGTCCGGGCCCTGCGGGATATCAAAGGACGGGTTAAAGGCATAGAAATTTCTGCTGTCCAGATGCTCCTGAGCATCTCTGAGGACCTCTCCAAATCTCTGGAAATGCACAATTTCTCTCATACGGAGGAAGCGGATGGGATCACAAACCTCAGGATCCTTTACCATGCGCAGGATATTGTCATATGTGCTCCGGGCCTTTTGTTCGGCAGCGAGGTTTTCGAAAAGATCCGTTATGGGATCGCCCTTTGACTGGAACTGATTTGCGTTAAAGGGAACGCCGCCTGCCGCCTGAGGCCAGATTCCGGTGGTGTGATCAATGTAGTAAGGGCCGAATCCGGAAGCCTCGATTTCCTCCGGCGTCAGATTGCGGGTGAGCTGGTGGACGATAGCCCCAACAATTTCCAGATGTCCCAGTTCCTCGGTGCCGATATCGGTAAGTGCACCTTTGGCCACCTTGTAGGGCATGGAAAAACGCTGGGAGAGATAGCGCATGGAGGCGCCCATCTCACCGTCTGGCCCACCATATTGTAAAAACAGATAGTGCATAAAAAGCAAGAATATACAGCGGATAAAAGGTAAGGCGGAAGG
This sequence comes from Lachnospiraceae bacterium, assembly GCA_017889125.1. Lineage (GTDB taxonomy): Bacteria > Bacillota > Clostridia > Lachnospirales > Lachnospiraceae > Caccovicinus. The sequence goes on from JAGHER010000177.1 coordinate 7,220, forward strand.
TGATAAACCTCCCGCCTGTTAATTTTCCTAATTTTACGTTCTCTATTGTCTCTTTCTGGGATACTGTGGGGAAACCGGAACCCTCACGGGAACCCTTTTTCTCCTGGGCATGGGAAGCAGTCCTGGAAACAGACTGTCCACTACATCTCTTACCTTGCTGCCGGTCTCCGTATCCAGCCAATCATTTACTCTATCTGTCAATGCATCTATCCACATATTGTCTGCCTCCTTATCTTATTTTTGTACGATAAGAAGAGTATAGCAGATTCCAGGATATTTTCTGTGACTTTCTCACGAAATAAGTATGAATATTTTGTGTCCTGGTTATGGGCAAGAGTATTATTTTGTCAGTCCCGGGTACTGCAGGGCTCCGTTCTTATCTGGCGTTAGCACCAACGCCTCGGTGGCCATCCTGCCATTCTGATCCAGGTAGTACCACTTGCCGTCCACTGCTTGCAGGCCTTCGGCCATTGCCCCATCCGGCCCCAGGTAATACCATCCACCCTGGTACTGATACCATACGTTGGTCACCATGATACCGGCGCCATTAAACCAGTACCATTTCCCAGCATCCTTATACCAGTTGTTCCGGACGCACTCACCGGTATCTCCCAGGTAGAATCGCCAGCCGCCGTCCTCCTGGTGCCATCCGGATTTCTTTTCTGGCTCCTCCTGTACTCCTAATGCTGCCTTGAAGGCATCCCATGTGTGAGTAGTATGATTATACACATAGGGATTAGGACAGATTTTTCCAGTCACATCGTAATGCCGAACAACTCGTTCTACTGGGATGCTGTACTTTTCCATTAGTTTCCTGGTCAATCTTATTGCTGCGTAAACCGTAGCATCCTCAAAATACCAGTCCCGACTTGTGCTTGTCTTGCTTCCCTTGTTCCGCACACATAATTCTATGCCTATACTATTTGCGTTTCGACACTCCGGATGCCTGTACGATGATGCTCCACAATGCCAAGCAACATCCTTGTCCTCCACAGATTGCCAGATACTGCCGTCAAAATCCACAAAATAGTGCGCACTGGCTCCGCGGTCTCCGCCGGCATAAAACTTGCAGTTTGCTTCAGCCCCTCCAGTAGCCCCAACATAATGAATGACAATATATTTGATTCGATTTACAGATCCCGAATTGTGATTGTATGGTGTAATTAATTTATTGATTTGCATAATTCCTCCATAAAAATATAGGCCCCGAGTCATGCCCGAGGCCTGTTGCGACATCGCAACGAGTTGCACCGGTGCAATTATTCCACCGGAACCAGCTTCCCGTCCCGGTACACCATTCCCGTGCCCGGACCGGTTACATCGTCCAGAATGACAACATTTCCGGCATTATCGAAAATGTATCCTTCTGCCAGGTTCAGATGGCCGGTGTCCGGATCATAGATCAGGCCTGCCGCCGGGCCGGTTACCCGCTGTACCAGCGCCTCTACCTTCTGGCTCTCATCTGTGCCTTCTGTAGCAATCATTTCTTTGATTCTTGCTTCCATTTCCGGGATTTCTCTTCTGTTAATCATTACTCTTCCTCACTTTCTCCGGCGTAACCCTGCCGGTGGGAGATTGTTGGATCACCTCCTACTGCTGTAATTCCGGCAGCCCGGCCACACTGGTCAATAATGACAGCACACCTGCCAGCACAGCAGCAGAGCCTACCATGGGCCAATTAACCTCACCCATTACTGCAGCAGTGCCAATTGTGGCCACAGCTGTCTGTGCAACCGTCTTGACTGCCCGCACACCGGCAGCCTTAACCCACTTCCTTGCGTTCTCATTCATGATTATGATCCTCCTCTCTGTCATCGGGATCCGTGTCCCAATGGCGCATTTTTTCGTATAGATCATGGGCAACATCGTTGCCGCCTAATCCCTCATATGCCTCATAGATTTTCTTGACACTTTCACGGGCGTAGATCGGTATGTATCCCCGATCCTTGTACTTATTGTAATTATTAATAATGGCGTCCCGGAGCATTGCCTGGACGCCATTTGCGATTGCAATATTCTTTTTTTCCTCTGTTTCCAGCCTCTTTCGGAGTTTCCGGAAGTTGATTTTTGATACTGCCCAGGCCCCAGCAAAAATCCAGGCAACCCAGTTATTCATGATATAGTCTATGATCTGCTGCATTATCGGAAGCCTCCTCAAAATAATTTGTATCTTGGCCGTTCCTCGCCCCACCACCAGTACCGCAGCCAGTCATCCAGCACGATTCCAGCCAGACTCATCAGCAGCCATAACAGAAAATACTGCGGACAGATCTGTCCTAAAACATTACCCGGCAGACTGCTGTAGTCCCAGACATTCCACCCCAGCCACAGATTAACGATGCATCCTGTCAAAAACTCCAGGGCGGTGACAATGCAGGCGCCGATCGTAACCTGCTGCCAGATCGGTGTATCCCAGGACAGAATCTCATTGATCAGACCAAGCGCCAAAAAGCATATGCCTCCCAGCACAAACATGGTCCAATGGCTGTATCCCCTCCACACTGTCTCAATCAGGATGTACAACAGGCCGCCAGTAACTCCCAAAACTACATATTTACGTTTCAGTTTCATCGTTTCCTCCTGCCATTCCGGCTATCTGTAAAAGATATGCCTTAAGCACCTCTGACTGATACTTCTCCGGCACATCTGCGCCATAAAAGATTTCCTGAACATCCTCTGCCGTCTCGCATCCCTCAATCCACATGTTAATCGCATTGCAGTAGGTGGTGTGATAGGATACGTGCCACATAGCTGCTGTGATAATAGACTGCATGTCTGCAGCGCTATAATACCGGCAGGGCTGGCCATCTGCATGATACTCCAACTGCGCTTCCCCCGCAGCCAACTGGGCCTGCTTTCCAAACAGATTCAGCTGGTCGTGCTCTGTCAATGAAAAATGTTCTGTGGTGCCGCTGAGAAGCTCCACATCGACGCCAGCATAAATAGTCTGCTCACAAGCCGCTGATACTTCTGCTCTCTTTCTGGACTGTGCTGCCGTTAACAATTCCTCTGGTGTCGGTACGTATGGTTCTTCCGGCAATTCACCTGGATCCTCCGGAGCAGCATACACACTACCGTCATCAGACAAGTAAACGGTCTGTCCTTCATCCCGGTAAACGGTACTGAATCCCGGTAAATTAGAACACTGTTCCCCACCAGTTGTAAAAACTGCAATGTCCCCGTACGATTCCGGAATATTATCCGAATCCGCAAAAACGATCTGCAGGACATGTTCGGAGACTGGCATAATACTGATAATTTTATACACCCTTTCTCCCTGGTTAATTTTGATTGATTCCATGATATTGACCTCCTTTTGAATTTTTTAATATATAAAAAGAGCCTTTCGGCCCTTGAATTTTCGGATTTATTGGTTTGGCTCAACTATATAGTGATA
>JAGHER010000178.1 GCA_017889125.1 Lachnospiraceae bacterium
CTCTCCGTACCGCCTGCAGGCGTCTGCCTGGTAGCGGACGGCGCAGAAAAGCACAAAAAGCAGGATTCCCAGAATCAGTCCAAGAATCCCCAGAATAATCCACATCAGAATTTTTAAGATGAAAAGCAGTCCATGTATCATTCTGTCACATCCGAACCTTCCGCCTCTCCGGCGGTATTTTCGTCTCCGGTCAGGCTATCGTATTCCTCCAGCTCCAGGTACGTCCTGAAATCAAAATCTTCCGTAGCCTGATAGATCTCATTCACCATCTGTCCGGCCAGAAGAAGAGCCTCCTGGTATCCCCAGGCCAGTCCTAAGATCAGAGGCTCCTTCCCTCGGAGACGGCGAAAACGGGCCTCATTTTCCCCAAGAACCTGGGATGCCGGATAGATCTCCAGAAGATTTGCAGAAGCCTCAGGGGGCGGAAGGATCACGTAGGCGCCGGCAGGCGCTTTCCCCTTCCGCAGTTTCTGAAGCAGGGAGAAGCGCCGTTTCTCAGCTGCCTCTCCCGTGTAAAGCTTCTTATACAAAAGCATTTTCATTCTCCATAATTTCATGAATCAGCTCAATGCTGGCGCATTTTTCCGGCAGGTCCGTGCAGGATGCCAGACAGCCGCCGACAAATTCGCGGATCTCATCGGAGGTGGTAAAGAACATGGGAAGCACCGCCAGAAGCCTTGCCATAATGGCGCGCATCACAGGCTTAGGCATACCCTTCCAGGACTCCTCCAGCTCCTGAAGGAAAGGTGCGCACTCCTCTTCCACTGCCTTGCGGCTTAGCAGGATATCCCCCTCCGGCACGGCCTCTTCCTCCTCCAGGGACATGAAGGAACTGGTGGATAAGAGCAGATCGATTTTCCGAAGAAGCTGATAGTCTGCTGCACCTTCCGCATCCTGAGGGAATTCCTCCGGCGTCGGCAGGTCGAAGCGGGTCCACTGCTCGTAGTAGCGCTCCTGCCAGCCTTCCATTTCCACCAGCCGTTCCTCCAGCTCATCCTGGAAAATGGTCTCGCCTTTATCCAGTCCCTGGTAAACCAGCGTGAGAATGTCGGTCAGCACCCCTTCTTCCCGACTGTCCATCAATGTGTCCTTTCTGGTGAGGGTAATCACGTAAAGGTCATTAATCAGATCCATCATGGTGATGCAGTCGGAGGAGAGAAGAGACAGCTTTTCTTCTGCCAGCACCAGGCAGTCCTTCAGCTCCTGGAACTGCTCTTCGGTAATATTCCGGTAATCGGCGCTGCCAAGCTTTTTCACCATCTTCCACAGCTCCGGATAGCTTTCCTCCGTACCTTCAGGATAGGAAAGGATAGCTTCCGCACGAAGCAGCTCGATGACCTGACGAAGGCTCTTTTTTTCCGTGCCTTCATAGATGGAAAGGGCCTGGGAAATCAAAGCGCAGAATTTGGCGCGGGTAAACCGCAGAGGAAGCTGTTCCAAAACCTGCTTGATCCGCTCATTCTGCAGGGCGGTCTCCTGGGCGGAAACGATAAAGCCCAGGATTTCATCCACAATCTGATCGTCATCATACACGGGAAGGGAATCCTGGAAGCGCTTCTCCAGGCGGTTCATCACATATTCGTAAATCTGAAAACGATCCGTGTAGGCGGTGACAATCTCTGTCTCCTGGATAATCTGGCTGCGCAGAGCGTCAATCTCCGCCGCCTCAACGGCGCCTTCAAGGAACTGGCCCATCAGCTGATGAAGCTGATTCTGAAAGCGCTCCAGCCCTTCCGCCTTTTTGGTTCTTTCAGAAAGGGTATCTCCGTACATGCAGTAATTCAAAGCAAAACGGCACCAGGCGTACCGGCCGGCCGCAGCCATCATTCGTTTTCCATTTCGGTTATCCAAAGCGATTTCCTCCCACTACGAACTGTAATTTTTTAAAATGGATCTTCTCAGCAGATCCAGAGCCTTGACCACGGTCTGTTCCCGCACCTTTTCCCGGTTCCCCTTAAACTGGAACCGCTCTACGGTAACCTTATCCTTCAGGTAACAGGAGATGTAAACCAGGCCAACGGGCTTTTCCTCTGTGCCGCCGTCGGGCCCGGCAATTCCTGTGGTGGCTACGCACACATCGGCGCCGGTAGCAAAAACGCCGCCTACCGCCATCTCTTTGGCTGTCTGCTCGCTTACGGCGCCGTATTTTTTCAGGGTGCTCTTATTCACATCCAGAAGACGGCGCTTGGCCTTATTGGAATAGGTGATGTAGCCCTCACGGAAAACGTCGGAGACGCCGGGCACATTCACCAGGCGGGCGGCCAGCATGCCGCCGGTGCAGGACTCCGCCGTGGTAACGGTGAGATCGTATTTTTTCAGCAGGCGCACCACCGCCATCTCCAGGCTTTCATTCTCCTTGGTGGAATACACCGCGTCGCCAAAACGCTTCTTGATTTCCTTTACCACTGGCTTAATCAGCTTGTCCGCTGCCTCCGGCGAAGGAGCCGATGCGGTAATCCGCAGATGAACCTCTCCCGTCTTTGCGTAGGTGGCAATGGTGGGATTGGTCTGGGCATCAATCAGATCCAGAAGCTTATCCTCCACCTGGCTTTCGCCCACACCGCAGATCTTCACCATCTGGGAGCGGATCACCTCCGGGCGGAGCTTTTCCAAATAGGGATAAACCTGCTCGTTAAAGAGGGGAATCAGCTCATTAGGCGGGCCGGGCAGGAGGATTGCCGTCTTACCGTCCTTTTCCATAATCAGGCCGGGGGCAGTGCCATTGCTGTTGTCCAAAACCTTGGCGCCCTGGGGCACGATGGCCTGCTTCCAGTTGTTGTCTGGGATCTCCTTGTAAATGCTGTTTCGGAAATATTCCTCAATCCGCTTTCTGGTGTGGGGATCCTCCGCCAGGGAAAAGCCCATGGCCTCGGCACAGACCTCCTTGGTCAGGTCATCCTCAGTGGGGCCTAAGCCGCCGGTAAGAATGAGAATATCTGCGCGTTCAAGGGCTGTGCGGATCACCTGGGTCAGCCGCTCACGGTTGTCGCCCACGGTCACCTGATGATACAGGCTTAACCCCAGAAGGGCACATTTTTCCGCCAGAAACTGGGTGTTTGTATTTACGATATTCCCTAAAAGAAGCTCCGTGCCAACGGATATTAATTCGCATATCATGTTTATATGCTCCCTTCTGTAAGTACCTTATGATTTTTCGCAATGTAATCAATCAGTGAAACCACCGTAAGGATCAGGGCGATCCACACACAGATCTGGGTAACCAGGGACAATGCCGGGATATTGATAATCAGCAGGATCACGGCAATCATCTGAAAGGTGGTTTTAAACTTGCCCCAGTAGCTGGCGGCGATCACCACCCCATTGTCGGAGGCCACCAAACGGAAGCCGCTGATGATAAATTCCCGGCTGATGATGATAATCACCATCCATGCCGGAAGCTGACCCAGCTGAATCAGGCAGATCAGCGCTGAGCATACCAGCAGCTTATCCGCCAGCGGGTCCATAAATTTGCCGAAATTAGTTACCAGATTGTACTTTCTGGCAATTTTCCCGTCTAGCAGGTCTGTAAGGCTGGCGACGATGAAAATTGCCGCGGCCACATACCGCCAGGTGGAATTTGCCCCTCCCTCTAAAAGCAGGAAGAAGACGAAAAAGGGAATCATGATTACACGCAGTACCGTAAGCTTATTGGGCAGATTCATCGTACACCTCTCCAATCAAATCGTATTCCGCAGCACCGGTGACCTTCACCCGGACGAAGTCGCCGCTCATCAGCTGCAGGTCAGCATTTACAAAGATCAGGCCGTCCACATTGGGACTGTCCATATACGTCCGTCCCACGTAAGCCGGTTCGTCCGCTACTTTTCCCTCGATCATCACATCCAGGATGCGGCCCACCAGAGATTCGGCCTTTTCAAAGGCAATCTCCTGCTGCAGCTCCATAATCTCGTCACGGCGTTCCTCCTTAAGCTCCTGGGGAATCTGATCCGGCATCTGCGCTGCTGGCGTGTCCTCCTCCAGAGAGTAGGGAAAGACACCCAGACGCTCAAACTCCATCTCATCCACAAAGGCCATAAGCTCCTCGTGATCCTCTTCCGTCTCTCCGGGGAAGCCGGAAATCAAGGTGGTGCGGATGGCAATATCGGGAATCTCTTCACGAAGCTTTTCTACAATCCGGCGAATCTCCTCCTGGCTGGTTCTCCGGCCCATCCGCCGCAGGATAGAATCGCTGGCGTGCTGAATGGGCATGTCCAGATAATGACAGACCTTTTCCTCCTCCTTCATCACCTGGATCAGCTCATCAGTAATCTCCTCCGGATAGCAGTACTGGATGCGGATCCACTGAATCCCGGGGATCTTTGCCAGCTCCTTAAGGAGCTTTGGCAGGGACTTTTCTCCATACAAGTCTACACCGTAAAGAGTCGTTTCCTGGGCCACCAGGATCAGCTCCTTCACCCCCTGTGCCGCCAGCTCCCGTGCCTCAGAAAGAAGCTCCTCCATAGGAACGCTGCGGTAGCTTCCCCGAAGGCTGGGGATGATGCAGTAGGTGCAGTGCTTGTCGCAGCCCTCGGCAATCTTTAAAAAGGCGTAATGGCCGCCGGTGGTGACCATGCGGCCGCTCTGGGTGCGGGGCAGGGCATTGATATCGTGAAAGCAGGAAATATGCTCCTTCTTTTCCTCCAGGATCTGCTTTAAGAGGCTCCCGATCTGGTCATAGGAGGAGGTGCCTAAAATGCCATCCACCTCCGGGATCTCTTCTAAAATCTCCTCTTTGTAGCGCTGAGCCAGACACCCGGCCACAAGAAGGGCCTTGCAGCGGCCCTCTTCCTTATAGCGGGCCATCTCCAGAATGGTGTTTACGCTCTCCTCCTTGGCATCGCCGATGAAGCAGCAGGTGTTGATGATAATCACATCCGCCTCTTCCTCCATGTCCGTAAACTGAAAACCGTCATGGCCCAGGATGCCCAGCATCTTTTCCGTATCCACCAGGTTCTTATCGCAGCCCAGTGAAACAAATAATATCTTCATAAATTCCGTCCTTTTTCTTAATTTTCTGCTTGATCCGTGCACATCTGCTTGCTTGATCCACGGCATTGCGGAACAAAAAAGGAGGACTTACAAAACAATCGTTCAGCAGTACCTCCTTCATTTCCATTACTCTTTGGATGGCATCTCATCCTCGTCAACGATCTCTTCGTCAAATTCTCCCAGCTCGTCTTCCAGCTGCTCCATGGACGCTTCCGTGTCCATGTCAAGCTCCTCTAACTCCTCCAGGGTCTCCTCGGCATCCAGAGCCTGAGCTGCCGCTTCTGCCTCGGTGAGGATCTTCACCTTGCCCTTGTAAAGCTCGTCAACAGCTACGGACAGGGGCTTCTTTCCATAGGCGCCGCCCACTAAAGGCTCTGCCCCGTCGATCAGCTGTCTGGCTCTCTTGGAGGCTGCGATTACGATGGAATACCGGCTCTGTACTACCGGCTGCTCACCTGGCTCAATATCGCTGTTTACCGCTTCAATTAAATCATTATAAGATGGACGTAACATAAAAAACTCCTTTCAATCTTTAACTAAACTGCTTAAGCTCCTGGCGGATCTGGTCTAAGAAATCCTTCTGCAGGCCAATCCGGCTGTGCTGGGCCTCAATCAGCTGATGGAGCCGCTCTGTGCAGGCCTCCAGCTGGTCATTGACCACAATATAATCATAGGCCTCCACGCCTTCTGCCTCCTCGACCGCACGCCGAAGACGGGCTTCGATCACCTCTTCACTCTCTGTGCCGCGGCCAATCAGCCGCCGCTTAAGCTCCTCGGCACTTGGCGGGGTCACAAAGAGAAGAAGTGCGTCCGGATACTGCTCCCGGATGCGCAGCGCCCCCTGAATCTCAATTTCCAGGATCACATCCCGGCCTGCGGCCAGCTGCTTTTCCACGTATTCTCTTGGGGTGCCGTAGTAATTCTCCACATACTGGGCGTACTCAATCAGCGCGTTCTCCTCGATCATCTTCTGGAATGCCTCACGGGAAACGAAGAAGTATTCTCTTCCGTCCACCTCTCCCGCCCGCGGCTGCCTGGTGGTGGCGGAAATGGACAGCGCGTACTGCTGATACTTTTCCATCAGCGCCTTCATCAGTGTGCCCTTGCCTGATCCGGAAAATCCGGATACAACAACCAGAATTCCCTTCCGGTTCATAACGTTTCTCTCCTTTTTATGGCTGGTTTCCTGCTTTCTATAACATAACAGGTCGCCTGCCCTGATTATTCGATATTCTGAATCTGCTCCCGGACCTTCTCGATCTCGGTCTTTAATGCGATGGCCTTGTCGGCAGTCTCTAAGTCATTTGCCTTGGATAAGGTGGTATTGGCCTCCCGGTTCATCTCCTGGGCGATGAAGTCCAACTCCCGCCCGATGCTTCCGCCTGCCGTAAGCTTGGCCTTCATGGTCTCGATGTGGCTGCGCAGCCGGACCATCTCCTCATCGGTACAGATCTTATCTGCGTAAATGGTCACCTCTGTGGCAATCCGGCTCTCATCGATAGCGGCACCATTAAGAAGCTCCTTTACCTTATCTGTAAGCTTTGCCCGGTACTCCTCCACGATCCGCGGCGACCGCTCCTCGATAAACGCCACCAGCTCCAGCATATAATCCAGCTTCTTGATCAGGTCATCCCGCAGATGCTCGCCTTCCTGAAGCCTGGTCTCCACAAACCGCTCTGCCGCCTGGCTGATGGCCTGGGACAGGATCATCCACAGCTGCTCCTCGTCCTCCGGCGTCTGCTCCATGGTAAGGACCTCCGGAAACCGGGAAAGGCCGGATACCGTAATGTCATTGGGAATCTGAAACTGCTCCGCCATCTGCTGGAATGCATGCATATACTCGGCGGCCAGTGCCTTGTTATATTTTAAGGAAAGATTCCCTTCCGTGTAATCCTCATAATTAATGAAGAGATCCACCTTGCCTCTCTGGATGTATTTCTTCAGCAGCGTGCGGATGGACGCCTCGAAGTAGTTGAATTTCTTCGGCATCTTGATGCTCAGATCCAGATAACGGTGATTTACCGCCTTCATCTCCACCGAAAGCTTGTACGCATCCGTCACTGCCTCATATCTGCCGAAACCTGTCATGCTTTTTAACATAGGATAAAAGCCTCTCTTTTGCCATAGTTATTTATCATTATAAGTCAAGTGCGGGGGCAAGTCAACCAAATTCCGGAAGTGCATCGGCTTTTAGGAGACATTTTCCGGAAAATGTGGTATGATGCAAGAAGCCAAAGGTCTATTTCAGAAAAATTTATCAGGAGGATTGTTATGGCATTTGACGGAATTACCATTGCCGCTCTGGTACATGAATTAAAAAATACCATCGAGGGAGGGCGGATTTCCAAGATCGCCCAGCCAGAGAAGGACGAGCTTCTCTTTACCATAAAAAATTTCCGCAGCAGTGTAAGGCTTCTGGTATCAGCCAGCGCCAGCCTTCCGCTGATTTATCTCACCGAAACCAACAAGCAGGGCCCCATGACTGCGCCGAATTTCTGTATGCTTCTGCGCAAGCATATTGGAAACGCAAAGATTCTGGAGGTCAGCCAGCCGGGGCTGGAGCGGATTATTGAGATGAAGCTGGAGCATTTAGACGAGATGGGGGATGTGTGCCGGAAGCGTCTGATTATCGAGATGATGGGCAAGCACAGCAACATTATCTTCTGCCGGGAGGACGGCACCATACTGGACAGCATCAAGCATATCTCCGCCCAGGTAAGCTCTGTGCGGGAGGTACTGCCGGGAAGAACGTATTTTATTCCCCACACGGTGGAAAAACTGGAGCCCCTCACCATGACGGAGGAGGAATTTTACCAGGCCATGGGCTCAGCCTCCATGCCGGTATCCAAGGCCCTGTATCAGAAGCTTACGGGAATCAGCCCGGTAATTGGGGAGGAAATCTGCCATCTGGCTTCCCTGGACGGCGACCAGTGGGCTAACCAGTTAAACGAGCTTGAGCTTATCCATCTGGGCCGCACAGTCTCTGTGCTGATGGAGGATGTGAAGAATGGAAACTTTCAGCCTAATATTGTCTATGAAGGAGATTTTTCCGATTGGGATGAGGGGATAAATGATGCAGCGCCGGGCATGGATGAGGTACACGGCATGGATGAAATGCCGGGCACGGATGAGGCGCTGGACGCGGATGAGGTGCCGGACACGGCGGAAGGATCGCCTGATGCCGATGATGCAGAGTCAGGTCTGACAGATTCAGAGCTGGGCCTGACGGATGCGGAACTGCGCACGGAAGATGCGGAGCTTTCTGCCGCTCTCTCCCAGGAGATGCCGGAAGCCCAGTACGACTGGAGCGAAGCAGAGCCGGTGGAATTTGCCGCCGTCCCCCTCACCTGCTTTACCGGCAGCCGCTATATGGCCCGCCCCTTCTCTTCCATCAGCCAGGTGTTGGAAACTTATTACGCATCCCGCAACACTCTCACCCGGATCCGGCAGAAATCCGCAGATCTCAGGCGGATTGTCCAGACGGCCCTGGAGCGGAATTACAAGAAATATGACCTTCAGGAAAAGCAGCTTAAAGATACAGAAAAGCGGGAAAAATACCGGGTTTACGGCGAGCTGTTAAATACCTACGGCTACGAGTTAAAAGGCGGGGAGAAGGAGCTTTCCTGCATGAATTATTATACCGGCAAGGAAGTCCGCATTCCTCTGGACCCGCAGATGACGGCTCAGGAAAATTCCCAGCGCTTTTTCGAGAAATACAACAAGCTCAAAAGAACCTATGAAGCCTTAAATCAGCTGACCCTGGAGACAAAGTCGGAGATCGACCATCTGGAATCCATCAGCGCTGCCCTGGACATTGCCCTTCAGGAGGGCGATCTGGTGCAGATCAAGGAAGAGCTGATGGAGTACGGCTACATCAAAAAGCGCCGGGGCGGGAAAAAGCCCAAAATTACCAGCCGTCCTTTCCACTACCGTTCTTCTGATGGATTTGACATCTTTGTGGGGAAAAATAATTACCAGAACGAGGAGCTGACCTTTAAGGTAGCCACCGGAAATGACTGGTGGTTCCATGCCAAGGGAATTCCCGGCTCCCATGTAATTGTGAAATCCCAGGGCAAGGAACTGCCGGACAGAACCTTTGAGGAGGCGGCCGCTCTAGCTGCTTATTATTCCAAAGGACGTGGGAATGATAAAGTAGAAGTGGATTACGTGCAGAAAAAGTCAGTGAAAAAGGTGGCCGGGGCTGCGCCGGGATTTGTGATTTATCACACCAATTATTCGATGGTAGCTGTGCCCGGGTGCCGGTTGGAGGAGGTGAACGGATGATGGAAAAGATACCGATGATGGAAAAGAAACGGATTCTCTGTTTCGGCGATTCCAATACCTGGGGCTGCATCCCCCGCTGGGAGGCGTCCCCTCTCCCCTCAGAACGGTACGATGAGAATACCCGCTGGCCCAGGGTCATGGCCCGTGAACTGGGGCCGGGATGGACCCTTCTGGAGGAAGGCTTGGGCGGCCGGACAACCATCTTTGATGCTCCGGGGGAGTCTTACCGGCGGGGAGACTGGTATCTTCATCCCTGTCTTTTAAGTCACCGGCCGTTAAATTATGTGGTACTGATGCTGGGGACAAATGACATTCAGCCAAGGCTCCATCCCGGCCCATTCGGCCTTTCTCAGGTTAAGGAAGGGATGCGGCACCTGATTGAAATTATCCGCGACCTTCCGGAATGCGGGGCAGAGTGTGGGCCGGAGCGCAGCTCTGAATGTGACCCGGAATACTGCCAGGAATACAACTCTTCCAGCATCCTTCAGCCGCCGAAGATCCTTCTTATTGCACCGCCGCCGATCCGAAAAGCCCAGGGGCGGCCTGAGGTCTGGGAAAAATACGGAAAAGAACAGGGAAATCAGCTTTCCGGAGAATTTGGCCGCATTTACAAGGAATTATCCCAGGAAATGCAGTGTGGATTTCTGGATGCCGCTGATTATGCCCAGGCTGATCTTTCTGACGGGGTGCATTTTACCCGGGAAAGCCATCCAAGGCTGGGGGCGGCCGCGGCAGATGCGATCCGTGAGATGGAAAAGCTTCATGGATGGGAAAAGGGCTGCGGAGAGAAAAGCTTTTGCAGGCCGGAAAAAAGGACGAACCCGGAAACCTCACAGGGCTCCCGGGTACTTCGTCAGGATATTGAGATGTAGTTTTTATAAAAAAAACGTTTTACCGGTACTTTTCATCCATCTTCTTCTGCCAGCAGGAATTGATCTTCTTGCCGACGAGGGCTACCACCAGCATCAGAACCAGGTAAACGCCCAGGAATGCAAACAGCGCCCCATTGCCCAGGGTGCCGGTGCGCAAGTACACAGCCAGCAGAATCAGAAGCACTGCAGCAGTCATTGCAGCTGCCAGCCGAATGGCAAAATTCTTTGTGCTTGTCTGCTCTCCTGCTGCGCCCAGCATTCCCCGGCGTACAGCCCGGTAAAGGGGGCTTCCCACCAAAATCACGTATTCAAACCAGGTCTGCGGCAGCGTCTGCCCGTAAACAAGAGTCTTGATGATCAGGGAAGCTGCGGCCAGCAGCAGGATAATCAGAAACAGTTCACTGTATATCCGGTGATAAATTTGTCTAAGTCGCTCATCCATAAAGTAAATCCTCCTTCTAAATTATTTGTACTTTACAATCATACTTAATTGCACTTTACAATCGTATTTACTCGTTCCAAAACAGTCCGTCCAGGGTCTGCCCCAATGCCCGGCAGATGGCAATGCAGAGATTCAGCGTAGGATTGTAATCTCCCGCTTCGATCATGCCGATGGTTTGTCTGGTAACCCCCACTTCTCTGGCAAGATCCTCCTGAGACATGCCCTTTAATGCCCTGGCGGCTTTCATCCTTACATTTTTGTTGGTCTGGCTTTTTTTCATCAGCGCTTCATTTCCTCCTCCTTCCTGCTGTTTTCGCTGTTTTGATCCGCTTCTTGGCAACGCTGGCTGCTTTTTGCGGGCTTTCGGCGTACGCATTTGCTTTTGTTGTCTTGCTGTTGGCTTTTTGATTAGTGTTCCTTACATAATGTATAATATATCTTACATTTCAATATGTCAAGTATATTTTGCATTTAAATAAAAATAGTGTACATGCAGCAATAAATATGCGTACAGCCAGAGCGGGATTTTCGGGATACAAAAATTCCGGCAGGCGATGGTTTCGTCATCGCCTGCCGGAACGAAGTTAACGGAACGAAATCAGGCAAATCAAAATGCGTCAGCCTGCTGCCTGCCGGAATACAGATAACTGTCACTCAGCTCCAGGCCGGTGGCTTCCTGAAATTCCTTTGCCCACTCTTCCGTATTGTAAAAAAGAATATACCCCTGCCAGCCGTCTCCGGTACACCAGAGCCGCTTGGAATTTCCCTCTGTCTCGAACACATTGTTCATAAAATCAATAATGGTGCAGTCCATCCAGTCGCCCATATACCGCGCCCGGAAATAATACGGCGTGTCATTGTAGCGGAAGGACAGGGTCTGCGCGCCGGAATTGCTGTAAAGATCCACTTCCTTCTGGCTCTCCTCGATGTAAGTCAGGGAAAATTCCTCTCCGGAAATCGCCAGTACTCCCCGCAGAAAATACGTGTACATGCGGCTGGAATCCAGCGATTCACAATCAAAAGAATACACGGAATCTGAGGATGGATGCCAGATCCAGTTGTCATCATAATTGCCGTATCCTTCAGAAGAGAGAACTCCCCGGTAATCCGGCGCCATGTAGTCATTCAGCCACTCAGAATCCGGATTTCCTTTTGAATTTCCTTCTTCCTCCAGCCATTCCGGGAAAAGGGACAGCATACTTTGTACCAGCCAAATGTGCTCATCTGCTTCTTTCTCCATCCGCTCCTCGGTGAACTGAGAAAGGCCAAGCTGGCGCAGCACGGCTCCCATTTCCTGATATTGATTGCGGATTTCCTCGATCTCCTCCTGGGAAAGCTCCGCGGTATCTCCGCCGCCAAAAGGATCCGTGTAGTCTCCATAAGGATTCTCATAATCCCCATAAGGATTACCATAGTCCCCATGGGATTCTCCGTAGTCCCGGTAAGGATCCATATTGAATCCATCTCCGTAAGGAGTCTCGCCGTAAGGAATTTCGGCATACGGATTTTCATTATACGGACTTTCGTTATATGGATTTTCATTATACGGGTTGTCGTCATATGGATTCATGCCATATGGAATACCGTCATGTGGGGTGCCGTCATATGGGGCATCATCATGTGGGATATCATTGCCATATGGCGTGCCGCTCCTGTCGGAAAAATCACGGGAGCTGCCCTCATTCTGCCCGGCTGTACTGTATGTATTCCCCGTCCCGCCGATTAATGTCTGAAACAAAACCGAAATAAGCAATACCAGGAAATACAGTCCCTTTAGTAGCCAATTCATCGATTTCCTCCTTTAAAAAGCCGCAGTTCCTTTAAAACAGCCGCAGCTGTCCATCAAAGTACGATTCCTGCCGGGCATCCGTTATGCAGTCCTCGGGAAAACCATTCCCGATCAGGAAAGGGGACTGGGGATTATGCTGGCGGAGATTCACCTGCACTGCCTCCGCGCTTTCATTGGCGTAACAGTACAGACAGCCGTGGCTGCAGGTATTGTAGGCCCCAATATCATTTCCTAAAAGACATGCACAGTCTGTACGCGCAGCTTTGGTCTTAGGAACACAGAGAGTTCCGCCGACGGCCCGCTCCATTACCTTCTGAGTAAGGCAGCCGCTGCAGTCAATGCCAAAGACTGCCAGCTCATTCCCCTCGCAGCAGGTGCGGACCTCCATGCCATGCCGATGCCCTATCTGTGCAAATGCTTCTCCAACAGCCAGCCGTTCCTCCTGTGAAACTCTGCGGATTCCCGGAAAATTGCGGCAGGTTTTCTGATATAAGTCAATAAAGCTGATTACGCAGTGATCCGTATATCCTTCCAGCGCAGCAGCCATTTTCGCAAAGGCCTGAAAATGATAAGAAACGGAATATGGGCCGTAAATGAAAATCGGGTCATACCGCCAGCCCACACACGCCAGCCCCTTTGCCCTGGAAAGCCGCCGGAATGCCTCGATCACCACTTCCACCGGAGGCACATTGGGCTCCACATCCCGCCCATAAGGCGTAATGGTCACCTGCCAATACTGGTGAAAGGCATCCAGCAGATGAAGCTGATCCAGCATAGGCGCCGGATTCTTGGTGCAGAAAACCAGGCAGTCGACCAGCTCCGGCGTCAGGCGATAGCGGGTCACCTGAACCGGATTGTA
>JAGHER010000179.1 GCA_017889125.1 Lachnospiraceae bacterium
AGGAAGTGAGGAATAATCTATGGCAAATGTAAGCGGAACCGGAACCGTGTGGAATCTCCCCAATTACGCGGGAGACCTTTTTACCGCAGATTCCACCAACACCCCTATTTTAAGCGCTATCGGCGGACTGACCGGGGGCGTGCAGACGGAAAACTTTGAATTCCCGACGGATTCTCAGTACAGCCTTCCCGAGGCGGCTCAGCCGGCCATTTCGGAAACGGCTTCTCTGACTGCGCCGGCGGCAGAGGAGATTGTGAGAGGGCAGAACACCAATGTAACTCAGATTTTCCATGAGAAGGTGTCTATTTCCTATGTGAAGGAAAGCAACCGCGGCCGGATGAGCGGCCTGAACACTGCCGGACAGCAGAACAATGTCCAGACAACAGAGAAGGACTGGCAGATCGCCAGAAAGCTGGAAAAGATCGCCCGGGATGTGGAGTATACCATCATCAACGGCGTGTACCAGAAGGCGACTGACGCCGACACGGCCAATAAGACCAGGGGTCTGATTGCCCTTTGCTCTGAAGAGGGAAATACAAAGATCGATGGAGAGAGTGCTGCCCTTACTAAGGCTCTGATGCAGCAGCTGTTTAAGGCAATGTATGATGCCGGCGCCATTTTCTCCAACATGGTGCTGTACGTAGGCAGTACCCAGAAGCAGATCATCACAGACATTTACTCCTATGCTCCCACGGATCGGAATGTGGGCGGTACCAATATTAAGCAGATCGAGACGGACTTCGGCAACATCGGTATTGCCTTGGACCGCTTCATGCCCCAGACGGCAGTTCTGGCGGCGGAGCTGAGTGTTCTTGCCCCCGTATTCCAGCCAGTGCCGGAGAAGGGCAATTTCTTTTATGAGGAGCTGGCAAAGACAGGCGCTTCCGAGGAAGGGCAGATTTTCGGTCAGTTTGGCCTGGATCACGGTCCTGCGTTTATGCATGGCGTGATTACCGGCCTGAAAGGATAAGGTGAAGGTATGGCATATGACTTTGACATGTCCGGAATTCCGCCTAAGGTGAGGGAGATTCTTGAGGACCTGGATGGGCGGATCCCGGCGGAAGGGATCAAGCAGGGGACGGCTGTGGCAGATGCTTCCGGCAGCGCCCCTACTGCAGAAGAGTATAACGCGCTGCTGGCAAGCCTGCGGGCTGCCGGCGTGATCGCACAGTCGGAATAGGAGGACAACGATGACTGCATCGGAAATGCTTGAAGCCGTAAAAAAGAATCTGAAGATTGAAGATGACAGCCGGGATCTGGTCATTTCCGATGTGATCCTGGCTGTATGTGACTACTGCAATCTGTCACAAATGTGCATTCCGGATATTCTGGAGCCGGTGATCCGCAAAAAGATCAAAGGCATTCTGGACTATGAGGCAGCAAATGGAACCGGCTATCAGCCGGAGATAGCCAGCATCAAGGAAGGTGATGGCACTATTACCTGGGCGCAGACGGAAGGCAACACGAAGGCGACTATTTACGGGCTGTCTGACAGTGATAAGGCAGCCCTGCGCAGGCACAGGAGGTTAAGAGGATATGTATAATCCCTATGCGGTTATGTATGATGCAAAGATGACGGTGAAGCGCTGGCAGGATGTTGAGACCGATGGCTATACGAAGCAGCAGGCTGTGGAGGTGGCCAGAGACCGGCCCTGCCGGTACAGCTCTTCCGGCCAGGTGTCTGTAGGAGCACCGAATCCTGCCATTCAGAATAGCCATACGCTCTTCTGCGGGCTGGATGAGGATGTACGGGAAGGCGATTTGGTTGAAATTACCCTGCGGACCGGAAAAACGGTAGAGGTGACGCTGGGAGAGTGTCATCCGTACAGCTTCCAGTGGCAGTGCGAGGTAAAGAGAGAGGATAATGCATGAGCAATGTAAATTACAGCGCAAATAAAAAAGCCATTGATGAATTTCGGAAAGAATTGATGGGCATGGTGGAGGATATCCGGGAAATTGATCAGCGAGTTCTTAACCGGGCAGTGAATGCCGGCGTCAAATACGCTAAGAATAATTCGCCTGTTGTCACAGGAGTTTATCAAACAAAATGGCAGTCTGCACCAGCGGTAAAGGCGAAAGCAGGGGGCGTGACGAAGCATCTGGTAAACAGCGCGGATTATGCGTCCTATGTAAATTATGGCCATCGGACCGTTGATCAGGCCGGCAATACAACTGGCTATGTAAAGAGTAAAAAAGGCGATCATCTTCTTGAACGTACTGTGATCTACGCGGGAAAGCAGTTAGAGAAGGAATTTAAGAAGGAAGTGGAGGCGGTGCAGAATCGACACAATTAATGAATTGTACAAGAGCATTACTGACGGCCTGAAGGCGGTTAAAAGCTGCACTGTTTACCGGGAGGATGTACCTCAGAATTTTAAGACCCCCAGCTTTATGGTTACCATTTATGACCAGAATCCTTCCCGGGGGATCAATGGACGCCTGAAGAATGAAGTCAGCTTGGATGTTCTGTACTTTCCGGAAAACAAAGGCAGGGCAGAGCTTCAGGAAGAATGCTGGAGCGTTGGACAGGCACTGACGAGAGAATTTGCGGCGCCTGGTTTTAAGATCAAAAACAGAAACTTGAAGATTGAGGACAATGTGCTGCATTTTATGTTTGATGTGGATTACCGGGAATACAACGATATCCCAGGGGTTAAGATGCGCACGCAGACAATAGATGAACGAATAAAGGAGGAATAGCAGATGGCTGGAACATGGGAATCCCAGAACAAGGAACTGGCCGGTGTTTATCTGAATATCCAGACAAACGAGCCTCTTTCTATCACCCCGGGAGATAGGGGAACGGTCGCAATCCTGCAGGAATTAAGTACAGGTACGGACAAGACCATATACACAATCACTGCAACGAATGCGGCCTATCCGGAAGAGGCGACGGCAGAGGATAAGCGCCTGGCCACGGAAGCATTAAAGGGCTCCAAGACTGTGCTGCTTTATAAGCTTCCGGAGGGACATGTATCCGATGATGTTCAGGAAGCACTTAGCATATTTGAGACTGTGGATGTCAATACCATTGCATATCCATATGACGGGGCAAATGAAACAGAGGAAAGCAACTATGAGGCGGCCAAGACGGTGATCATGAACTGGGTGCAGGCGATGAATGACGATGAAGGCATCCCGATCCAGGCGGTGATGGCAAACGTAGATGCAGACAGCGATCGTGTTATCAATGTTGTGCAGGGAGTTATATTATCCGACGGCACTACATTAACCGCAGCACAGACAACCGCATGGGTAGCCGGTGTTACTGCCGGCGCCAGCATGACGACTTCAAATACGGGAAAGAAATATGTGGGAGCCATTGATGTGGTGCCCCGTATGAAAAGATCCGCAATGGAGACAGCCTCGAAGGCGGGAAAGTTCCTGTTAAAGGTGGACAGTTCACAGAATGTAACGATTGCTTATGACATTAATTCCCTGGTGTCCTATACGATAAAAAAGGGTAAAGTCTTCCGGAAAAATCGAGTGGTAAGGACCATTGATAATATCAAGAAGGATCTTGGAATTATCTATGAAGGGGAATATGTCGGAAAATTTGACAATGAACCGGATGGTCAGGATCTTCTGAAGGGCGCGTATTGCGATTATTTCAGCGAACTGAACCGGAAGAAGGCCATTAAGAATTTTGAAACGGACGATGTGACAGTTACCGATGGTGTGGAGGCAGATTCGGTGTATGTGGCTGTGAATGTTCAGCCTGTGGACAGTATTGATAAAATTTACGTTGACGTAAATCTTTCCTAAGGAGGTGAAGAAATGGCGGAACGGAATTATACAAAAATTTCAGATCTGGTGACCGGAACGGAGGGCTGTGCCTATATCACGATAGACGGCCAGAACCGGTACTTTTTCGAGCTGTCGAAAATTGATGCAAACATTGAATTTACGGTAGCAGCCAGGCGGCTTTTAGGGCACCGGATGAAGCAGCACAAGGTCACCGCTGCGGAAGGAAAAGGGACAGTGACAATCTACAATGTCAGCCCTGCTGCATCGGCTATCTATCAGGAGTACATTAAAAACGGGGAAACACCGGCCATCAGTATCCAGACCACCAACGAGGACACCAGCTCTACCATCGGACGCCGTGTGGTGGTGATGCGGAATGTGCTCCTGGCAAAGTTGCCGGTGGCATATCTGGATGATTCCAGTGAGGATCTGAATACCATGGACTGTGACTTTACCTTTGATGATGTGGACGACCTGGAAAGCTATACGCTTCCGGAAAATATGAGATAAGAGGAGGAATTTGATTATGTCATCATTAAGCGCATTTTTACACCCAGAGCAGGCGGAAAATAAAGAGGTAGTGGTTTCCGACCGATTTAAGGAGAATGGAAAACCGGTGCCTTTTGTCATTCGTCCGCTGACCCAGGGAGAAAACGGGGAAATTATGAAAAAGTATCGGAAGGTAAGTAAAGATACCGGTGTGGAGGTATTTAACCGGATCGGATATAATCATGCGCTGGTAGCTGCCGCGGTGGTGGAACCGGATCTGAATAGTGCAGAACTGCAGAAGGCTTGGGGGGTCTTAGGACCGGAGAATTTGCTGGCCAAAATGCTTTACATTGGTGAGTTTGGAAAACTTCTTGAAGCAGTGCAGGAACTGTCTGGCCTTGATAAGGATATTAACGAGGATATTAGTGAGGCAAAAAACTGATTAAGCAGGGCGACCCTGAAATGATCTTTGCTCATTTCGCCCTGCAGCGTTTACACATACGCCCGTCCCAGCTGGAGGCCATGCCCCAGCGGGAGAGGGCGTTTATTTATGCCAGTATTTCTCTTCGTGCGGCAGAGGAGAAGAAACTGGCGAATCAGATAAAGTGAGGAGGTGAGACAGGATGCCGACATTAAGCGCAATGTTCAGGCTGATGGATGGATACAGTACCACACTGAATAAATTTATTAATTCTGTGAATAAAGCGGCAACCGAGGTTTTACGCACCAGTAAAAATACAGACGGATTTAATGATTCCTTGAATCGGACGAATCGCGCAGCGTCCATTGCCAGTGCGGGAATTGGGAAACTGGCAGGAACTGTTGCCAGCCTGGCTGCGGCTAAGAAAACCATGGATTTGACGGATACATATACGAATACAAATGCTCGTCTGGAGATAATTACAAGCAGCTTGTCTGAGCAGAAAGCGCTGCAGCAGGATATTTTTGCTGCAGCGAATCGAGCCAGAGGCGGTTACGATTCGATGGCAAATGCCGTGGCAAAGATGCGGATGCTGGCTGGTGAAAACTTTGGAAGCAATCAGGAAGCGATTGGATTTACAGAGTTACTGCAGAAATCCTTGAAAGTATCTGGAGCCAGTTCGGGAGAGCAGGATTCCGCCTTTTTGCAGCTGACTCAGGCGATGGCCGCTGGTAAACTTCAGGGAGATGAATTCCGTTCGATTATGGAAAACGCGCCGATGGTGGCCAATGCGATTGCTGAATATATGGGAAAAACCAAAGGAGAACTGAAGGAGCTATCTTCCGAAGGTGCCATTACGGCGGATATCATTAAGAACGCAATGTTTGCCGCGGCGGATGATATCAATGCCAAATTTGACAGTATGCCGATGACGTTTGCTGACACTTGGACAAGAATTCGAAATGCGGGAACACAAGCCTTTAGCGGTGTATTCCAGAAGATTAACACTCTGCTGAATTCCGAAGGAGCCCAGGCAGCACTGAACAATATCATTGGCTTGATTTATTTGGCCGGGGATGCAACGGAAAGATTTATCGATTTCTGTACTGCCGCTTGGCCTATGGTTTCTCCGTTTATCTGGGCGGCAGCGGCGGCCTTGGGAGCCTATGTAGCAGCCCAAGGGATTGCAAATGCCCTGTCTTTGATATCTGCAGCAAGGTTTGCGGCTCAAGCGATTGGAGTAGGACTATATGCTCTTGCAATGTGGGCCACTACAGGAGCTACCTGGGCTGAGACGACGGCAATGCTTGGACTTAATTCTGCGCTGTATGCCTGCCCCATCGTCTGGATTGTCGGTTTGATCCTGGTATTAGTTGCCGCGTTTTATGCAGGTGTGGCTGCGGTGAACCATTTCGCCGGCACATCGATCAGTGCTACTGGGTTAATCGGGGCAGCGTTCTTTTCGCTGGGGGCATATCTGTATAATACGTTTATTTATCCAGGAATGGCTGGCTTTGCTATGCTGGTTAATTTTATTGGCAACGCATTTCGCGAGCCAGTATCAGCGGTGAAAGTACTGTTTTACGATATGGCAATAACCTGCATTAATTATGCGCTGAATATAGCAAAGGCTATTGAAGCTATTCTGAATAAGCTTCCCGACGCGCAACGAGATATTACATCCGGACTGGAATCGATAAAAACAAATCTGGAAGCACGAGTTAGTACGATCAAAGACGAAAGCGGCTGGCAGGAATTTGTCAAGCAGCCTGAACTTTTGGATTATACCGAAATGGCAGCCAAAGGATACAATGCTGGAAGTAATTTAGCGGACAGGGCATCCAGTTTTCTTTCTGGATTCAGCCCTGATTTAAGTGGGTTAGGTGCCGGCGGGAGTGGTTTGGATTACAGTTATGAGCCTTATGGAGGGGCGGGAAATCCTGCTACGGTGAAAGGTACAGGAAAGGGTGGCGCGGTAAAGGTTGATAATGAGGAAGATATTGAGTGGATGCGGAAGCTGGCGGAGCGTGATTACGTGGCCAGAATCGCCCAGAATACCCTTGCGCCCAACATCCGTGTAGAGTTTACCGGCCCGATCACGAAAGAAGCGGATACAGACAGCGTGATGGCACATGTGGTGGAAGAACTGAAGGATA
>JAGHER010000180.1 GCA_017889125.1 Lachnospiraceae bacterium
CTGCTCCACCTTCACCCCGCGCTCCAGCATCCGCGCAAACAATTCCCTCTGCTCTGCAAAAAAAGCGGTCTTCCATCATCCCTTCCCATCTCTTAATCATGCAGTCCCTTTGTCATAGGAATCAGCATCAGCAGCACCACGATTCCCACCAGGCCAATGACAATGCCCAGAACCATCTTGGCAAATACCATAGTCAGGCACATACCAATGCCCAGCAGCAGTGCCCCGATCACACCCACGGCCACCGAGGCAACTGTCTTTCCACTTAGCTGGATCGGCGCCTTTCCCTCCATCCTGCGCCAGATCAGCAGATCAAGCACCAACACCGCCATGCCAATCACGCCGGATACAATTCCCGGATGAAACATTCCCCACTCCGGCAGCAGCGCCATGCACATACCCAGCGCAAAGAATACGCCGCCAATCACCCCCAGAATCAATGCAGCAAAATTACTTTTTTTCATGTTCAATATCCTCTCTTTCTTTTTTGTTTTGGAATAGCTTTACTATACTCGCAAGGTTTTGCGGTTTTGTTTGGATTTTGTTTTCGAATTGTTAAAACACAAAAAGACGCACGCTATACTTAACACGTACGTCTTTGTCCACATCGGCCATCCGCCTTGATTCATCCTCTCCCCTACAGCAATGTATCATCCCTCAGCGCCTCAGCCAGATTGATTTTCCCCAGCCCCCGCCATCCAAGGTAATACGCCAGTGCCACCCCGCCCCACACCATCAGCATAAATAAGACCACCGGAAGGAATGGCGCCTGGGCCAGGAAGGTTCCTGCATCCATATAGCTTATCCGCAGCATATACCACACCGCAGCTGCCGCCAGAGGCAGTGTAATGAGAACGGGACGCAGGGCAAGGACAATACCTTCGATGCAGAACATCTTTTTCACCTGCCCCGGCGTCATCCCCACCGACAGATACCGGGCAATTTCCCGTCTCCTCTGGCGCATAAATCCCAGAGTATTGGAAAGCGCGCTCCCGATGCCGATAAGGGCAAGAATCACGCAGAATCCTCCCAGTACAGCCATCATTCCCCGGATCTGCCGGTCATTGACCTGGGACTCCTGGATCCGGTTCTCGCTTTCAATGACATATTTTTTCCCTAATAACGCTCCGATTTCTTCCTGCAGGCGTTCAAGCTCCTCCAGAGATGGCTCCCCCTGACCGAGAATGCGGATAAAGGAATCTTCCTTCTCCCCGCCAAGTACGCCCCGAATCTCCTTCCACAGCGATACAGGAACAATATGCACCAGCTCATAAACATTTACTTTCGCAAATTCCTCCCGCAAAAGAGGGAGCTTTTCCGTGCAGGCAAGTACGGGGATTTCCACGGCCTCCATCCCAGCCTCCAGCCGCCGAATGCCAACGCCATCCGCAGCATTACCTTCCGTACCAAGTCCTTCCGTGCCAAGTCCTTCCGTGCCAAGTCCTTCCGTGCCAAGTCCTTCCGTGCCAAGTCCTCCTTCCTCCAGGGGCAGAAGGGAAGCAGGGCCGCCTTCCTCAATATACAGCACATACTGCGGATGCCGGAAGTCCGGATTATTCACATCCCGGATCTGATTCCACACAACAGCCCCGTCAAGCCGAAGGGGCGCGCCGATCCGTCTGCAGTAGTCCAGAAAGCTGGCATCATCCAGCACAATCACCGGCGCCTTCACCAGCCAGCCGCCTTCGGTTTTCTCTGCCTCCCCAGCGGCAGCCTGGGAGAATCCGCCAAGGGCTTTCATCTCCCCGCTCAATTCCGCGTCTCCGAGAACACGCCCAACCATTGCCTTCTGGTAACACACTGCACTCTCCACTCCAGGAAGCTCCTGAATCTGTTTCCTTTCAAGCACATCATCCGCCGCCCTGTCCTTAATCGTAATCATGATATCCCAGGCATCCTGATACCGCTCAAAATACGTTTCCCTGGTGCTGATCGCCGAAAGGGTAAAAAAGCACTGCATAAGTGTAAAAGCTATAAAGGACAAAAACAGGGACAAGGACGCCGTCCGCAGCGCTTTCCTCTGGGCCCTCAGGGCGCAGCCTGCAAGCTCTCCTTCCACGCCGAACAGGCGGCTGAGAACAGGGGAGCTTTTCTTTCGCTTAAGCTGCAGCTCCCCGGTATTTTTTATGGCCTCAAGGGGAGTAATCCGGCTTAATTTCCATGCAGGAATCCAGGCAGAAATCCACACTGTCGCCAAAGTCGCGGCCAGAGCCGCCGCAAGCACCAGGGGATGGTACCTGAAAACCGCATTGTGCCTGCCCGTCTCCTCCCCGCCCGCCAGCCCATTAATCAGCTGAATCATTCCAAAGCTCATCCCAATCCCCAAAAGATTTCCAAGAACTACCGGAAGAGCGCACAATACCCCCGCCTCCTGCAGAAGGCATCTGCGGATCTGCCCCGGCGCAGCTCCAATACTGGAAAATATGCCAAACTGATGGATTCGGGCATTCATGGATACAGCAAAAGCGTTATGAATAATCACAATTAAAGACAATGCTGCCAGTGCCATAGTCAGGGCAAAAAATGGCAGCGCAAGCCTGGGCGCCGGATCCTGTTCCGAGCGGATCCCATACAGCGCCAGCAGCGGAAAATTGTAGCTGACCTTATCCGGAGCAATCCCCAGATATTCTGCAATCTGCGGCGTATCCGTAAGCACATCCCTCCGCTGGCGGAAATAAAGGTTCACCGTCATGTCACCGCCGCCAGATTCCTTTTCATTTACCACAGCCTCTCTGATGCTGGCAAAGCTTTCGATCCAAAGAATGTCCCCCTGATCCATCTCCCCCGCAATCCGGCTCTCCCAATCCCCCGTTTCCCGTTTTATCCGCTCCACGTCATATTTCCACAGATTATAGAATAATCCGCAGAGCAGGGACAGAAACAGCGCAGAAATAAAGGCCGCCGACATAACCGAAAGGGCAGACGCCCGGTTATTTTTCACATACGCCCGCGAGTATTCTTTCCACATTCTCCTCACCTCCGCCTCTCATCACGGATAATCCGCCCATCCTCCAGGGTAATGATGCGGTCCGCCTCCAGGGCCGCATCCTGATCGTGGGTAACCAGAAGAACCGTCTGCCCCAGACTTCGGTTGGACAGCTTCAGCATATCCATGATCTCCCGGGAGTTTTTCTGATCCAGATTTCCGGTAGGCTCATCGGCAAGAAGCAGTGCCGGGCGGTAAATCAGCGCCCGGGCAATGGCCGCCCTCTGCTGCTGGCCGCCGGAGAGCTGTCCCGGCAGAGCCTCCAGCTTACCGCTAATCCCCAATGCCTCCACCACCTTCGCAAAATGCTCCGGATTTGGCTTCCGTTTATCCAAAGCCAAAGGCATAAGAATGTTTTTCCTGACAGTCAGCGTGGGAATCAGATTATAAAACTGATACACCAGCCCTACCTTCCTGCGGCGGAAAATGGCCGCCTCTGCGGCATTCAGCCGGGACAAATCCGTCCCATCCACAATGACCCTTCCGCTGGTGGGCCGGTCCACCGTGCCAAGGATGTGCAGCAGCGTAGATTTGCCGGAGCCTGATGCCCCCACAATAGCCGTAAATTCGCCCTTTTCCACCTTCAGGTTAATGCCGTCCAGGGCCCTGGTCTGGCCTTCCCCAAAGCCATACACCTTTTCCACGTTCTCACATATCAGAATATCCATTGCTTCTCCTCCTTTTCCCCAAAAACACCCTTCCCCGCTTCCCTCTCTGCCCTTCGCAAAAACCGGGCTTAATCCGATTTTCTGCTCGCGCAAAATTCCTCATCCTCATCTTCACCCAAATCCCGGATAAAACCGTACCGCAAAGCAGGCCCCGCCCTCCGGCCGGTTTGCCGCCCGTATAGTTCCGTTCTGCCCTTCAATAATTTCCTTCGCCAATGCCAGCCCGATGCCGATGCCGCCGCCTGCAGCATTTTTCCCCCGGTAAAACCGCTCAAAGAGATGGGGAATATCTTCCCGGACAAATCCTTCCCCCTCATCCCAGATCAGGATTTCCGTATACAGGGGATTCTGCTGGTAAGTGCAGCGGATGATTCCTCCAGGATTGTGCTCCATGCTGTTTTTCATTAAATTCATCACAGCCTCCATGGTCCAGTCCAGATCCACGTATACTGCCATCTCTCCCAGCTCCGGGATATGGACGGATGTGCCCGACTGTGCAAATAGCTCCTGGAGATTATCCGCCGCAAGGACCAGCAAGGTATACACATCCACCGGCTTTCGTTGAAATACCAGGGTTCCTGCATCCAATCTGGACAGAAGGAGCAGCGCCTCCTCCAAATGTGCCAGCCGCATGACCTGCCGTTCGATCGCCTCTGCCCTTATCACCTGAATCTTCGGCTTCTCCTCTCCTGCCTCCTGGGTCTTTACATCATCCGCTCTCGCCGTCTGGGTCTTCACATCATCCGCCCTCGCCGCCTGGTTCTTCAGCGCCTCCGCCTTCATCTCCTGAGCCGAAAGGGAGATGGCTGTCACCGGCGTCTTGATCTGATGGGCAATATTGGCCAGATTTTCTGCAAAATGCGCCTTGGCCTCCACCGCCGCATCCTTCGTCTGCCCCAGGTAAGTCACCGTCTTGTAAATCGCATCCTCCAGTGGAGAAAAAGCGTCTTCCTGGTGCAGGCTCAGCACCGGAGCCTTCCCTGTATTGACCTGCTCCAGATACTCCGTCAGCTCCTGAATCCGCTCCCGCTTTGCCCTGTCCCGGCACAAAAGGACGAACAGGAAAAGAAGAATGCCAGCCAGAAGCCCGCCTCCCGCCGCAAGCACCGCCGGCCTGCTAACCGGCCAGGAAGGCCAGGAAAAGTCCCCGGCTCCATACCCGTACTGTGAAAGGACATCGGCCGCTGTCCCTCCTCCCCGCTCTTCCTCCACGCATTCCTTAAGTGCCGCAAAAATCCATTCTTCCTCTCCCTCATCCTGCTCCATCAGCCGGACACAGAATTGATTCAGAAACGCATACTGCCTCCTGCCGAAATAATGAGACAGTAAAAGCGTCCCCAAAGAAACGGCCAGCAGGCTTGCCGCCAAAGCAAAGGCACCCATAATCCAGATCTGTCTCTTCTCCCTCATAGCCTGTCCTCCATCCGGTATCCCACGCTTCGCACCGTCTTCAGGCAGGATGGCTGGCCGAGCTTTTCCCGCAGCCGCTTTATGGTCACAGTCAAGGTATTGTCATTCACATAGCTTCCCTTCACATCCCACACCTGCTCCAGAATCCTTTCCCTGGAAACCGTCCTCTCCTTATTCTCCATGAGATACAAGAGCACCTGATATTCCGTCCCGCTCAGGGAGATTTCCCTTTCCCGGGCATCGGAAAGAAAGACCTTCTTCTTGCGCAAATCAAGAATAATCCCTCCGCAGGAAAGACAATCCGCACCAAAATTGCCCCTCCCATTGGCTCCCGCATTTCCTCCTGTATCTCTACCCGCACTTCCCGCCCGGCGTAGAAGTGCCTGGATCCGGGAATACAGCACCTCCAGAGAAAAGGGCTTCACCACATAATCATCTGCGCCCGTTAAAAGTCCCTTCACAATATCCTCCCCATCCCCGCGAACCGTAAGAAAGATCACCGGAAGCTCCTCCCAGCTGCCGCGAATCCAGCGGCAAAGGCTATCTCCCCCTCCATCCGGCAGGTTCCAGTCCAGAAGGACGATCTCCGGCAGATGCCTTTGTAACGCCAGCCTTGCCTCCGCCGCCGTGGGAAGCACAGTCACCTGAAAGCCCTTCCCCTCCAGGTACGCCTTCACCATACCGCCGATCCCGGCATCATCCTCCACATAATAAATCTCCCGCATCTTCATCCCTCACCAGACCTTTCCTCATCGTCCCCGGCACAGAAAACTGCCTTTTGCCCCCTATGCTACCGGATTGCTCCGCACGATGTGCTCCTGCAATCATCATACCACCCATCCATTACAATTCGGTGACATCCGCCTGCTGATACCACTGGCTCTGGCTGTTATAAATCTTCCAGTACTCGCCCTTTCTGGCGTACAGCTCCTCATGGCTTCCCACCTCTTTTATCTTTCCCTTCTTCATCACCACCACACGGTCTGCATACCGGCACAGCCCCACCCGGTGCGATACGATAATGCAGGTTTTCTCCTTCAGCACCTGGAGAAACTTCTGCAGGATCTCCGCCTCCAGCACCGGGTCCAGGGCGCTGGTTGGCTCATCCAGCAAAAAGAGCTCCCCCGGCCGGAAAAGCCCCCGGGCGATGGCAATTCTCTGCCACTGGCCGCCGGAGAAATCCCGCCCGCCAAAAAGCTTTCCTACCACATCATCAAGCTCCTCCTTAAGGCTTTCCAGCCCGGCCTCCTTAAGGCTCTGACGGATCCGCCGGTCATCGCCCATCTTCTCCACAAAGGAGATGCCCACATTTTCCCGGAGCGTTAACAGATAGCGGATAAATCTCTGGTCAATCATGGAAATCCATCGGGCAGCATCCTCCCGACGGATTTCCTGAAGCCTCTTCCCCTCCCAGAGCACCTGCCCCTTTTCCGGCGGATAAAGGCCGGCAATCAGCCTGGTTAAGGTCGTCTTTCCGCTGCCGTTTTCGCCTACAATCACCAGGCTTTCTCCTTTACGGATCGTCAGATTCACCTCGTCTACCGCTGGATAAGCCCCGCCGGGATACCGGAAGGAAAGATTCTCCAGCCGGATCTCCTCCGGAAAATGCCCCAGCCTGGTCTCCCCATCCTTTTCCTCTGCAAGGGCCATAAAGGAAAAATAATCCTCAGCAAAACGCAGCTTCTCCTGAAGCTTTCCCGACTCCGCCAAAAACTCCCTGACCTTATCCTGCAGACGGGAATAGGCGCTGATACAGGCCCCAAGCTCGCCAATACTGATCTGTCCCTGCACTGCCAGGTAAACCGTGAGGCCTATGCTGATGCCTGTCCCCGCCGTCTGCAGGGCAGCACACCAAGAGGCATATCGCGCCTCCCTGCGCCGGTAATGATCCAGCTCCTTCTGAACCCTTCCGTTTTCCGCCGCCCATTTCTCTTCCATATAGCCGGAAGCTCCCGTCATCCGCAGCTCCCGCACACTTCCCGGCATGGTAAGGGTCTGCCAGAAATAATCCGCCTTCCGCCTGGACACGGTCTGTTCCTTCTGCATCTGATAAAAGGCCTTCCCCAGCACCCGCACACGGACAAAATGGGGAAGCACGCTGATTCCGGCCAGAGGAACAATAAGCAGACTGTAGGAAGCCAGCACAGTCCCCGATGCAGTCACGCCAAGCAGACAGGAAAACAGCACTATAGAAAGCATATACGCCCCGCTGATCTGCTCCTGCTTTACACACTCCTCCGCCCGAAGACACTGGTTATGCACTTTCGCATCCTCAAAGGCAAGAAGGGGAAGCCTGCTGCATTTTTCCGCCAGCTTTTCCTTCAGGAAGGCTGACAGCTTTTCGTAGACCCCAATATTAATGGCAATGCTTCCCGTTATGGCCAGGACGCTCCGCACCAGGTAAAGCCCGGCCAAAAGGCCGACGCAAAGCCAAAGCCTGGCCGCCGCCTCACCGCCGCCCAAAAGCCCAGATATCTTCCCGCCGCTCTCAGAAAGCCGGGCTGCCGCCTCACCGCTCCCGGAAAGTCGGGCTGCCGCCTCACCGCTCCCCAGCACCCAGGCCGCTGCCCTGTCAAAAAATTCCGCATACAGCACCGTCTCCGCTGCCGGAAAAAGCCCCTCCGCCAGATAATAAAGGGGCGCCAGCACGCCATATATCCCAGAGCTTTTTAAGGTCATGGAAAAAATCCGTCCCAGGATAAAGCGTTTTTCTCTCCCCTCTTCTGTCGCCTTTCCTTTCGTCCTTTTTCTCCCCTTCTCCCGCTCTCCTTCTCTCATTTTCCCACTCATCCTTCCCCATCTCCCTTCTCATACCATCGGCTCTGCACCTGCCACATGTGGGCATAAATTCCCTTTTTTGCCAAAAGCTCCTGATGGGTACCCAATTCTGCCGCCTGGCCATGCTCCAGCACCAGAATCCGGTCAGAAAAGGCGGCGCTGGCCAGCCGGTGGGAAACCACGATTCCCGTGCGTCCCTTTAAGGACTGCCGGAAAGCCTCATACATGCCGCTCTCCGCAGCCGGGTCTATGGCCGCCGTAGGCTCATCCAAAATGATGTACGGCTTCTCCCCAAAGAGCGCCCTGGCCACCGCCAGCCGCTGCCACTGGCCGCCGGAGAAATCCCGCCCATCCTCCTCAAGCTTTCCCAAGGGCACATCAAGACACTCCTGAAATTCCTCTGCCTTCGCCCCCAAAAGGGCACGCTCCAGCGCCTTTTCATCTCCAAGAAGGTCCAGATTCCCCAGGGCCACGTTCTCCCGCACCGTCAGGGAATACCGGAAGAAATCCTGAAAGGCCACGCCCATGCGCCGTCCAAGCTCCCCTCGGCTGAAACTGCGGATATCCCGGCCATCCAGGAATATCTTCCCCTCCGTTGGCTCATAGAGCCTGCACAAGAGTTTCAGCACTGTAGATTTTCCCGCGCCGTTTTCTCCCACAAGGGCCAGCGTCTCCCCCGGCCTCACCTGGAAGCACAGATGGTCCAGTACCTTCCGGCTGCTGCCCGGATAGGCGAAGGATACATCCGCAAAAACGATTCCCGATAAGGAACAGCTTCCAGGCAATTCAAAACCTCCAGCTGCTTCCTTAAACTCCGCAAAAAGCCTATACTGATTCACCAGAGAAAGCCGCCTGGACACCGTACTGCCATAACCAGACAGCGTCCCGGCCAGGCCAGTCAGGGAAGCCGCGCCATTAAGCACCGAGATAAACGTGCCGATTCCCAGTCTCCCCGCGGTGAGCAATTCCACCATCACCGCCGCCAGAAGGCCCATCCACAAAATCCCGGCTCCATAAGCAGCGCCATAAGCGGCCTGAGCCCGCCCAGTCCCCTCAAGGCGCTGCCGGATCACCTTGTCCGCCGTCTCCCTCCACAGCCCCACAAGATAAGGCACTGCCTGAAAGGTCTTAAGTTCCGCCAGCGCATCCCGGTCAGACAGCAGCCCGCCCAGATAATCCATCCGCCGCTCACTGCCTGTCTGGGCGTCATACAGATCTGCCATGCCCCTCATGGCTCGGAAGCTCATTCCCATATTAAACAATAAAAAAAACAGATAACCGGCTGACAGCAGCCAGTGTACCTGTCCCACGACAAAAAGATATCCCGCCGCAGATGCGGCATCGGATAAGATTAACCCAATATTCTGATACAGCTCATACAGCTGGGCAGACGGCTTCCCTGCAACCTGCTCCAGCACATCCCGGCTCCCGCTCTCCTCAAAAAAGCGGTGAGGCAGCCGGTCAAACCGGTGTATGATCTCCTCCGGAAGCTTTGTGCCCAGGGCATAGAGAACCCTGGCCCCGCAGAAACGGCGCAGAGCCAGAATTCCCTCCCGGACAAACAAAGTACCAATATACAGAATCAGCGGATAAACCCACAGACCGCCCTTAGCTGCTGCATCGATCAGCTGCGAAAGCAGCAAAACCGATGCCGGCGCCAGAACTCCGGCAACCAGCATAAGGACCATCTCCAGGCAGGCGTATTTCTTTTCGTGGGACAGGATAATCTTGAACAGCCATAATATCGACCTAAACATCAACATCATCCCTTCTTTAATTTTATTCCCAGCTTTTCAGACAGCTAACGCCTTCGTCTCATCCGCAGATTCCGCATAGGGCACCTCTTTTCTCTCTCAAATTCCCCTTCGGGTTACCTGAATTTTAACACAATCCCTTTCTCGTTACAAGACGTTTCGTCCCTTCTCTCCGCTCATCTGCTGTTTTCTGTTCCGCATATAGCAGATAGTAAAGAATACAATCCCGTAAACCGAGGCAATGGGAACCGCCAGACCGATTTGAAACAGATTAGCACCCTCCTGGATGCTGAAATAGTAGGACAGCGGCACCCTTACCAGGAAGGAGGCCGTGATTCCCTGAATCATTACCGGCAGCGGCTGCCCATGACCGTTAAAATAGCCAATATAACTGAACACCAGGCAGGTGAGCACCGCCTCTAAGCTTAAGCCCCTCAAATACTCCGCAGACCGCTGGATGTAGGCGGCGTTGGAGGTAAACATGGCAGACGGGATATCTCCCCGGAAGAAGACCAGCAGGAAGACAAATACACCGATTACCGAGCCGATGGCCATGCCGGAATACATGGCCTTTCTGGTCCGCGCCTCCTTCCCGGCTCCCACATTCTGGGCCACCACAGCCGAGATGGACTGCATCAGAGAAGATGGGATCAGCATCATAAAAGACACGATTTTCTGGGCAATCCCGTAGCCCGAGGAAGCCTCCAGTCCCATCTGATTCACGATAGCACAGAGAATCAGGAAGGAAACATTCGTCAGAACCTCCTGGAATGCCAGAGGGATTCCCACCCGCAGGAAATTGGAAATTTCCTGATTAAAGCCAATATCCTCCCTCTTTACAGAGAAGGGAAGCTTCTGCCGGCGAATAATCAGCAGAGACAAAATCACGCTCACCGCCTGGGCCAGCACTGTGGCAAGGGCAGCTCCCGCCACATTCATCTGTAAAACTGCCACAAAAACAAGGTCGCCCACAATATTCACCAGACAGGCAATCGACACAAAAATCAGCGGCAGCTTCGAATTTCCCAGCCCCCGGAAAATCCCGCTAATCACATTGTAAGCCACCACAAAGATCATACCGGCGCCGCAGATGCGCACATAATCATTTGTCAGGGAAAATGCCGCCTCCGGCGCGTTCAGCCAGCCCGAAAACAGCGGCGCCCCCACCAGAAGCAGCACCATCACCACCGCGGCGAAGGCCGTAAAAAAGCAGATCGCCCCGCCGATAACCCGGCCCACTTTTTCATTGCGCCCCTCTCCCAGGTACCGGCCAATAAGCACCGTAACCCCCATCGTCAGAGACGTAATTACAAAGGTAACCAGATTAATGATATTGCTTCCCGTGGCCACCGCAGAGATTCCCGCGTCAGTGCCAAACTGTCCCACCACCAGAAGATCCACCGCGCCGTACATAGCCTGAAGAATCAGCGCCCCAAGTACCGGAATCATAAAGCGAATCAGCTTTTCCACAATACTTCCCTGTGTAAAATCATCTGCCAGCCTGTTGTTTTCTGCCATAATTTTCTCCTTTCCCATTCCCGTTTAACAATAAAACCTCTTTCGATTATACCATCTTGCTGCATATTTTTACAGTACCTGCATTATTTTCCTGCCGGCGCTCCATACTATTCTCATCCAAAGCACCCTGATGCCCAGGCCTCTGCTGCATACCGCACCCCTGCAGACCAATGTCCGCCAGAAAGCTGCACACGCCAGACGGGCGGCATTTCCGCCGCCAGTCCTTCCGCTACGCAAAAAGGAGATTATTATGCCCAAAGACACTGCTTCTATTTTTTACAACGGCCCCATCATCACCCTGGAGGACGCGCCTGTCCCAGAAGCCCTGCTGGCAGAAAACAGGAAAATCAAAACCCTGGGAAGCCTCTCCCAGCTCCAGGCAGCCGCCCCATACGCCCGCCTCATCGACCTTAAGGGCCGCGCCCTCCTCCCCGCCTTCATCGATACCCACAGCCACTTTTTCCAGGTGGCCATGTCCCTTCTGCAGATTTC
>JAGHER010000018.1 GCA_017889125.1 Lachnospiraceae bacterium
TCACCCACATGGACTGCTGGGTTTCCTATCTTGCCTTTATCTTTGATTTGAATTTCCCATCCAGCTTCCGCTGGATTCTGGAGCGGGATTATTTTAACCGGAATATTGACCGGATCGCCTACGAAAATCCTCAGACGAAGGCAGACATGGAGGAGCTTCGCCGGATTGGCGGCCAGTACATTAAGGAGCGGGCTTTTGAAGGGAAACGCACGCTGTCGGTGGCTTTGCTGCAGCTTGCGCCGGGAGAATCCCTTGAGGAAAATCAGAAAAAGGGGATAGAAGCCTGCCGGAGGGCGAAGGCCATGGGAGCGGACATTGCTCTGTTCCCGGAGATGTGGAGCAATGGATACCGGCTTTATGGACGCTCGGCAGAAGAGTGGAAGGCAGAGGCCATTCCGGCGGCGGGAGATTTTGTCCAGTCCTTTGGTAACCTTGCGAAGGAATTGGATATGGCCGTGGGCATTACCTTCCTGGAAGAATGGGAGGGCGGGCCGCGAAATTCCCTTGCCTTATTTGACCGGCACGGAAAGCTGGCCTTTACGTATGCCAAAGTTCACACCTGCGATTTCGATGTGGAGCGGAATCTTACCCGGGGAGAGGACTTTTTTGTGACGGAGTTAGATACGGCATCCGGCCCGGTGCAGGTGGGAGCCATGATCTGCTATGACCGGGAATTTCCGGAAAGCGCCCGTATCCTGATGCTAAAAGGCGCGGAGATCGTCCTGGTGCCCAATGCCTGTCCCATGGAAATCAACCGTCTTTCCCAGCTCCGCGCCCGGGCCTTTGAGAATATGATGGGAATTGCCACCTGCAATTATCCGGAAACTGTGCCGGACTGCAACGGCCATTCCAATGCCTTTGACGGCGTGGCTTATCTGCCGGAGCTTCCCGGCTCACGGGACACCTGCATCCTGGAGGCTGATGGGCGGGAAGGGATCTTTTTGGCGGTTTTTGATCTGGATCAGCTTCGGGGATACCGCCGGGAGGAGATGCATGGAAACACCTTCCGCCGACCGGAGAAATACGGAATCCTTCTGGATGAGGAGGTAAAAGCTCCCTTTATTCGGGAGGGGCGGCGTTAAGACCGGTGGAATAAAGACGGAATAGAGGCGTTCGAAGTGACAGAAAATCGGGCGGGAAAAGCCATTTTAGCTGGCTTCCCGCCCGATTATTTATGCTAAGGAAGCGCTTTAATCAGCATTTCCCTAACTTATTTTATTCAGATAATTTAAACGATTTTATTCATTACAAATCAAACCATTCCGCATCCAGGAAAAGAATTTATTCTGGAAAGTCATTCATCCAGGAAAATCATTCATCAAAAATGCTCACAATCTCCCCATCCAGAATCCGGTTGGTATTCTTCACGGCGCAGAAGTTTCCGCACATGCTGCAGGTATCTTCCTTTTCCGGCTTAGCCTCAGCGCGGTAGCGGCGGGCCTTCTCCGGATCCATGCTCAAGCTGAACATTTCTTCCCAGTCAAGGCGCTTTCTGGCCTCGCTCATCTTGTAATCCCAGTCCGCGGCGCCGGGGATTCCCTTGGCGATATCGGCGGCGTGGGCAGCAATCTTTGCGGCCACAATGCCTTCCTTTACATCGGCGGCATTAGGCAGACGCAGATGCTCGGCAGGAGTCACGTAGCAGAGGAAGGAAGCACCGGCGGCAGCGGCAATAGCCCCGCCGATGGCGGCAGTAATGTGGTCATAGCCGGGAGCCACATCGGTTACCAGGGGGCCAAGTACGTAGAAGGGAGCGCCGTGGCACAGGGTCTTCTGGATCTCCATATTGGCGGCAATCTGGTTCATGGGCATATGTCCGGGGCCTTCGATCATCACCTGCACATCCTTAGCCCAGGCCCGCTTGGTCAGCTCGCCTAAGGTAATCAGCTCTTCGATCTGGGCGGTGTCGGTGGCATCGGCAAGGCAGCCGGGGCGGCAGGCATCGCCAAGGCTTAAGGTGATATCGTACTCCTGACATACTTCCAGAATCTCATCAAAGTGCTCGTAGAATGGATTCTCCTTCCCGGTCATTTCCATCCAGGCAAACATGATGGAGCCGCCCCGGGAGACAATGTTCATCAGCCGCTTATTCTGCTTAAAGCGGGCAGCGGTAGCCCGGTTCATGCCGCAGTGGATGGTCATGAAATCCACGCCGTCCTCCGCATGCATCCGCACGATATCCAGCCATTCCTCAGAGGTGATCTGGCCCAGAGGCTTGTGATAATAAACCACCGCGTCATAAATGGGAACGGTGCCGATCATTGCCGGACAGTCTGCGGTAAGCTTGCGGCGGAAGGTGCGGGTATCGCCGTAGGAGCTTAAATCCATGATGGATTCGGCGCCCATTTCCACGGCAGAACGAACCTTCTCGTACTCCATCTCCACATCCTTCCAGTCTCTGGATACGCCCAGGTTTACGTTGATCTTTGTGGTCAGACGGGAGCCCACGCCGTTGGGCTTAATGGAGGTGTGCTTTTTGTTGCAGGGAATGATCACCTGCCCTTTTGCCACCAGGTCCCGAAGCTCTTCCGGGTCCATATGCTCCTTCTCCGCCACAGCCTTCATCTGTGGGGTAATGATGCCCTTGCGGGCCGCATTCATCTGTGTTGTGTACTCAGCCATAATTTCCTTTTCCTCCTTATCCTTTGCGCCTTCCGGCGGTAAAATTCTGCAGAAAAAAACTGCGGTATACCCGCAGGCATATCGCAGTTTTGCAATCTGTGTGAATTCCCTACGTTGGCATTATCCAAATCAGGTTATGGGTCAAAGCGATACAGCTTACTCTCAGCCTGCTTTCCGCAAGCTCCCCGTGGTATTTAATTGTCCGGCAGTTCGTCCGGTATCATAGGGGCAAAATATCTTTTTCGCCCGACCATCTAGTGCTTATTCTAGCATGGGGCCGTGGACAAGTCAAGAATTACTGTGTCCTATTCCGCAGCACCCGCCGCCGTAATATTGGTATCCTTTGCAAAATCCCAGGCCTTTTCGATGGCGCCCAGGATATCGCCGTGGGCATCCCTAAGGCTCATGGTAGCGCCGGAAACAGCGTCCATGGCATCCTTTTGCTCCTGGCTCATGGCCTCATACTTGGCCACATCTTCTTCCTTATCCGAAGTGCCGAAAAGGGGACGGCCGTTCAAATCGGAGCAGCTGGAGGCAAACCAGCCGGAAACCTCATCGGTGGTCATGCCGGTAAAGAAGTCTTCGAAAATATCCATCTCATCTTCCCAGGTGCCGGAATTCAGCTTGTAGGAGGAGCCCCGCTCCCGCTTTGTCTGCCAGCCTTCAATCTCTGCAAGGAAGGTGTCCTCGGTCTGCTCCAGCACGGTGTCTACGACCGCGTCATGATCCTCGTCCGCATTGTAGCTCTGGCCGGGGAAGCCGGTAAGACCGGGCATAGACTCGCCGTCATAATTTGGCGTAGCCACTTCCATCACATCGGTGTAAATGGCGGCAATCTTTCCTTCCTCATCGTAGCACACGCCGGCGGCCTGGGTATTGAAGCTGTAAACGCCGGTTCCCTGGTCATCGCTTCCCGGGCCAAGGCGTCCTGTGTTGGTAAAGCCAAGGCCGATCTTTGCAATCTTTTCGGCGTTTACCGGCCGGCGGTATTCGTAAGCCTTTACGATCGCGCCAATGATATTTCCGTGGGCATCATTTAAGGACATAGTGGCGCCGGAAATGGCGTCCATGGAAGCCTTTTCCTCCTCGGTGAGGGCCTCATATTTGGCAATGTCCTCTTCCTTTTCCGAGGTGCCAAAAAGCGGACGTCCGTTTGCGTCAGAGCAGGCTTTTGCGTACCAGTCTTCAATTTCTGCCACGGTCATGCCGCGGAAGAAATTCTCGAAAATATCCATCTCATCTTCCCAGGTACCGGAATTCAGCTTGTAGGAGGAGCCCCGCTCCCGCTTTGTCTGCCAGGACTCTACCTGAGCCAGGAATTCATCCTCCGTCTGCTCCCAGACGCCGTCCACCACAGCGTCATGATCCTCGTCGGCGTTGTAGCTCTGGCCGGGGAAGCCGGTGAAATCCGGCATGGATTCGCCGTCATAATTCGGTGTGGCTACCTCCAGCTGATCCACCTCCAGATCGAGAATCCGGCCTTCATTGTCAAAGAGTACGTAAGCGACTACCTCGTTAAAGCTGTAGACGCCGGTTCCCTGATCGTCAGAGCCGGGGCCAAGGCGCCCGTTGGAATAAAAGCCCAGACCGTGGGTGATTCCTGCTGCCTGGATCTCCTCCTGGGCCGCAGCATCGCCGCCATTTTCGCCGGTGCCGGTTTCCTCGCCCATGGCCATGCGGATCGCGTCAAATACGCCCTTTGAAGTCCAGGTAGCGCCGGATACCACATCCACGCCCTCTAGACTCTGGTTCTCTAAAATGCTGTTTTTTAAATCAGTCATAGCCTGGCCGCCGATATCCGGCGTCTCCTGAGCGCCGGTCAGCTCCAGACCGATGATCCGGTCTCCCGCCAGTGTCACCTGCGCGGTAATGGTTCCGCCGTAGCCCTCTGCCTCGCCGGAGGCCATGGTAACCTCCTCGCCGCCGGCAGCATTTTTAAGCTGCGCGTCTTTAATGGCGTTGTAAAGGGGATTGGATGCGGCGATAAGTACCACTGAAGCAGCCGCCATAACGCCAAGACCGATCATATTGCCTTTGTTGCTCATAAGCTTTCCTCCGTTTTCCCAAAATCCCTGCAGTTATGATGTTTACCCTGAAATTCCGCCGCCGGATAGGCGGCATGTATTCAGGGATGCCAAATGCGTCCGCCAAACTTTCATGGCTTGGTGGTGCACCCGTCCTCCGGGCGCGTGCAGGTTTATTCTGTAAGCGTACCATTTGCCATTGCATTTGTCAATGTTTTGACAGGCTCAAGGGGCAGGACATCGTTAAGCCGCACGGATATGCCGTTCAAAAGCTCCACATCCTCCTCCTGGTGCGTAGACAGAAGCAGCAGCCTTCCGCGGGAATTTTTCCGAATATACTGGATAACCAATGCTTTTGTCTCCTCATCCAGTCCGGTAAAGGGCTCGTCCATGATGACTGCGGCAGAGGGGAAAAGCATGGCCCGCATGATCGCGGTGCGCCGTTTCATGCCGCCGCTTAAGGTGGAAACCGGCCTGTTCAGGCATTCCTCCGGAAGCACCTGCTTAAGCTCCGCTGCAATGGCGGTGCGGGAAAGCCCGGGCACGGCAAGGCGGATATTGTCAATGGGAGAGAAGGCCTCGCAGAGCCGGTCCTCCTGAAAGACAGCGCTGATGCGCGGCGGAATGTCCCTGCCATTGGCTGAGCCGCCGGCTGCTTCTGTACTGCCGCCAATGCCCGCCTCCATTTGGCTGCTTTCTTTTTCGGCAAAGCCTTGTGCATGCATCCACTGCACCCTTCCGGAATCTGCGGTTTCCAGTCCCAGGAGAATTCGGAAAAGGGTAGTCTTCCCAAAGCCGGAGGGCGCCATGACGCACCAGGGCTTATCTGGAGTGAGTGTCAGGGTTAGTCCCGCCAGAACCTCCGCCCCGTCATAGGTTTTGTGAAGCCTTTCAATGGAAAGGACGGGAGGTGGAGAAGGATGGGAGAGCCGTGAACGCATGCCCGGCCAGAAAGGAACGCTCCTTCGGAACCCCCGCAGTCCCTTGCCGGTCTGGGCCAGAAGCAGGAGAAACAGCCGTTCAAAAAGCCCGCTGGCCAGGATAATCACCAGGGTCCAGGCAAAGAGCCCGGCGGTGTCCAGATAAATTTTAGACATGTAAAGTCCTTCACCGATGGTATTGTCCGGGACGCCGATTACCTCGGCGGCCACACCCGATTTCCAGCTCATCCCCAGTGCAGTCCGGCAGGCGCTGGTCAGGTAGGGGAGAAGGGCCGGCCAGTAAAGAAAACGGATCTTTTGCCAGCGGCCGATAGAAAAGACCTGAGCCATTTCCAGAAGCTTGCGGTCTGTGCTGCTTAATCCGGCGATGGTGTTTACATAAATGATGGGAAGGACAACCAGAAATGCGATCAGCACAGAAAGATTTTTCGAGCCCGCCCAGATCAGGGCAAGGATCACAAAGGATGCCACCGGCACCGATTTAAGAAAGGTCATCACAGGAGCCAGAAATTCCTGGAGAAAGGGAAAGTGGAAGGCCAGCCAGCCCAGAAGGATCCCCAGGACAAAAGCTCCCAGGAATCCAAGGCTGATTTTGGCAAAGGAGGTAAAAGCCGAAAGCCAGAAGCCGCTCTCCCGAAGGAGGGCGGCCAGGGCACGGATTACCTCAAAAGGTCCCACCAGCAATATGCTGTTGTCCGTTATCCAGGCTCCGGCCTGCCACAAAATCAGCCAGAAGAGGACGATCAGGCAGGCGCGGAGCCTCTGGTTTGAAAGATGCTTCATAATAGTAAGAAAAGCTTAATCCTTTCCCGGGCCAACCTATGCCCGTTTGCTAGTCTGTTCTGCTAAAGGAGCCTCCCTGCTGCGCCGCTTAGTCAGAAGCCTCTCCAGAAGACAGATAGTAAAATCCATCTTCAGGAAGGGCGCCGCCGACAGACGCGGGATCCTGGTCATAGAGCACCTGCAGGTAGCCGCTTAATGCTGCCTTCATCTCACTGCCGGTAATGCAGGTGATGTTGCAGTAAGGAATGGCTTTCTGTGCGATAGGCGCTTTCTCAATAATGCCGGTTTTTGCCACCAGTTCAGCGCCCTCTTCCAGGTTCTCGTTTACATAATTCGTCGACGCTGCGTGTTCCTTAAGGAAGGTTTCTACCGCTTCCGGATATTGGTCAAGAAATTCATTCCGTACCACGGTCACACCGGTCACCAGCTGGCTGCCGGAGTCCGTCTGAAGGGCGTCCCATTCCTTGGTAAGGTCCAGACGGATGCTCAGATTCTCATTCTGGGTGCAGGCTACCGTCACAAAGGGCTGGGGGAGTATGCCTACGGCATCAGGATTTTCCTTCAGCAGGGCAGCTACCTCTGCGGCTTCGGACTTATATTCCAGAGTCAGGTCGCTGTCGGACATGCCGTTGGCATCCAGCAGGTAATGGAACACATAGTCGGGTGTAGTGCCCTTTCCGGTCATGTACACGGTGTGCTCCTTCAGGTCGGCGATGCTTCCGATGGAATCGTCTGCCGACACTGCGTAAAGGACGCCCAGAGTATTGATGTCAATGACGGAAATCTGCCCTTCCGTCTTATTGTACAGGGTGCTTGCCACATTGGCGGGAACCAGAGCAATGTCCAGGCTTTTGTTGATTACCTGGGGGAGCAGCTCATCAGCGGCGGTTACCATGGAAAATTCATAAGTATTGGCTGCGTTTCCTGCCTCGTTTTCCTCCATCAGGTATACCAGTCCCATGGAGGTAGGGCCCTTTAAGGAGCCTACGCGGACGGTTACGGACTCGCCGTCGGCCACGTCCTCAGCTGCGGAGCCGGACTTTTCTGCCTCGTCTGCGGCGCCTTCACCAGCATTTTCTCCATTGTCATCAGCCTCGGCCGAACTATCGCCAGTCTCCGCCTGGGCCGCATCTTTCGTCTCTGCGCCAGTCTCAGCCGCAGTACTTTCCACCGCATTGTCTGCCCCGCTCTCCGCAGAAGAAGCGGAACCGGAGGAGGACCCTCCGCAGCCGCCAAGCAGCGCGGCGGCCATAACCCCTGCTAACAGGTACGATATGTGTTTTTTCATAATGATTTCTCCTCTCCGCCGGCCTGGCTTTCGAGGGGCCGGCTGCTTTTTGATTATACCCCCATATTCCCGATTTGGCAATCTTTGCAATTTTACAAAAACTAGAACAAAAACCTGGGGAAAATCCTATTGATAAAAAGTTGACAATATGCGATAATACCAGTATATATGGCGGTTTCCGCGAGCACTAAATACCTGCCAGGCCAGACCGCATTTCGGCTGCCTAGAGCGGGAAAACTTACATAATTTGGAGGGGATTTACAATGAAAGTAAAAATTTGTATCGGAAGTGCATGTCATCTGAAGGGTTCCAGAGAGATTATCCAGAAGCTTCAGCAGTTAGTAAAGGAAAATCATGTGGAGGACAAGGTGGATTTAAACGGAGCCTTCTGTACTGGAAACTGTGTGAACGGCGTCTGTATTACCGTTGACGGAACGCTGTATTCCGTATCGCCGGAGACCACTGATGACTTTTTTAAGAAGGAGATTATGGGGAGAATATAAAGGATGAAGCGGATTATCGACTTTAAAGCCACCAAGTGCAAGCATTGCTACAAATGCGTCCGCAACTGCGATGTGAAGGCCATCATGATCCGGGACGAGCGGGCGGAGATTATGCCGGAGCGGTGCGTGCTCTGCGGCCACTGTCTCCAGGTCTGTCCCCAGTCGGCCAAGACCCTGGTCAGCGACTTAGAGCGGGTGCAGTCCATGGTGCGCCGGGGGGAGAAGGTGGTGGTATCCATCGCGCCCTCCTATATGGGGCTGTTAAAGCACCGTTCCATCGGACAGGTCAATACGGCTCTCAGGAAGCTGGGCTTTTACGATGTGCGAGAGACCTCCGAGGGCGCTGCCGTGGTGACGGCAGAGTACGCCAGGCTTTTAGAGGAGGGCAGGATGGAGAATATCATCACCACCTGCTGCCCCAGCGTAAACGATCTGATCGAGATTTATTATCCGAAGCTTACGCCCTACATGGCGCCGGTGGTATCGCCCATGATTGCCCACGGCATGATGCTTCGGAAGGAGTATGGCCCCAGTGCTAAGATCGTCTTCCTTGGCCCCTGCATTGCGAAGAAAAAGGAAGCTGACGATCCGCGCCACAGCAATTACATCGACGCGGTTCTGAATTTTAACGATATTAACCGCTGGCTTAAGGACGCCCAGATCGATATTGAGACCTGTGAGGACACGCCCTTTAAGCAGCTGGATCCCAAGGTCAACCGCCTCTATCCGGTGACCAACGGCGTAGTCAATTCCGTCCTGGCCACGGAGAAGAAGGTGGATCATTACCGGAAATTCTACGTGCACGGCACGAAAAACTGTATGGATTTCTGCGAGAGTATGCTGCGGGGTGAAATCTCCGGCTGTTTCGTGGAGATCAATATGTGTACCGGCGGCTGCGTCAAGGGTCCCACGGTGGAGGACGAGGCATTTATTTCCCGGTTTAAGATCAAGCTGGACATGGAGGAATCTATCCCCCGCCAGCCCGCAGACGAGGGCGCCTTGGAGCGGGCCATGGAGGGCATTGATTTCCATAAAGACTTTATGAGTCATGCACCTCTGGAGCGGATGCCTACTGAGGATCAGATCCGCCAGATTTTACATAAGACTGGAAAGGACCGGCCGGAGGATGAGTTAAACTGCGGCGCCTGCGGCTACGCTACCTGCCGGGAGAAGGCCATTGCCGTATTCCAGGGCAAGGCCGAGTTAAATATGTGCATCCCCTACATGCACGAGAAGGCCGAGTCCCTGGCTAACCTGGTGATGGAGACTTCGCCGAACCTGGTGCTGATCGTGGACCGGGATATGAAGATTAAAGAGTACTCTGCTGTAGGCGAGAAATTCTTCGGAAAGACCAGGCAGGAAGCCCTGCAGATGTATCTGGACGAGTTTATCGACACCACCGATTTCCAGTGGGTGATGGACACCCGGAACAATATTCACGGAAAGAAGGTTGTCTACAGCGATTACAATAATCTGGCCACCCTTCAGAATATT
Source organism: Lachnospiraceae bacterium (assembly GCA_017889125.1). Classification (GTDB taxonomy): domain Bacteria; phylum Bacillota; class Clostridia; order Lachnospirales; family Lachnospiraceae; genus Caccovicinus. Next base: position 9,656 of record JAGHER010000018.1, read on the forward strand.
GTTTACGTGGAGAAGGAGGACGTGGTCCTGGCCACCCTGATTGACATTACCAGGGAGGAGGAGCAGTCCAGAGAGGATTACGAGAAGAAGCTGGAAACCATTGATCTGGCCCAGAGGGTTATCCACAAGCAGATGATGGTGGCCCAGGAAATCGCCGGCCTCTTAGGTGAGACCACGGCGGAGACCAAGACCACCCTGACCAAGCTCAGCGAGATCCTGCTGGGAGATGGAAGTGAAAGCGAGGTCAGATAATGGGAATTACGGTAGATGTTGCTTACAAGAGCCTAAATAAATTCACGGAAATTCTCTGCGGGGACAAGGTGGAGATCCTTCAGACCCAGGATTCGGATATCATGATCCTGGCAGACGGCATGGGAAGCGGGGTAAAGGCAAATATCCTGGCGACCCTGACCTCCAAGATTCTTGGAACCATGTTTTTAAACGGCGCCACCCTGGAGCAGTGCGTGGACACCATTGTGCAGACGCTTCCGGTGTGCCAGGTCCGTCAGGTGGCATACTCTACCTTCAGCATCCTGCAGGTTCATCACAATGGTGAGGCCTACCTGGTGGAATTTGACAATCCAAGCTGCATCTTCATCCGGGACGGAAAGCTGATGCCCATCCCCCGGAATATCCGGGAGGTAGAGGGCAAGAAGATCAATGAATACCGCTTCCAGGCAAAGAAGGGCGACGCCTTCATCCTGATGAGCGACGGCACCATCCATGCTGGAGTGGGCGACCTTTTGAATTTTGGCTGGCTGTGGGAGGACATCGCAGCCTATGCCGTCCGCCAGTACGCCCTTACCGTATCTGCCGTCCGCTTAGCCAATGCATTGAGCCAGGCCTGCGACGAGCTGTACCAGTACCGGCCAGGCGATGATACTACTGTGGCGGTTATGCGGATCATCGACAGCAAGCCGGTACACCTGATGACCGGCCCGGCCAAGAATCCTGAGGACGATGTGCGGATGGTTCAGGATTTTATGAGCGACCCTGCCGCCAGGACCATCGTCTGCGGCGGTACCAGCGCGACTATCGTATCCAGGGTCTTAAAGCGGGAGCTGGACGTATCCATGGATTACGTGGATCCGGAGATTCCGCCCATTGCTTACATGGACGGCATTGACCTGGTGACGGAGGGCGTGCTCACCTTAAACCGCGTACTCCAGCTTCTGCGCCGGTACGTAAAAAACGAGACCATTTCCGAGGACTTCTTTACGGAGCTGGATAAGCCTAACGGCGCTTCCATGGTAGCGAAGATGATCATCGAGGACTGTACCGAGGTACATCTGTACGTGGGCAGGGCCATCAACAGCGCTTACCAGAATCCCGGCATTCCCTTTGACCTGGGTATCCGGCAGAATCTGGTGGAGCAGTTAAAAACCACCATCCAGGAGATGGGCAAAAAAGTGGCAGTAACCTATTATTAGGCCGGATTTCACTGGCCGGTGACAGGTGAAGGATAATAAGACAGTTGTTTAGAGGAGGAAAAATCATGGTAACAAATGACGCAACGATTCTGCGCATAAAGCACGATGTGTTGTATGAGGTGGCAAAGAGAGCCTGGAATGATACGCTGGAGGAGACCCGGGACAATATCCCTTACGAGATGATTCCCGGCCCACAGGCCAGCTACCGCTGCTGTATTTATAAGGAACGGGAGATTATCAAGCAGAGAGTCCGCCTGGCGGAAGGCAAGTGCCCTACGGACCGGGACACCAACAACGTGGTTCAGGTCATCAACGCAGCCTGCGAGGAGTGTCCCATTGCATCCTATCTGGTAACGGACAACTGCCGCAAGTGTATGGGAAAGGCCTGCCAGAATTCCTGTAATTTCGGCGCCATTTCCATGGGCGCAGATCATGCCTACATCGATCCCAGCAAGTGTAAGGAGTGCGGCAAGTGTGCCCAGGCCTGCCCCTACAATGCCATCGCCCATTTAGAGCGCCCCTGCAAGAAGGTGTGCCCGGTGGATGCCATCACCTATGATGAGTACGGCATCTGCGTGATCGATGAAGAAAAATGTATCCAGTGCGGCGCCTGCATCCACAGCTGCCCCTTCGGTGCCATCGGCACCAAGACCTTTATGGTGGATATCATTAAGCTGATCAAGGCTGGCAAGAAGGTTGTTGCCATGGTGGCGCCTGCTACCGAGGGCCAGTTCGGCGGAAATATCACCATGGGAAGCTGGAAGACTGCCTTAAAGAAGGCTGGCTTTGCCGATATGGTCGAGGTTGGTCTTGGCGGCGATATGACGGCGGCCTACGAGGCTGAGGAGTGGGCAGAGGCCTACAAGCAGGGCAAGAAGATGACCACCTCCTGCTGTCCCGCCTTTGTGAACATGATTCAGAAGCATTTCCCCATGCTGCTGGAGAATATGTCCACCACCGTATCCCCCATGTGCGCCGTATCCCGGATGTTAAAGTCCCAGGATCCTGACGTGATCACCGTATTCATCGGCCCCTGCATCGCCAAGAAGAGCGAGGCCCTGGACTTAAATATCAAGGACAATGCCGATTACGTGCTGACCTTCGGCGAGGTGCGCGCCATGATGCGGGCAAAGGGTGTGGAGCTTGAGCCGGAAGAGTACGATTATCAGGAGAGCTCCGTATTCGGCAAGCGCTTCGGAAATGGCGGCGGCGTAACCAATGCAGTGCTGCAGTGCTTCAAGGAGATGGGCGAGGACATCCAGCCTAAGGTAGCCCGCTGCAGCGGCGGCGCCGAGTGCAAGAAGGCTCTGCTTCTCATGAAGGTAGGACGTCTGCCCGAGGACTTCATCGAAGGTATGGTCTGCGCAGGCGGCTGTGTAGGCGGCCCCAGCAAGCACAAGACCGAGATGGAGGCCAAGAAGGACAGAGATGCCTTAATCAAGCAGGCCGACGATCGGAAGGTATTAGACAACCTGAAGAATTATCCCATGGATCAGTTCTCCATGCATCGTCATTAATTTAAACAGACGCGGATGAATCATCCGCCTGCCTTTGCTTTGTCTCGCCAGGGGAAAAGGGGTAATCCGCTTTTCCTCTGGCGTTTTTGTATGACACTGCATGATGCCGTTTATCGGGCATGTTAAAGTTATGTAAGGATTTTGACGGATTTTCTTCGTTGAAAAGCAGGTTTTCCTGTGGTAAGATAAGGGAAATTGCTGCTTCGCAGCGCAAATCCGGCACAGGAAACGCTTTAATCCGCGTTTCCCTAAAGACACATGAGAAAAGATGTATTTAGAAATGTGCATTGGGAAAGAGACATTGCAGGAAGGAACGGACAGAGATGAGATATAGCAGGAAAATCAGCAATAGAAGCAGGAAAAGCGTTCGTAGGGCGATACTGGCTGCCGCAGCCGGAGCGGCTGTCCTGGCGGCAAATCCTGTTCTGGCCTGGGGCGGCCAGGTGCTTTATGTGGAAGCCCTTCCGGCTGCCGGCTCCTGGAGCCAGGATGCTGCCGGGTACTACCGGTATTACGGAGCAGATGGAAACATGTGGGTGAATACGGTAACGCCAGATGGCTTTTACGTAGACGGCACCGGTGCATGGGTGCCGGATATGTATGATGTTTCCGCGTTTACTTCCATTCCGGAGGATGCCGGATGCCTGATGGTCATTGAGGGCCACGGCACTGCCGCCAGAGCGTCCTTTTACGTAAAGGAGACGGCGGCCGGATTGGCTGGCCCCGGAAGCGCAGATGCTGCAGGAAGTGCAGGTGCTGCAGGAAGTACAGGTGCTGCCGCAGGTGCAGATGCAGCCGGAAGTGTCTGGCGAAAGGTAACGGACACCGGCGCTTATGTAGGGCGCAATGGCATCGGAAAGGAAACTGAGGGAGATGAGAAGACCCCCAGAGGTCTCTTTACTCTGGATGAGGCCTTCGGCACCAGCCCGGATCTGGGGAATTTCGCGGTTCCTTATCTGCAGGTGGATGACGGCTACTACTGGGTGGGAGACAGCGCTTCTCCTTATTATAACCAGATGGTGGACATCCGCCAGACGGGAGCTGTTTTTGATACAGCGGCCTCTGAGCATTTGAGTACTTATGGCGGAAAGGCCTATCACTACTGCATGGCTGTAGGATATAATAAGGAACAGACGCCTTATAAAGGGTCCGCCATTTTCCTCCACTGCACCGACGGCCCGGGAACCGGCGGCTGCATCGCTATCCCTGAGGAGGCTATGGTGACTGTACTTCAGAATATAAGAGGGCAGGCCTACATCCTGATTGACGATGGCGCCAACCTGGCCAATTATTAATCTTACAGGCAGGAACGCAAGATAAGCTAAGCAATATAAGCACAGAAAGAGCTGCGGCAGATTCAGACCGCAGCTCTTTTTGCAGTGGTGTGCCTGGCGGGCGCGCGTTCTAATGGCAATTTGGGCAGGGTGAAGCTTAGGCAGATAGGCTTTTATACAGAATAATCTGAAAACATGAGAGAAATTATGGATTAAAAGACGAAATATAATGAAATAATTTAAATAATTATATACAAAAAGAAAATAAACAAAAAATATTAGAAAAAGATGAAAAAAGTGTTGACAAAATCGACTTGGTTTTATATAATAAAGACAACAAAAGAAGAGAGAAAAAGAAAGGGAAAGGATCTTCCCAATGAAAGAGAGAAAGAAAAGAAAAATCTAAGAAAAGGAGGTACGGACCGCCGAACACATAAGTTTCGTCTCGTTATAATCAAAGAATTATAATTGAGGCAATAGGACAAACCATTTTTTAATCAAAAGGCTCCGATAGCACAAATACATACGAAAGTGTGGATGGAAGCTATATTTTAAGATTTTATCTGACTATGCAAGAGAATAAAAAGCATCGGTTTAGTGATATGACGAGAAAGTATTATTAGAACGAAGGGTATTCCTCATAGTAATTAAGGAAATAAAAAAAGAAAAAATCACTGCCAGAGCCGGAAGATTTAAAAAATGAGAGACAATTGAATATAGAATCATAGATGAATGCACAAAAAGAAAAAGATGCATGACAAAACAAAAGGCAGATAATGGAGAAGCGATGGGGTGATTCATTAAAAGCCAAAGAACGAAAGACCAAACAACAGAATAGAGAGGTTACAGTCCAATGGATGAGATAGCTTAAGGGCGGATATCGAAAAGAAGAAATCGATATCCGCTCATTTATTTTGCCTATTGTGACTGTGACGGATTCTGCCGGATTTTTTTCGTAATTTTGTGATAAAATGCGGATTGTAAAATGGATACTTTTCCGCTAGAATCTCTCCTTGAATCTTGAAATATGAGGAGAAAGGACATGGAGAGAAAGTCTTCGAAAGTGTTAATGCAGGATATGACGGAAGGGCAGCCGTTAAAGCTGATTTTAGGCTTTGCCGTGCCCATGCTTTTGGGCATGCTGTTTCAGCAGTTTTACAGTATGGTGGATACCGTCATAGTAGGAAAGTTTCTTGGGGTGGATGCGCTGGCAGCAGTAGGCTCCACCAGCGCCATTAATTTTATGGTGATCGGATTTGTACAGGGCGTGTGCTCTGGTTTCGCTATTCCGGTGGCACAGCGGTTCGGTGCCCAGGATTATTCGGATATGCGGAGGTTTGTGGCTAACTCTGCCTGGATGTCCGCAATTTTTGCGGTAGTGATGACGGCGGTGATTGGTCTGCTGACCTGGAATATTCTGGAGTGGATGCAGACGCCGGAAAACATTATTCAGGGGGCATATGATTATATCTTTTATATCTTCCTGGGGATTCCGGCTACCTTCCTTTATAATATACTTTCCGGGATTATCCGGTCTCTGGGAGATTCCCGGACGCCGGTATACTTTCTGATTCTTTCCAGCCTTTTAAATGTGGTACTGGATCTGGCGTTTATTGCCGGAATCGGCATGGGTGTGGAAGGCGCGGCTTACGCCACAGTGATTTCGCAGGTGGTTTCCGGCGTATGCTGCTGGTGCTACATGAAAAAGAAATTCCCCATCCTGAAGATGCAGGAGGAGGAGCGGCGTCTCAGCAGAATTCATGTGGGTATTCTCTGCGGCATGGGAATCCCCATGGGTCTGCAGTATTCCATCACGGCCATCGGCTCAGTGGTGATTCAGACCTCCATTAATGGTTTAGGCTCCATTGCTGTGGCATCGGTGACGGCGGGGCAGAAGGTCAGTGCATTTTTCTGTTGTCCCTTTGACGCGCTGGGCGCCACCATGGCTACCTATGCCGGGCAGAATGTGGGGGCGAAGAAGCTGGACCGGATTGAATCGGGAGTGAAGTCGGCCACCATCATTGGGTGTATCTATGGAGCGGCGGCCTTTGCTGTGCTTTTCCTTTTCGGCGGCGTGATTCCGCTGCTGTTTGTGGATGCGGCGGAGGCGGAGGTGATCCGTCAGGCCCACCAGTTCCTGATTATTAATTCCATGGCGTACATCCTTCTGGTGTTTGTCAATGTGTGGCGCTTTACCATTCAGGGAATGGGTTACAGCCTGTTTGCGGTGCTGGCGGGGGTGTGCGAGATGGCTGCCAGAGCCCTGGTGGGGCTTTTCCTGGTGCCCATCTTTGGCTATGTGGCCATCTGCTTTGCGTCTCCTTTTGCATGGCTTTTGGCCGATCTTTTCCTGGTGCCGGCCTTCTATAGCTGTATCCGTCAGATGCAGAGACGGTTCTTTGGAACGGAGCGCCCGGCCAGCGGGAAGCTGGCTGGCGGAAGGGTATAAAGGTCAGGAGCATAAAGTTGAGCGGAGGTCTGCAGCCTAGAAAGGCGGCAGACCCTCAAAATCAAAGGGCGGCGTATATTCCTCACGGGCGCTGCTCTTTTTTTGCATAAATCCGGCGGTCAGTCCCAGTAAGATGGCTTCGTCCACCACCTTGTAATATTCATAAGAGGTGATTCGGCGGTTGATTTCCGGGTACTGGCTGGAGCGGAAAAAGGGCGTGTACTGGCTCATGAGGCTGACCTGGAAGCTGTCCTTGGGGAGTGTGCGGCAAAGCCAATGAAGGAGGGCGATGGAGTCCTCCTTTGCGCCGGGAAGCACCATGTGGCGGATAAGCACGCCTTTTTTCATCAGGCCGGTGTCCGGATCAAAGACCGGAGGGCCTGTCTGTTCGATCATTTCCTGAATGGCGGCACTGGCCCACTGGAAGTAATCTTCGGCATCGGAGTAGCGGGCAGCCAGCTGGGGGCTTAGGTATTTCAGATCCGGCAGATAGATGTCCACATAGCCTTTTAACAGCCGGATGATTTCCGGGCGCTCGTATCCGCCGCAGTTGTAGACCACGGGAATGGTCAGGGTAGGGCGGGCCAGATCCAGGGCTTCGAGAATGTGAGGGAGAAACTGCGTAGGCGTTACCAGGTTGATGTTGTGGGCGCCCTGGGCCTGAAGGCGGAGAAAGATCTGGGAGAGCTCTTCCGATGTCAGCGTTTTCCCCAGACCCTGGCTGCTGATGGGATAATTCTGGCAGAAGCAGCAGCCAAGAGTGCAGCCGGTGAAAAATACGGTTCCGCTTCCGCGGGTGCCGCTGATGACTGGCTCCTCCCAGTGGTGGAGGGCTGCCCGGGCGGCTTTAAGTTCTGCAGTGCAGCCGCAGCGCCCGGCAGCAGTCCGGCGGTCTGTGCGGCACATGCGGGGGCAGAGGACGCAGTGGTTATAGATTTTCTGATTCATTGACAGCAATCCCTTTCCTGAGTAAAATGTAACTGTTTACAAAAAGTGTCCGGGGATGGTGAACATTTCGGCCCGGGTATCCTTATCATAGCGCGTTGCCGGGGAATGTGCAAGCCATGGCACGCGGCCTGGGAAAGGTGAAGTGGTCAGGAAAGCTGCGGGAGGCAGGGACACAGGAAAAGGACAAGGGAGGAAAAGGATGAGCAGGGAAAAAAAGATGGCGTTTGCCTGGGCATTTCCAAGAACCATTCCGGTGATGGTGGGATATCTGGCGCTGGGAACGGCCTACGGAATTTTGATGAAGGTAAATGGATTTGGATTCTGGTGGGCAGCGGCCATGAGTGTGTTTGTGTTTGCGGGAAGCCTGCAGTATGTGGGAATTACCTTTCTGGCATCGGTGGTGCATCCGCTGTATGCATTTTTGATGACGTTAATGATTAATGCCCGTCATTTATTTTACGGCATTTCTGTATTGAGCCGGTATCGGGATATGGGGGCGGTGAAGCCATATCTGATTTTTGGACTGACGGACGAGACCTTTTCGGTGGTCTGCGGAGAGGAACCGCCGGAGAATGTGGATCGGAGAACCGCCTATTTTTGGGTGACTTTTTTGGATCAGCTGTACTGGATTGCCGGATCGCTTTTAGGAGTGCTCCTGGGAGGGCTGATTCCCTTTGATACCACAGGGATGGATTTTGCCCTGACCGCGTTATTTGTGGTGATTTTTGTGGAGCAGTGGGAAAGCCAGCGGGATCACCGGCCGGCGTTGATCGGTGTGGCGGCATCGGTGATCTGTCTGGAGATTTTCGGGGCGGACTCGTTTATTATTCCGGCCATGGCATTGATTCTGGCGGCAGCCGCAGGGCTTTTCTGGCTGGAAGGAAGAAAGGAGCGGTCATAATATGGATATGCAGACAGTAAACCGGATTTTGATTCTGGCGGCGATGGTTGTGGGAACGATGCTTACCCGTTTCCTGCCCTTTCTCCTTTTTCCGGGGGAGAAGAAGATGCCGCCATTTATGGAGTATTTAAGCCGAAGCCTTCCTTATGCCACCATGGGACTTTTGGTGGTGTACTGCCTGAAGGGCGTGGATTTTTCCTGCAGTCCTTTTGGCGCGCCGGAGATCCTTTCCGTCATTCTGGTGGGAGCGCTGCATCACTGGCGGCATAATATCCTGCTCAGTATAGCTGGCGGGACGGCAGTGTATATGCTGCTTATCCAGGTGGCGGTGCCTGCACTGATCGGTGGGTGACAGAGGAGCTGGCCGGTGGGTGACAGAGGAGCTGGCCGGTAGGTGACAGAGGAGCTGGCGGTGGCTGACAAAGGTGCAGCCTGGCGACAGTGCCCCCGAGGGTCTTCCTGGATGAAGGTGTCTGGAAAAATATGTCCGTAAGAACGGGTATTACCCAATCATGGACAGGCTGATCGGTGTAACCAATCACTTTTTCCTTTCGTAAATAATTCGTAGCTGCTTGCTGTTACCGTTAAGGAACAGATAGGATAATGCCTTGCGCAGTGAAATGCGGTGAACGAAAGAGGAGAGAGGAAAGGATGAGGGTTTTGCTGTTTTGCCGGGATGAAGGCTGGATACGGTATGTGGAGAATGGTTTCCGGATGTGCCGTGAGAACCTGGAGCCGTTGGAGGTGGAGGGAAAGATGACAGAAGGTGCTTTCCTGAAATGCCTGCGGACGAAACAGTATGATGTGATTATTATGCATGGAGTGCCCTGGAAGAAAGCCAGCTGGGGCACTTTTTTTCAGCTTGTAGAGAAGTCATTTCAGGAAAGCGCCCGCCGCAGGAGAAAATACATGTGGCATTTCGGGAGAACGGCCATCGCCCTTGGGGAGCAGGAGATTTATTACATTCAGTCGGAAAATAAGCTGGTTACCGTGTACACAGTCAATGGAAGCTACCGGGTCTCCACCAGCATGAAGGCCGAGGAGGCCAGGCTTCCTGCAGAGCATTTTGTGCGGATTCACAGGAATTGTCTGGTGAATATGGAGCATATTAAGTGTATGGAGGAAAAGCAGGTGATCCTGGCTAACGGGGTCAGTCTGGAGGTGAGCGAAAGACGGCGCCGGATGGCGGCGGAAAGGATTCGTTCCTTTGGAGAGGGGATCCGTGGCTTGTCATAATCCGTCAAAATTCGATGAGATTCGCCAAAATTCGACGAAAGGGCGGCGGAATCAGGCGAAAAGGCTGGGAAGGTTGATGCGTGACCGGGAGATGTGATATGTTGGGCCTCGTCGGGCAGCTGATCGGCCTGCCTCATGAAGCTCCGGCGCACTATGGGGCGCCGGGGTGTCTTTCATGGCCGGGAATCTGGCCGGGAGAATCTGCAAAAAGAAATTGACAAGCGATTTTGACTATGTTATATTGAAAAGGTGTGAATTGACGCCGAAACCCGGTTGCCGGCTGCTCCAGCCGCAGCTTAGTTTTGGGTAAGAGTTTAAGTTTTTAAGGAGGATTTACCATGATTTCCAAGGAAAAGAAAGCAGCAATCATTGCCGAGTACGGCAGAAAGCCTGGCGATACCGGTTCACCGGAGGTTCAGATCGCTATCCTGACCGAGAGAATTGCCGAGTTAACCGAGCATTTAAAGAACAACCAGAAGGATCATCACTCCAGACGCGGTCTGCTGATGATGGTAGGTCAAAGACGTGGTTTATTAAACTACTTAAAGAAAACTGACCTGGAAGGTTATCGTGCATTAATTGAAAAGTTAGGCATCAGAAAGTAATCTTAAATGTAGGGTGGAGTTTTCTCCACCCTATTATGCTGTAGACCGGAAATTTATGTCACAGGCAGGATTTGTGCTGCGGCCAGGAGTTGGGCTGCAGGCAGAAGGTGTCTGTCTCCGGACGGAAGATTTCCGAGACCGCTGAAGTGGGCGCAGCAGGCTGTTTAAGCAGCCAGAGCAGTCCGCGTGCAGAAGCGCAGCAGATTGTCTAAAGCAGCTGCGGCAATCCACATGCAGAAACGCAGCAGGTTGTCTGAAGCAGCTGTGGCAAGCCATATGCACAGGCGCTGCGGTCAGTTCAGTAGTTTCGGCGCTTCCTGGAGGCAGATGAAAAGAGAAAGAAAAGGAGACAAGTGATGGCAAAAGAGTATAAGAGTTATAGTATGGAGCTGGCTGGCCGGACCCTTACGGTGGATATCGGCAGAGTGGCAGCTCAGGCCAACGGCGCGGCGCTGATGCATTACGGCGATACCGTGGTTCTGGCCACCGCTACTGCATCGGAAAAGCCCAGGGACGGAATTGATTTCTTCCCCCTTTCCGTGGAGTATGAGGAGAAGATGTATTCCGTGGGAAAGATCCCCGGAGGCTTCAATAAGAGAGAAGGAAAGGCCGCAGAGAACGCAGTGTTAACCTGCCGGGTTATCGATCGTCCCATGCGTCCGCTTTTCCCCAAGGATTACCGGAATGATGTGCTTTTAGACAATCTGGTGCTGTGCGTGGATCAGGATGCATCTCCGGAGCTGCTGGCTATGTTAGGCTCTTCCCTGGCTACCTGCATTTCCGACATTCCCTTTGACGGCCCCTGCACGGCTACCCAGGTGGGCTTAATTGACGGCGAGCTGATTATCAACCCCACCAATGCCCAGAAGCAGGTTTCTGACCTGGCTCTTACGGTGGCTTCCACCCGGGAGAAGGTGATCATGATCGAGGCCGGTGCCAATGAGGTGGCTGAGGATGTGATGATCGAGGCCATTTACAAGGCTCATGAGGTAAATCAGACCCTGATTCAGTTCTTTGATCAGATTATTGCCGAGTGCGGAAAAGAGAAGCATTCCTACGAGTCCTACGCTGTTCCGGAGGAGCTGTTCGCCCGGATTCGGGAGCTGGTTCCTCAGGAGGAGATGGAGGAAGCGGTATTTACCGACGAGAAGCAGAAGCGTGAGGCAAATATTGCCCGGATTACGGAGCGGCTGACCGAGGCCTTTGCCGAGGATGAGGAAGCGCTGGCTATGCTGGGCGATGCCATTTATCAGTATGAGAAGAAGACCGTGCGCAAGATGATCCTTAAGGATCACAAGCGTCCTGACGGACGTCAGATTACGGAGATCCGTCCGCTGGCAGCAGAGGTGGATCTGCTTCCCCGGGTACACGGCTCCGGTATGTTTACCAGAGGCCAGACCCAGATCATGAATATCTGTACCCTGGCTCCCATGTCCGAGGTACAGAAGGTAGACGGATTAAATGAATTTGTTACCGAAAAGCGGTATATGCACCATTACAATTTCCCGGGATATTCCGTAGGCGAGGCAAGAGCAAGCCGCGGACCGGGACGACGTGAGATCGGCCACGGCGCCCTGGCAGAGCGTGCGCTGCTGCCGGTACTTCCCTCTGTGGAGGAGTTCCCCTACGCCATCCGCACCGTATCTGAGACCATGGAGTCCAATGGCTCTACCTCCCAGGCATCAGTGTGCGCATCCTCCCTGTCTCTGATGGCAGCTGGCGTTCCCATCAAGGATATGGTAGCGGGAATCTCCTGCGGTCTGGTGACCGGCGATACGGATGACGATTATCTGGTGCTTACGGATATCCAGGGCCTGGAGGATTTCTTCGGCGATATGGACTTTAAGGTAGCAGGAACCCACAAGGGAATCACCGCTATCCAGATGGATATCAAGATTCACGGTCTGACCCGCCCCATCGTGGAGGAGGCCATTGCCAGAACCAAGGAAGCCAGAATGTATATCATGGATCAGGTTATGGCTCCCGTGATTGACAAGCCCCGTGCAGAGATCAGCAAGTACGCGCCGAAGATTGAGACCATCACCATCGATCCCACCAAGATCGGTGATGTTGTGGGCAAGCAGGGCAAGACCATCAACAAGATTATCGAAGAGACCGGCGTAAAGATTGATATTGACGATGACGGAACGGTAGCTGTATGCGGAACAGATGCCGCCATGATTAAGCGGGCGATCCAGATCATCGAGAGCATTGTTATGGAGATCGAGCCGGGCATGGTATTAAACGGCACGGTTGTGCGGATTATGAATTTCGGCGCCTTCGTGCAGCTGTCTCCCAACAAGGACGGCATGATCCACATTTCCAAGCTTTCTGACAAGAGAGTAGCGAAGGTGGAGGATGTGGTGAATATCGGCGACGAGGTAACGGTAAAGGTTATCGAAGTGGATAAGATGGGCCGCATCAACCTGAGCATGAAGCCCGGGGATCTGGCTGCTAAGGGTGCACCGAAGCACCAGGGCGGACATAAGGAGAATGAATAATCCTGATTAAGCAGGCTTTAGAGGCCGCGGCGGAGGAAGTCTGCCGCGGCCTTTCTCTTTTCCGGGAGATTATTTACTTCTGCTGCGGCTTTTGCCTCTGGAAATTTGATTGATTTGTCATATTTGTAAGAAAGTTGTAAAAGTCTGGCAGTAAGAATGTGTGCTATAATCGATAACATAATGCGCGGGGAGAGCCCTGGGGCATTGTGTTGATGGAGTTTATGGCAGGAGGAAACGGATTTATGAAAGAGAACAATAGAAAAAATTTCCCGTCTGCGGGGAAAGGGACCGGCCGCCGTCTGGCGGTGCTGGCAGGGGCGATGATGCTTACCTTTGCCTCTCCTCTTTCTGTGTGGGCGGATGCAGATAAAGGCGGAGACACTGTAGATACGGCGGTGACGGTTCCGGCATTCCCTGGAGGAGCAGAAGATTCCCAGGCAGGCCAGGGAGCGGCTTCATCCGCAGGCAGTGACAGTGCAGGCGGCACGGTGCAGGGCGGTGTATCCGTTATCCAGAGCGGAAGCAGCACAGACGCCGGAGGCCAGACGGCAGACAGCAGTCAGACCACGGCAGCCACTCAGACCGGAGACAGCAGCGGCACGGCTACCCGTATTATTCGTACCCAGACTGCGGCAGGAACCAGCGGCTCAGGCACAGCAGTAGATTCCGTGTCACAGGCCACCAGCGGCGGAGATTATTCCCTGGGGCCAGGCTATTTCGGCCAATCTGGTGTACAGATCCAGCAGAGCCTGGATCCAAACTCAGCCACATCGAATGCACAGATTTATGACGTGACCAATCCGGTGGTGAAGGTGGCGGAGAAGTATTCCTATGACCAGATGGTTCAGGATATCAATACGCTGAAGATGAAGTATGGAAATAAGATGCAGGTAAATACCATCGGCACTTCCCTGGATGGACGGGCTATCTATGACTGCATTATCGGCAATGTAAGCGCGCCCCGGCATATTCTGATTCAGGGCGGCATTCACGGACGGGAGTATTTAAATCCCCTTCTTCTGATGCAGCAGATGGAGATGGCTCTGGCCAATTACGATACGGGCTCCTTTAACGGCAATTCCCTGTCCTCCATGTTCAGCCAGGTGGCCGTGCATTTTGTGCCCATGACCAATCCGGACGGCATCACCATCAGCCAGTTCGGCCCGGATATGCTCCGCTCCCAGACCCTTAAGGATGCAGTCAGCACCTGCTATGTGATGGATACGGCGGCAGGCCGCACCAGCGAGGATACGGCCGGGTATTTCAGCAAGTGGAAGGCAAACGCGGAAGGGGTGGATCTGAACCTGAATTTTGACGCCCTCTGGCAGCAGGTTTCTTCCACGGAATTCCCCTCTTATTCCGGATACAAGGGCACGGCCCCAGGTTCGGAGCCGGAAACCCAGGCCCTGATGAATCTGTACAATGATTCCCGCTATAACTGGAAGGCAGTAATTCATTATCATTCTATGGGAAATGTCATTTACTGGGATATCCTGGGCAATAAGGTACAGGCAGAATCTTCCGAGTTAGCCAATCTGATGTCCACGGTAACCGGCGGCTACCGCCTGCTCCCTTCCGAGGGCGGCGGCGGATATAAGGACTGGATTCAGTTAAGCAGCAAGCCGGTTCCCAGCGTTACCCTGGAGACGGGAAAGGTCTCCTGCCCCATGCCCATTTCTGAGTACAGCAGCATCTGGACGGACAACCGTCTTACCTGGGCGGTGGCCATGGAGTGGGTGGCTGCCCGGTAAGAAGGAAAAGAAAAAGAGCCTGACAGAAGAAGTGCGGCAGAGAAAGAATCCATTGTCATTTTCTGGCCCTTGTCTTATAATGGTAGATGGTTTGAGGAAGCGATGATTTAATCAGCATTTCCCCAGGCAAATGAAATAAATGGTTTAAAGAATGAGAATGTAGGAGAGTGTATCATGAAGGTTAGAACCAGATATGCGCCCAGCCCCACCGGCCGGATGCATGTAGGAAATTTGAGAACAGCATTGTATGCCTACCTGATTGCCAAGCATGAGGGCGGCGACTTTCTTCTTCGTATAGAGGATACCGATCAGGAGCGGTATGTGGAGGGGGCCACGGAGATCATCTACCGTACCCTTCAGGAGACCGGGCTGATCCATGACGAAGGCCCGGACAAGGACGGCGGCTGCGGCCCTTACGTCCAGAGCGAGCGCCAGAAATCCGGAATTTATCTGCAGTATGCCAAGGAACTGATTGAAAAGGGCGAGGCCTATTACTGCTTCTGTACGCCGGAGCGGCTGGAGAGCCTGCGCCGGGAGGAGAATGGGGAAACCATTATGTCCTATGACAAGCATTGCCTCCATCTTTCCAAGGAGGAGATCGAGGCAAACTTAAAAGCCGGAATCCCCTACGTTATCCGCCAGAACAATCCTACCGAAGGCACCACCACCTTCCACGATGAGATCTACGGGGACATTACCGTGGACAATTCCGAGTTGGATGATATGGTATTAATTAAGTCCGACGGCTATCCCACCTACAATTTTGCCAACGTAGTGGATGACCACCTGATGGGCATCACCCATGTGGTGCGGGGAAATGAGTATCTGTCCTCTGCACCCAAGTACAACCGCCTGTACCAGGCCTTTGGCTGGGAGGTGCCGGTTTATGTACACTGCCCGCTGATTACCAATGAGGAGCACCAGAAGTTAAGCAAGCGCAGCGGCCATTCTTCCTACGAGGATCTGATCGAGCAGGGCTTCCTTACGGAGGCTGTGGTCAACTATGTGGCCCTTTTAGGCTGGTCGCCGGAGGGGAATCGGGAGATTTTCTCCCTGGAGGAGATGGTAAAGGAATTTGATTACCGCCGCATGAGCAAGTCCCCGGCTGTTTTCGACATGACCAAGTTAAAATGGATGAACGGCGAGTATATGAAGGCCATGGATCCGGAGAAATTTTACCAGATGGCCCTTCCCTATATCCAGGCAGTGATTCACAAGGATCTGGATCTGCACAAGATTGCCGCTATGGTAAAGACCAGAATCGAGATCTTCCCGGATATTGCCGGACACATTGATTTCTTCGAGACTCTTCCGGAGTACGATGCATCCATGTACTGCCACAAGAAGATGAAGTCCACAGAGGAGACCTCTCTGCAGGTGCTTAAGGATGTGCTTCCGATTCTGGAGGAGCAGGAGGATTACTCCAATGACGGGCTGTATAAGCGCCTGATGGAGTACGTTAATGAGAAGGGATATAAGACCGGCTTTGTGATGTGGCCCATCCGCACGGCGGTGTCCGGAAAGCAGATGACCCCGGCTGGCGCTACGGAGATCATGGAGGTGCTGGGCAAGGAGGAGTCCTTGACCCGGATCAGAAAGGGAATCGAGAAGCTTTCGAAATAAACCTGCATGAGCCCAGCGGACAGGTACATCGCTGTCTGCGAAAATCTGGCGGGCGCATGGGGCATCCCTGAATACATGCCGCCTATTCAGCGGCAGGATTTTCACAGAAAAGGAGAACAGATGCCATTTAATGAAGCACAAACCCGGGCAGTGCGCCACGGGAAAGGGCCCATGATGGTTCTTGCAGGGCCGGGCTCCGGGAAAACCACAGTGATTGTGGGCCGGGTCCGGAATCTGGTGGAGAACCTGGGAGTGAGCCCTTCCAACATTCTGGTGATTACCTTCACCAGGGCGGCGGCACGGGAGATGGAAGAGCGGTATCTGGCTTATGATAAGGAACAGCAGAGTGGAAGGGTCAGCTTTGGCACCTTCCATTCTGTGTTTTTCCGTATCCTTAAGCTGGCATACCAGTATGACGGCGGGAATATTGTGCGGGAGGAGCAGCAGGCCCAGTTTATCCGGGAGGAGATGGGACGGCTGTCTCTGGATGTGGAGGACGAGGGAGAATTTATCCGTTCCATCTTAAGCGAGATCAGCATGGTGAAGGGGGAGATGATTCCTCTGGAGCATTATTACGCCAAAAACTGTTCCGAGGAGATATTTAAGCAGCTTTACGGCAATTACCAGCAGGAGATGGGGCGGCGTGGGCTTCTGGATTTTGATGATATGCTGGTGATGTGCTACCGGCTGTTTCGTGAGCGGAAGGACATCCTCTCTGCCTGGCAGAGGAAGTACCGGTATATTCTCATCGATGAATTCCAGGACATCAACCGTATCCAGTATGAGGTGGTCAAGATGATGGCCCTGCCGGAGAACAATCTCTTTATTGTGGGGGATGACGATCAGTCCATCTACCGCTTCCGGGGGGCAAAGCCGGAGCTGATGCTGGGTTTTCCCAAGGATTATCCCCAGTGCAGCCAGGTGCTTCTGGATGTGAATTACCGGTCAACGCCTCAGATCGTGGAGACTGCCGGCCGGCTGATCGTCCACAACAAGACCCGTTTTCCCAAGGAAATCCGGGCTTTCCGCAAGCCTGGCCGGCCGGTGATTACCAGAGCCTGGGCGGACGGGGCGAAGGAGGCGGAGGCCATCTGCCAGGAGCTGCGGGATTACGTGCGGGCCGGGGCAAGGTGGGAGGAGATGGCGGTGCTTTTCCGCACCAATCTTGGCCCCAGGCTTTTGGTGGAGAAGATGATGGAGTACAATATCCCCTTCTGCCTGCGGGACGAGCTTCCGAATCTTTACGATCACTGGATCGCCAGAAATATCCTGGATTACATCCTGGCAGCCAGAGGCCATACGGAGCGGGCCAGGATCCTTTCCATTATCAACCGGCCCAAGCGGTACGTGAGCCGGGACGCCCTGGAGGGGGAGATGGTAAACTGGGAGCAGGTGAAATCCTTTTACCAGGACAAGGGCTGGATGGTGGAGCGGATCGAGGATCTGGAGTATCATCTCATGGCCATCAAAAAGATGGCTCCGGCGGCTGCAGTGAATTATATTCGGAAGGCTGTTGGGTATAATGATTACCTGAAGGAGTATGCCGCCTTCCGCCGGATGAAGCCGGAGGAGCTTTACGAGATTGCCGACCAGATTCAGGAGAGTGCCGCTCAGTTTAAGACGGCGGAGGAATGGTTTAAGCATATCGACAGCTACCGGGAGCAGCTAAAGGAGCAGGCCCGGGACAGGAACCAGAAGCGGGAGGGGGTTTCCCTCATGACCATGCACAGTTCCAAAGGGCTGGAATTCCGGGTGGTATTTATCCTGGATGCCAATGAGGGGGTGACGCCCCACCACAAGGCCTTTCTGGAAGCGGACATGGAGGAGGAACGGCGGATGTTTTATGTGGCCATGACCAGGGCCAAGGAGCGGCTCCATGTGTACTGGGTGAAGGAGCGGTACCACAAGGCCCAGCAGGTATCCCGGTTTGTGGAGGAGTATCTGGGACGGGAGACGCGGTGAGGATGGCTGTGGGAGAGTGGCTGCGTGATGTCGGCTGCGGAGCCGGTGAAGGCGCGAGCCCGAGCAATGAGCTTGCGAAGAAGCAGGCGTGTCAGACAAGGTGCGCTGTCTGCCATAGTCAGAAGAAGCATCAGTGGGCATGTCAGGCACAGAGGCGCAGACGGGCTAAGCCGGGCACGCGCTGCCAGCCATAACCAGAAGATGTGCCAGTGCGTCAGTGTGTATGCAGGAACGGTGCATGGTTCGAATGCGCGCTGAAAAGAAAGGCGAAAAGGAAAAGAAGATGAGAAAAACAGAAAAAGGCAGAATCCACATTTACTGCGGCGACGGAAAGGGAAAGACCACGGCAGCCATGGGCCTGGCCGTCCGGGCCGCCGGGCGGGGGAAGCGGGTGCTGATTTCCCGTTTTCTGAAGACGGAGGACTCTGGTGAGGTGCCCATCCTGCGGGAAATTCCCGGCATCCAGGTGATGCCCTGCAAAAAGAGTTTTGGCTTTACCTTTCAGATGAGCCCGGAGGAGAAAATCCAGGCGGGGGCCTATTATACCGAGCAGCTTAAGGAGGCCTGTGCGCTGACGGGGGAGGCAGACCTGTTGATTTTGGATGAGATTTTCGGGGTCTGCCAAAGCGGCCTGGTGGACCATGGGCTGGTGGATGAATTCCTTGCGAAAAAGCCGGAAGGGCTGGAAGTGGTGCTCACAGGCCGGGGGCCATGGGAGGAAGTACTTTCCCAGGCGGACTATATTACGGAGATGAAGGCGGTGCGCCACCCCTTTGAAAATGGGATTGGAGCCCGAAAAGGCATCGAATATTAGGAAATGTATTGCTTTTCGTCCCACTTTTTGATAAAGTATATAGGAATAAATGCCTAGGAGGAACCACCGATGAAAGATAACGATAAGTTAAACTGGAATTTGGGCGAGAATGGAGAAGAGCCGGAGGAGACTACGGTTACCCTGACTCTGGATGACGATACCACGCTGGAATGCATTGTGATTAACATTTTCCAGGCCGGAGACAGGGAGTACATTGCGCTTCTTCCTATGGAAGGCGAGGCGGCAGAGGACGGCGAGGTTTATCTGTACCGCTATTCCGAGGATGAGGACGGCCAGCCGAACCTGGAGAATATCGAGGACGATGATGAGTTTGAGATGGTATCCGA
>JAGHER010000181.1 GCA_017889125.1 Lachnospiraceae bacterium
CGCCCAATTACAAGCTGATTAACACGCTGGATGAAGATGCCGAATTAAGCAGTCACATTGAAAGCGTGAATAATAGCGGCGGAACAGTAAAGGGAAGCTGGGACATCGTGGACGGAAATTACGAGACTGCCTGGGTCAGATTGGACTGGGATTCCGGCTGTACTTATCCAGGAGATGGGAAGGCGCCGGTGATAACCTTTGACGATGCATACACCATGGACACCTTTGTGATTGTGCCGGATTTAGACCAAGCATCCGATTACTACGATATCCGGCTTGATTACTGGCCGGAGGGAATTTCTGAAGGCGGAAAGCAGTCAGTTAAAGGCAGCATCAGCAAAAAGAGCAGCAATGGAAAAACTTATTATGTATTTGAGACAGCAGAACCGGTTACTGCCAAATCCGTCAGCATAGCCATAAGTACATGGGAAAACCGCATTTCCATCGCGGAATTAAAGTTTTACGATTACGATTCTATAGAGGATGAGATTGACGGGCTGTATGCCGACCAGTTCCACGTAAGTCTTGCGGACGGCGTAGATGAGCAGAAAATTGCCGGATTCCGTGATCGGGTCAATACTCCTGATGAAGTGAGCGGCGAGTATCATCCGAAAAAGACGGTTCTGGAAACAGAGCTTAAAAATGCGGAGGATCTTCTTGCAGACAAAAACCTGCAGGCAGAGATCCTGCAGGTTGATAATAAGGACGCAGCGCGGGCAGACGGGCATATCACCTTCCGCGGCGGCCTGAACACCTTCCAGCCTCTGGGCGTGAGCGTATCATCCGGAGAGACCATCACGGTTTATGTGGGCGGCCAGGATAAGCTGCCGGGAGAAAACACCAGTGTTCAGCTGGTGATGGCCCAGTATCACGGCACATCCAGCGCATGGAAAAAGGAAATAGGGATGCTTAAGGCAGGGCCAAACACCATCACCATTCCTGCTGTGGATGATATGAACGAAGAAAGAGGCGGACAGCTTTATGCCGTGTATACCGGAGCAAAAGGAAAAGAAAACTACGGTGTCCGGGTAAGCGGCGGAACACGCATTCCAGTGCTTGATCTGTCTGATGAATTTTTCAGCGATCCCTCCAAAAACAGTGAGACGAAGGATGTGCGGCTGGAAAAGATTACAAAATACATCGAAGCCCTCGATGAGATGCAGGCAGCTGTACAGGAAAAGCACATGGCCGATCACCAGGGTGATCATAAGCTGACGGACAAGGACTACGATTGGGACCCGAAGATGTGTATTTACGAGGCAAGCGACATTGTCACAAGATACTCCATGCTGTCCTTATCCACAGAGCAGATTCTAAATGGACTGGGCGAGGGCACCGCAGAGGAGCGGGCAGAAAAGCTGGATCAGTCCCTTCAGGCTATGGATCAGATGATTTATCTGTTTTACCAGCATAAGGGCCTCAACGATACAGAAGGGACGAGGGACACAGATCTGCTGCCTGTGGGAAGGCTGAATATCCGCTATCAGACCATGTTTGCCGGCGCGTTTATGTACGCCGGCGGGGAGCACATCGGCATTGAATGGGATTCCCTTCCTGGTATGGTAACGGGCGTGCCGATTGCAGCCGATGAGAACGGGAAGCGGGAGAGCGGCCAGTGGTTCGGCTGGGGCATTGCCCATGAAATTGGCCATGAGATCAACGAAGGGGCTTACGCCGTGGCGGAGGTAACGAATAATTACTTCTCCCTTCTGGCCGATTCCGATGACGATAACAACAAGCGCTTCAGCTATGACACGGTTTTTGCCAAGGTGACCTCTGGCTCCCAGGGTAAGGCTTCAGATGTGTTCACTCAGCTGGCCATGTACTGGCAGCTGCATCTGGCCTATGACCTGGACGGCTATAACTATAAGACTTACGAAAACAGCCAGGAGCAGCTGGAAAACCTGATCTTTGCACGGATGGATTCCTATGTGAGAAATAAGGCCAATGCGCCGTCTCCTGACGGAATCACTATTGACCTGAATACGGATACGGACAATAAGCTGATGCAGCTTGCCGTTGCCGCGGCAGAAAAAGACTGCCTTGATTTCTTCCGTCACTGGGGCCTTACCCCCAATGAGCGGACCCAGAAGTACGCTGCCCAGTTCCCCAAGGAAACCCGAGGAATCTGGTTTGCAAACGATGAAAACCGGGCGGAGCAGATGGAGACAGAAAGGACTCCCGGCGAAACAGAGAATTCTGCGGAAATTAGCGGCCAGGTAGCCTACACAAGCGGCAGCAATGCAGTGACGCTGGAAATTAACGGAGGAGACGAGAACTGGATTTACGAGATTTACCGTTATGAGCGGATCAAGGGCTCCATTGAGAGACATTCTATAGGCTACACTCATGCGGACGAAGACGGGAGTGCGGAATTTACCGATATTATCGGTACAGTCAACAACCGGGCCTTCACCTATGAAGCAGTCGGCTATGATCTGTGGCTTAATCCAACGCCAAGGACGGAAATCGGTTCGGTGAAAGTGGAGCATGACGGAACTCTTTCCGCAAAGAGCTGGACGGTCAGCACAAACCTGACAAACGATGAACTGGAGGGGCCGAATGAGTTTCATCCCGACAGCAGCGAGCAGCCAGGGCTTGACGCGATGATTGATGGGGTGCTGGAGACTGGTTTCGTGGGCGTATCAGAAATGGCTGACCCGGAAATCATCATCCACCTGAACAGCCCGGAAATCGTCACTGGATTGACCTACAAGGCAGACAGCGCAGAAGGGCGCATTACGGACTTTGTCATTTACGTCAGCGAGGACGGAGTAAGCTGGGAAAAGGTACATACCGGGGGTGTTTCGGCCTTTAATGAAACTGCAGCAGAAGATGCAGGTCAGACCATTTACTTTAATGACGGAACAAATCTTTATACCTATGACGCTGCCTATGTGAAGATAGAAGCAGTAAACCAGAAGGGAAAGACCATCGGCATCAACGAGATTTCCCTGAAGGGACAGACCGGGGACAATGTGGATTTGGATGCAGATGGTTTTGGAAGGCTGAAAGCCGACTATCCATACGGCGCCGGTGACGGCCAGGTAATCCCGGCAGGCTCCATTGTATTCACCGGAACCTATAAGGGAAATCCGGCATACAACGCGGTGCTCCTCTGGGATGAGCGGGGAAATATGGTTGCCGGAGCAGATTCGGAGGCTTATTACGCAGATCAGGTAATCCTTGCGCCCGATCCAGGAAATGGAATGCTGGGAGAGGTAAGTGAAGGCCGCTGGATTTACTGGATTGACGCAGCCTATGCGGACAGCTTCCTGGAGAAGAATGTGCAGGCCGTGCGTGCGGAATTATATCGGGTAGATGATGCTGTTCAGATGACCGGAGAACGCCTTACCTCCTCCACTCTGCTTGTGGACGTATCCAACGGTTTTCCCGAGATTGAGCTTGTATCAGGAACAACAATAAACAGCAAATACAGAACCCTGGAGCTGTCCGAAAATCTGGACGCTTCAGCAGGCCTGTCAGAGCTATTCGAATAAGAGGAGATGAAAAATGAGGGGTAAATACTGGAAATACGGCTTTGCAGCTGTATTCGTCTGCGCCGCGGTCCTTGTGCCGCGGCAGGCAGCCCGGGCAGAAGGAAATGGGTTTGTCCAATGGCGTCCCGGCTCCAAGACAAACAAGGTAGAGGTGAGTGTCTGCCTTAGAGATTATGAAGACCAAAAAAGAGTGACCGGCGATATGACCGGCCTGAAGGTTACCCTGCTTCTGGAGGGAGAGACAACGCCTTCGGAAGAGGAAATCCGCTTTACATTCAACAATGAAATAAAAAAGAAAGCTTATCCGGTAACGGAAACGGTATACCTGGAAGACAATGGGCTTTTATCCATCTTTGTACTGGCGGATGAAAACAAAGACAATTACGTGCTTACGCCCAATGAAACGCTTGTGCTGGGCAGCCTTGAAACGGATATGGAAGAGGACGTCAC
>JAGHER010000182.1 GCA_017889125.1 Lachnospiraceae bacterium
AGAGTGGCTAAAAGGGCATCGTACTCATTGGGATCCATGATCCGCGTCATGGCGGACTGGATGCTGGAAAAGAAGGAGGAAAGCACGGTTCCCACCAGGAGCACATACAGGATGCTGTGGCCGGTTTTCCGGAAAAGGGTGCCGTAGATGACTGTGGCCGTGATGCCCATAAGCACCAGATCTGCCGCAAAGGACAGGTTGGCATTGACGGCCAGAAGGCTTCCCGAACCGGCGGCAAATACCACTGCCGTGTGAATCAGCGTGTACAGGGAATTCATTCCCAGCAGACACGGGGTGACAATGGTATTGTTGATGATGGACTGGAACACGATGGATGCGCCGCCGATGGATACGGCGGTGATCATCATGGCCGCGGCCTTGGGCAGCCGGATTTTCATGGAGTAATGAAAAAGCTTTGGGCTGTCAAACTGCACGCCGATGGTCAGGTAGGCTGCGGCGGCCAGCAGGGCCAAAAGGAGCAGAAGCAGCAGCCGGGTTCTGTTCTTGCGGTGAGCGGCGGTAATCATCAGGCACCTCCTTTCTTTTCCAGCCAAGCCATCTTAGGCGCCGTTCGCCCATGCCGCAGCCGGTAAAAGAGCAGCAGGATAAATAAGAGGCTTCCGAAGACGCCCACGATCAGCTCAATGGGAAGTTCGTATGGGGCAATGATGACCCGCCCCAAAAGGTCGCAGACCAGCACAAAGAGGGCGCCGAAGAGGGCGGTGTCCGCCAGGGTGCCGCGGATTTTATCTCCTTTAAACATGGAGACAATGTTGGGCACCACCAGCCCGATGTAGGAGATGGAGCCCACCACAACCACCACCGAGGCCGTGATCATGGCGGCGATGGTCAGCCCGGAAAAGAGCACCAGATTGTAGGGGACGCCTAAGTTCCGGGAAAAATCCTTTCCCATTCCTACAATATTAAAGTGGCTGGCAAAGAGAAAGGCCAGAAGGATCAGGGGCACCGTCAGGTACACGATCTCATACCGTCCCCGCAGCACAGCGGAGAAGTGGCCCACCAGCCAGGTGGACAGCGTCTGGGTCATTTCGTACTTGTAGGCCAGATAATTGGTGATTCCTCCGATCACATTGCCAAACATGATGCCCACCAGGGGAACCATCACCACATCCTTAAACTGGATGCGCTGGATAAACCAGACGAAAATCCAGGTGCCCAGCACAGCGGCCAGGAAGGCGAAAATGGCCCGGCTCCACAGGGTGGAGGATGGCATAAACAAGAGGGCGATGAGGATTCCCAGCTGGGCAGAGGATATGGTGGCGCCGGTGGTAGGCGACACGAATTTATTCTGACACAGCTGCTGCATGATCAGGCCGGCAGTGCTCATACCGGCGCCGGTGCAGAGGATGGCCAGGAGACGGGGAAGGCGGGAGATGAAAAGGATCTCCAGTGTCTCCAGATCTCCGGCGATGAGAGAGCCTGCGGCAATGTCAATGACGCCCACAAACAGGGAGACGGCAGACAAAAGCAGCAGGCAGGCGGTCAGGATGACCGCAGAAAGATGTTTTTTGAGCCGTTGGATAATTGCGGCACCTCCATTCATGGATTTTTTGCGGCCGATGCCGCAGAATAAAAAATGGCCAGATTAAGAAACGAAAGTTAGCATAAACTAACTATTTGGACCATGAGCAATATCATAGCATATCAGTAGGGAAGAAGGCAAAGACTTTTTCTCAGACAGAGTGAGAAGAATTCTCAGAAAACGCCTGTGCAGCTTTACTTTGATTTTACAAAACCTATACACAAATCTGGTTTCACAACCTGTCAAAATCTCGTATACTCCATCATGTAAACAAACAAAGCAAATAAACAAAGCGAACAAAGAAACAAAAAATAAAAGCGGAGCAAATTCCGCGAAAAATTGGAGGAAAGAATTATGAGAAAGAAAACATTAGCAATCATGTGCTCTGCCATTATGGCTATGGGAGCATTAGCAGGATGCGGAAGCTCTTCCACAGAGACTACCGCAGCAACTACTGCAGCGGCAGACACCACTGCGGCAGAGGCGGCAGATACCACTGCAGCAGAAGCAGTGGACACCGAGGCAGTAGAGGCCGACACCGAAGCAGCTGCTGACTTAAGCGGTTCCATCAGCATGGTAGGCTCCACATCCATGGAGAAGTTTGCCAATGCATTAAGCGAAGTATTTATGGAGAAGTATCCTGACGTAACGGTCCAGGCTGAGTTTGTCGGCTCCGGCGCAGGCATCGAGGCGGTGTCCAACGGAAGCGCAGACATCGGAAATTCTTCCCGTAATCTGACTGAGGATGAGAAGGCAAAGGGAATTGCAGAGAACATCGTCGCAATCGACGGCATCGCCGTTGTGGTTGACCCGGCAAACACCGTGGCTGACCTGACCAAGCAGCAGTTAACGGACATTTATGCTGGCACCGTTACCAACTGGAGCGAGGTTGGCGGATCGAATTCCCCCATCGTTGTGGTAGGCCGCGAGGCTGGCTCTGGTACCAGAAGCGCTTTTGAGGAGATCCTTGAACTGGAGGATGCCTGCGCATACAGCAGCGAGCTGGATTCCACCGGTGCGGTAATGGCAAGAGTAGCTTCCACCCCCGGCGCCATCGGCTATGTATCTCTGGACGTACTGGATGACACGGTAAAGGCCGTAAGCCTGGAGGGAACTGAACCCACCGCGGAAAATATCAAGGCTGGTTCCTACTTCTTAAGCCGTCCCTTCGTAATGGCAACTAACGGAGAGATCAGCGAGCAGAGCGACCTGGTGCAGGCACTGTTTGATTTCGTATACTCGGATGAAGGCGACCAGGTTCTGGAAGCTGTGGGCCTGATTTCCACTCGGTAAAATAAGGAGAAAGCCATGAACGAATCCTTTTCTATCTTTTCTCATCATGGCAGCAAATCCGGCGTTGAACGAGCTGCTGAGGTAATTTTTACCGCCAGCGGCTTTTTCGCTGTATTGGCTGTCGCATCCATCACCCTGTATATGGTTATCAGCGGTGTGCCGGCCCTGTTCCAGGTGGGTATCCTGGATATCCTTTTCGGCTCGGTGTGGGCGCCCACGGCGGCTGACCCCAGCTACGGTATCCTTTACGTTATCCTTACCTCTATCGTGGGAACCTTCCTGGCCATTCTCATCGGCGTGCCCATCGGTGTGCTTACTGCCGTATTCCTGGCGGAGGTGGCACCGAAGAAGCTGGCCAATGTGGTCCGCCCGGCAGTAGAGCTTCTGGCAGGTATCCCCTCAGTAATCTACGGACTTTTGGGTCTTCTGATCCTGAATCCCTTAATGTATAAGCTGGAGTTAAAGATCTTTGAAGGAAGCACCACCCATCAGTTCACCGGCGGCGCGAACCTGATTTCTGCAGTGCTGGTGCTGGCGGTGATGATCCTTCCTACGGTAATCAACATCAGCGAATCGGCCCTGCGGGCGGTTCCTTCTCATTTCCGGAGCGCTTCCTTAGCGCTTGGGGCGACCCAGATCCAGACCATCTTTAAGGTGACCATCCCGGCAGCAAAGTCCGGTATTGTGACTGCCATCGTTCTGGGCACCGGCCGCGCCATCGGAGAAGCCATGGCCATCAGCCTTGTGTCCGGCTCCGCGGTGAATTTCCCGCTGCCCTTTAACTCGGTACGGTTCCTGACCACGGCCATCGTGTCGGAGATGTCCTATTCCTCCGGCCTTCACCGTCAGGTGCTGTTTACCATCGGTCTGGTGCTGTTTGTCTTTATCATGCTGATTAATACCAGTCTGACCAGGCTGTTAAAGCAGAGCAATGTGGAAGAGGATAAGCAGGTGAAAGGAAAGGGGAAGAAGTCATGAACAGCGAAGCGGCAATTGCCATTAATAAAGATTCCGTGGTGAGAAACAGTGTTTACGGAAAGCATGTGCGCACTTCGGATGTGATTCTTACGGGGTTGATTTATCTGGCGGCTTCCATCTCCATCCTGCTGCTGATCGGCATCATGGGATATGCGTTTGTCCGCGGCATTCCTCAGGTAAATGCAGAGTTTCTGACCTCCGTTCCCAGTACACTGAAGGGCACCTTCGGCATCCTGGGCAATATTGTCAATACCCTGTATATTGTGGTTATCACCCTGCTGATTGCCACGCCTTTAGGGATCGGCGCGGCCATTTATCTGAATGAGTACGCCAAGCCGGGAAAGGCAGTAAGGCTTATTGAATTCACTACAGAGACCCTTTCCGGCATTCCCTCCATTATTTTCGGTCTGTTCGGCATGGTGTTCTTTGGCAATACCATCGGCCTGGGCTATTCCATCCTTACGGGAGCCCTGACCTTAACGCTGATGGTGCTGCCGTTAATTACCAGAACTACCCAGGAGGCTTTAAAGACTGTTCCGGACAGCTACAGAAGCGGCGCCCTGGGTATCGGCGCTACCAAATGGTACATGATCCGCACCATCCTTCTGCCCAGTGCCATGCCCGGCATTATCACCGGCGTGATCCTGGCCATCGGGCGTATGGTGGGCGAGTCTGCGGCCCTTCTGTTTACTGCAGGAAGCGGCTTTATCCTGCCGAAGAATTTCTTTGGAAAGATTTTCGAGTCCGGCGGAACCCTGACGATTCAGCTGTACCTGTGCATGCAGAAGGCTCAGTATGACGAGGCTTTCGGCATTGCGGTAGTGCTTCTGGTGATTGTGCTGGCCATCAATGGCCTGGCAAAGTATCTGGCCTGCCGTTTTAATGTGGAAAAATAACGGAGGAGAGTATGGAGGATAACATGCCTAAAGTAAAGATTTCAACCCAGCATCTGGATCTGTACTACGGACAGAACCATGCCTTAAAGGATATCAATCTGGATATTTACGAGAAAAAAATCACGGCCTTTATCGGGCCTTCCGGCTGCGGAAAGTCCACCTACTTAAAGACCTTAAACCGGATGAATGACCTGATCGACAGCGTGCGCATCGAGGGCACCATCCTTTTAGATGACGAGGACATTTACAGTCCCCAGGTGGACACCACCCTTCTGCGAAAGAAGATCGGCATGGTGTTCCAGCAGCCCAATCCCTTCCCCATGAGCATCTATGACAACATTGCCTACGGCCCAAGGATCCACGGCATCAAGGGGAAGGCGGAATTAGACGAGATCGTGGAGCGCAGCCTCCGTGGAGCGGCTCTCTGGGATGAGGTGCATGACCGGTTAAAGAAGTCGGCCCTGGGCCTTTCCGGCGGACAGCAGCAGCGTCTCTGCATTGCCAGAGCACTGGCCGTGGAGCCGGAGGTAATCCTGATGGATGAGCCCACCTCCGCCCTGGATCCCATCTCCACCTTAAAGATCGAGGATCTGATGGATGAGCTGAAGCAGAAGTACACCGTGGCTATCGTTACCCACAATATGCAGCAGGCCACCCGTATCGCTGATTACACCGCATTCTTCCTGGTTGGAGAGGTTGTGGAATATGCGCCCACTGACGAGCTCTTCTCCAGACCCCAGGACAAACGTACCGAAGATTATATTACCGGACGGTTTGGCTAAAAAATTTTTGGAGAGGAGAACAAGGAAAAATGCGTATTACCTATGAACATGAGCTTCAGGAATTGAAGAAAGAATTAAAGGAGATGGCCCGCCGGGTGGAGAATGCCATCGACCAGACCTTTGTGGCTTTTGAAAGCGGCAACCGGTCCATGGCGGAGGAGATCATCCGCGGCGACCGGAACATCAATGACATGGAACGGGCCATCGAGTCCCGCTGTCTGTCCCTGATCTTAAAGCAAACACCGGTGGCCGGCGACCTGCGGGTGGTGTCCACCGCCCTTAAGGTGGTGACCGATCTGGAGCGGATCGGCGATCACGCCTCCGACATCGCAGAGCTGATCTTGCGGATACACGGCAAGGATGTGTATAAGATGCTGGATCATCTGCCGGTGATGGCAGCCAAGGCCAGCGACATGCTTCATGATGCCATCGAGGCCTTCATTGCTCAGGATGACAGCATTTCCGATGAGATTATCAAGAAGGACGATGAGATCGACCAGCTCTTTAACCAGACAAAAATCGATGTGGCCGAGATGCTCAAGGCCAGCTCCGATTCTGATAATATCGACAATGCCATTGATCTGCTGATGATCTCCAAGTACCTGGAGCGCATCGGCGACCATGCGGTAAATATCTGCGAGTGGACCCAGTTTTCCAGGACCGGGGCCGTGAAGAATGTGCGGATACTGTAATAAATTTGCCTTTATCTACAGCTTGTAATTACATAATCTTTCTTCTCAATCAGAGGGGGGCGGAAATTTTCCGCCCCTCTCTGCCGTGATTTTGTTTGCCATCTTTTCCTTGTTCTCCGTAGATGCCTGCCCAGACTGGGAGGCAGCCGTATTTCCCTGCCAGATAGTTTTTGGCAAAATTGGCATCGAAGCGTGCGTGGATGTCGGCCAGGGTACGGATCCGGGGATGTCCCTGAGCGTCCAGACAGAGGATGGCTGCCTCATCCCGCCGGAAAAGCTCACGGTTTAACAGAGCGGTGTCATGGGTGGTGAAAAGCAGCTGAACACAGCGGTTTTCGGGAGACTGAATCAGCTGCACCAGACAGCGGCTTACGTTAGGATGAAGGTGGGCCGTAAAATCATCGGCGATGATCACCCCGCCGTTTTTCGACATGGCAGAAAATGATCGGAGGAAGAGAAGGACTTTTCTGTGGCCGTCAGAAAGGGGAAGGGTTCTGCTTTGTGTCCCGTAATTTTCATCGAGGGAAATGCCGCTGAGGAGAGACTGGATATCCGGCTCGGCCGGAAATCCCATGGTCTTCAAATGGCGCAGCAGAAAACGCTGTTCCTTGTCTGTCCCCAACCATGACGTGGCGCCAGTGAAAGCAGGCGGGAAAAGGGGAGCGGAAACGGGGATAGAATCGCTGGAAAGGAAGAAGAAGCAGCCCTCTCGAAAAAAGGCCGCGAAGCTTTCCAGCGCATCCCCCAGGGATTCAGGAGCGCAGGCAAAGATTACCGGGAGACCGGAGCCGGAGGTATTCAGCTGCACGTCCCGTTTAAAAAGGGGACGCAGAAACTTTCCTGGCCGGAGGGATGTCTGCTCCTTCTGAAAAAGAAGAGTCTGGCCCAAGAGCAGATATTCTTCCGACAGTGCGCCATTCTCCAGGGCGAAGCCGTACTCAAAGACATGTCCGCCAAAGAGAAAGCGCATGCTCATGGAAAGGGGCTGATGCCCGGAGGCTTCCGGTTCGGGGCAGCGCGCATTTGACAGTCCGGGTGGGAGTCCCGGATCTGAAAGATTCCAGAGGCTGTCAGGGGAAAAGGAAAAAGGCAGCTGCCGCCGGACGAAGGCCGTGAAAAAGGCAAGAGCGCGGATAAGCTGGCTTTTTCCGCTGGAATTGGGACCGTAGACCGCCAGTGTTTTCAACAGGCGGCCAGCCGGTTCCAAAACCAGATGCTCCGGATGCTCCCGGTAGATTCCGGCCTGCAGACTGACCAGAGTATTATGCAAAAAAGGTCCGTAATTCTGAAAGCGAAACCATAAAATCATTCTCCTGCCACCTCCTGAATCCTGATCCCGCGCAGCTAAGGAAGCGCTGATTAAATCATCGTTCCTCTAAGGATACCGCTGATGAAATCAATGTTTCCCTAAGAGAAGGTTGTACGGGATCATTTTTATGATAGAAGGAGAAGGTAACAGGAGGATAACAAAAGTATAAACAATTTCGAAAATCTGCCAAGTCACAATCGGATTCTGCCAGGCTGCGAACGGATCCTACCAAGATGCGAGCCGATTCTACCAGGTTACAATACGGTCAAGCAGAGATTTCTGCTCATCGCTGGTCTGGGTCAGATAAATTTTGGTGGTTTCAATACTTTCATGGCCCAGAAGGTCTGCCAGCAGGGAAATGTCGCCGCATTTTTTCAGAAAGTTTTTGGCGTACAGATGCCGGAAGGAGTGGGCGTACACGGTGTCCGGGTCAATGTGGCAGCGGCGGGCTAGAACCTTTAACTGACTGTTGATTCCCCGGGGCGTGATGGGGTGGCCGGTGCGGGTGAGAAAGAGGAAGCCGGAGGTTATCCCGTTTTTTTTCGTCCATTCCAGCGCTTCCTCACAGAGGCTGTCCGGGAAATAAATCCGGCGGATTTTCCCGCCCTTGGAATAAAGGTCCATGTAGCCCAGCCGCAGATGTTCAGCCTTAATCTGCACCAGTTCGCTCACTCGGGCGCCGGTGG
This sequence comes from Lachnospiraceae bacterium, assembly GCA_017889125.1. Taxonomy (GTDB): domain Bacteria; phylum Bacillota; class Clostridia; order Lachnospirales; family Lachnospiraceae; genus Caccovicinus. The sequence continues at coordinate 8,180 of JAGHER010000182.1, forward strand.
AGCCTAAAAAGTGGACGATCAGATACCAGAAATCATTTCCCTCTCGCTTTAGATACTGTTTTAAACGGGCATAATCTTCGTTGGAAATTACATTATTCAGATAAGGAGCCTGCTGGCGGCGCATCGGCAGGAGGTCTGGTGTTGGCAGAGCTTTGGCCTGCTGCTGGAAAGATTGGGGATGCTGGACATAGCGGAGGTATTGCCGGACACCATAGATCCGGGCATTGACTGTGCCGGGACGGTATGTGCGGATCAGATACTGCCTGTAAGCCTGCAGGCTCTCGGCGGATAAGTCCGGCTCCATGCGGGCAAGCTGGCGCACTGCACCCTGATAGGAGAGGATGGTATTGGCAGCCATTCCCTTTTTGCGCAGAAACTGCCCAAAAGCATCCAGTTCCTCCTGCGAGATATCCATGGATTTCCCCTCCTTTTCTGCGTTCATTTTTTCGTTGTTGTAGTTTCTCTTCTGCGTTTGTCTGCGTCCCTGCACGAGAATGGGCGGATAATTTTCCTATGGTTCCCTGTCGGGAAAGCAATAAGAATATAAAAATTCCTATGTAAAAAGTCAAGGTAAAAACAGGCAAAAACTCCGAAAAATCCAATAAATACCGAATAAACTTCGCAAAATATCAGAAAAAATCCTGATAATTTCCAATATTGGAAGTATAATTCCTTCGTAATGCAAAAAGGAATTTTAGCAACAAAAGGAAGTTCAAAAAGAAAAAGGAGAGTGCATTCACGATGAGAAAGCAGACAAAGTTAGTTGCAGTTCTTTCTGCAGCGTCCCTGTTGGCAATCGGTGCATCCATGACTGCTTTTGCAGACACCCCTCACTGGGATCAGGAGGACGGCTCCTGGGTGTATCTGGACCGCAACGGAGATAAGGTAACTGACGAGTGGAGAAAGTCCAATAACCAGTGGTATTATCTGGATTCCGATGGCTATATGGCCACCGATACGCTGGTGGAGTCTGGCGACAACCTGTATTATGTAGATGCCAATGGCGTGCGAGTGGCAAACGCCTGGGTATCTATGGACAATGACGATTTATTAGACGATGACGATGTAAGTACCGTGTGGTATTATTTCGACCGCAACGGCCGGGCAGTAGGCTACAATGATGACGAGGGCGATATTGCCAGAGTAAATTATGGCGACGGCGCATCTGGATATTTCATTTTCAATGGCGACGGCATTATGTTAAGCGGCTGGCAGGAGTGGGATGACGAACTGTACTACCTGGGCGATGAGAATGAGGGCTGGGCAAGAACCGGCTGGCAGTATCTGGATACTGACGATGAGCTCTTTGACGGCGGCGACGATGAAGGCGAGCCCTATGAGAGCGAGGAGTACTTCTACTTCCGTTCCAACGGCAAGGCTAGAAGAGATACCAGCGTGCAGATCGGCGGCAGATGGTATGCCTTTGACGCAAACGGCATTATGCTGGATCTGTGGGTATATCCGGACGCTTCCGGCAGCTACATCAATTCCGATGGTTCCTCCTCTGTTGCCTCCGCAGCATTCTACCAGGAAGACAATGGCGGCAGAGAGCGCAACTGGATCTTTGCATACGCCAATACCGATTATGACGATTACGATGACAGCATGTACTGGTTCTACTTAAACAGCAACGGCCGTCCTGAGCGTGCCGAGGCTGGAGATGGATCCGGCGTGGATATCACCGATGATGAGAAGGCGTACCCGGCACTGAAGGCCCGTTCCATCCGCAACAAGACCTACATCTTCGATGACGCAGGAAGGATGCGCAGCGGTCTCTTTGATCTGACCGGCGTAAAGAGAGGCAGCGCCGAGCTGGATGGTATTTATTACTTCCAGGAGGACGGCGACCACGGTTCCACCGAGGGACAGATGGTAACCAACCGCAGAACTACCATCGAGGTAGACGGTGAGGATGAAACCTATTACTTCAAGAAGAACGGCCAGGCTTATGTGAATACCATCGTAAGCAGCTCTGTATACGGCGCTGACGGTGCACTGGTAACCGATTACGGCGATGGAAGCACCTATCAGATCGTAACCCTGTGGGATGATGTTTACACCACCAAGAGCCAGTCTTCAGAGGATATGATCCCCGCCGGAAGCCAGGTGCTGATTAATGGAAACGGCAAGATCAAGAGAAGCGGCACCGTTACCGATATGGATTCCCAGAGAGTACATGTGACCAACTACGTGGTTGACAGCATTGAAGAGGATGACTAAGATTTGCAGAGGGCTGAGCTTTGTAGAAATGAATAAGGAATAAATTCTGATTGCCAATCTGCCGGAGGGTAGAGAAAAGAGCGGCGCTTCCTGAGAAAATCGGGAGCGCCGCTTTTTTGACTGCTGCTGTATTTTTCTACAGGAGCATTTTTCTGCGGCATATTGAAAATATCCCCTTTTTTTGGTATTCTTATAATGAAAAATGTTTCATAAAGGAGCGTGTAAACATGGCAGGTATCCGTGATGTGGCAAAACGGGCCGGAGTGGCGGCCTGTACAGTATCCAGAGTTTTAAACGGGACGGCGAATGTATCTCCGGAGACCCGTATGCGAATCGAGCAGGCGATGGCGGAGCTAAATTATATTCCTAATGAATTGGCCCGGGGGATGTTTAAGCAGAAGGCGGGAATCGTGGCGATGCTGGTTCCCAATATCCGCCATCCGTATTTTTCTTCTCTTGCCAGGTATATCGAGGACAGCCTTTACCAGAATGGATATAAGCTTATGCTCTGCAGTACAGGGGACGATGAGGAGCGGGAGCGGGAATACTTAAAGATCCTGAAATCCAATATTGTGGACGGGGTGATTATGGGCGTCAGCGGCCAGAGCCCAAAAGACTACGAGGAATTTGGGAAGCCGCTGGTAATGCTGGATTATTACGTAAATGACCGTATCCCCGTGGTGGTATCGGACCACCGGGAGGGTGGACGGCTTGCAGCCAGGGAGTTTATTGACAGCGGCTGCCGGTATGTGCTTCACATTGGCAATGAGGCGGAGACGGAGCGGATTATTTCCTACGAAAGTCACCTTGCCCTGCGGGAGGAGCTGACGGCCCACGGTGTCAGGGAACGGGAGGTAGATATCAAGTGGAATGCTTTTGACTATGACGGTTATCTGGAACTGGCGAAGCTGATTCTGAAGGAATATCCGGAGATTGACGGGATCATGGCTGCTGATATGCCGGCAAGTGCCTTTTTAAAGGCGGCGGTGCATCTGGGGAAAAAGGTTCCCGAGGAGCTGTGCGTCATCTCCTATGACGGCACCTTTGTCTCCAACACTAATATTCTGGAGGTGACCACCATTCATCAGCCCATGAAGGAGATCGGGCAGACCTCTGTGGAGATGATGCTGAAGCTTCTTCGGGGAGACAAGATTGATCAACCGCTGGTCAAATTCCCTGTGCAGCTGAAACGGGGGGAGACCACCAGGACCTAGGCGGCGCAGGGGGAGG
>JAGHER010000183.1 GCA_017889125.1 Lachnospiraceae bacterium
GCTTCTGCGGCAAGAAAAAGAAGAGGCCGCAGAATAGACCTCCAGAATATCCGCACATATTCCTTATGAAAAAGTCCCGGTGGCGCCTGTAGCCCCAGTGGGTCCGGTCGGGCCGGTTGGACCGGCTGCGCCTGTGGCTCCAGTTGCTCCCGTGGCCCCGGTCGGGCCGGTCGGGCCAATGGCTCCGGTTGCTCCCGTGGCTCCGGTCGGGCCGGTCGGGCCAATCGCTCCGGCTGCCCCCGTGGCCCCAGTAGCCGCCGTTCACCATCCGCAACTCTGTCTGCTCCCATGTCCCATCTAAGCATCCTCCCGCACAGCATTTCCTAGTTTATGCCACTTAGATGTAATCAAGAAAAAGCACAATCCAGACAGAACCGGCGGCTCTGTCAGATAGCGTAACCTTACCTGGGTTCTGTCAAGAAGTGTTTGTGCGTTACCAAGAATTTTGATATAATGAGAGCAGAAACCCCGGAACAGGATGAGGTTATCTCTTGGATAACGGCCAATTTACGGAGGTAAAGGCTATGGAACGTTTTAAAAAAAATTATCAGCAAGGTACTATTGATGTAATTGAAGTTTGGGTCGATACACAAACAGGCGTAAACTACGTTTTTCACAGAAATGGAAATGCGGCAGGATTCACCCCATTGCTTGACAAGGACGGAAAACCAATAGTAACTTCATAGTGCAGCAGCTCTGATTATTGCAAAAACCGGTAAAACCGGGCAAATCACGGGATAGGGGGACCGAATTCACTACCAAATTACTACTTTGGGATTGAGCCGGACACGCTTATTACCCCCTACCGTGAAGCGCCCGCCAGACAGCACATCAGATCAAAATCAAATATGCCCCCGTTCCACAGCCCGTTTTAAGGTTTCTTCCTTTGGATTATCTCTGGGGCAATCCCATCCCGCTCTCCTTAAGCACCCACTCCGCTGCCTCCTTATTGGTGGCAATCCAGGCCCCTCTGGACAGCATGTAGCCAATTAATTCCTTCAGCATATTCACCCGGCTGACCCGGCCGATAAACTGCGGATGAAGGACAAAATTAATCATCCGGCCCTCCGCCGCCAGAGAGTCAAACTCCTCCTTCCAGATCTCCAGCATCTCCCCTGGAGACTTTAACTCGTACCGCTCCGGCGCGCTGTCCGTGTAAAAATCGTAGGCCGTATCGTCAAAAATTGAGTCCTTGGGAAGCTCCACCAGAGGAATTTTCTTTCCCTCAAGCTCATGGATAAAAGGGCCGTCGTTGTCTCTCCAGTTGGAGCTGGCAATATATCCCCGCTCCGCAAACAGGCCCAGGCTGTAATCGTGAATCACGCCTCCCGGCGCCCGGTGGGACACCATCTGCTGCCCCGTCAGCTCCCGGATCAGGGCCTCGCACCGCTCCATGGTGGCCTTCTCCTCCTCGTAGGTGGTGGTGGTAAATTCCTCGTGAAAATACCCGTGAAAGCCAATCTCATGTCCCCTGCGCCCGATTTCCCGCACCACCTCCGGATACTTGTCTGCAACAACCCCTGGCACAAAAAAGGTGGCCTTCAGCCCAAAGCCATCCAGCATGCTAAGGATCCGCGGCACTCCCTGCTTCGGCCCGTAGGCGCCTCTGGATAAGTTGGTGATATGATCCGCATTTCCGTCTCCCCGGGTGGTCCACATGGTTTCCGCATCCAGATCAAATGCCAGCATTACTGCAATCCGCTTTCCCTCCGGCCAGGTAATCATACGCCAGTTCCCCCTTTCTTCATTTCTTTCTCCACATCTCTCTCCGTTTTTTTCTTCATTACTACCTTCGCTTCTTTCCCCATCTCGTTCTCCAGCACATACCGCGCCACCTCCTCGCAGGTGGCAATCCAGGCTCCATGTCCCTTCATGTAGGCAAGCAGATCTCCCACCATGGCAATGCGGCTGGCCCGGCCGATCATCTGAGGATGGAGCTTTAACACTAGGATCTTATCCCCTTCCTCCGCCAGCCCGTCAAACTCCGCCTTCCAGTTTCCGTAAACCTCCCGGTTCGTATACATGGAACGCACCGCCGGGTCGCTGAAGGTGAAATAATAATACGTAAAATCATCCATGGTCACATCTCCGGGAAGCTCCACCAGGGGAAGGACTCTGCCATCCTTTTCCCAAAGATATGCGTAATCGCAGTCCTTCATGGAGGAGCTGTAAAGGTATCCGCGCTCTGCAAGAAGCTCCGGTGTAAAGGGATGGATAATACTCTCCGGCCCCCGATGTCCTGCCGGACGCCGCCCGGTGACTGAGGCAAGAAGCGCCTCCGCCTTCTCCATATTTGCCTCCTCCTCTTCCCAGGAAATCCCCCGGACCGATTCATGAAAATAGCCGTGATAAGCCAGCTCATGTCCCCGCCGGTGTATCTCCTCCACCTGCTCCCTGTACTGCTCCACCACAATGCCGGGGACGAAAAACGTGGCCTTTACATCAAAGGTCTCCAGCATATCCAGGCAGCGTGCCAGCCCGGTGTGCGGGCCGTACTGTCCCCTGGAAAAATCCGTAAATCCAATCTCCTTTCCCTTGGATCTGGCCCTGGATATCCGCAGATATTCCGCGTCAAAATCAAATGTAACCATGACGGCGATCCGTTTGTTTTCCGGCCAGACAATGCCCGGGCCGTTTGTTTTCCCGTCAACTGGAACTGCCATTGTGAACCCTCCTTCATCTATCTGCGCGGCCAAGCAGCCGCAGGAATAAATATACGCGCAGTCGAAACGTTTCCAGTATAGCTTATCTGGCCGTGTATTGCAATATGGGGTTCATTGTATTGCAATATCTGGCATCAGAAGCATTGCGCAGACTGCATATTTATGCTAAGATAACCTAATGCAAATACTATCGCAAAGAGGAGGAAAACACAATGAAGAAAATGGTATTCGGCGTATTAACCGCCCTTGCCCTTGGAGTCCTTGCCGGATGCTCCGGCCAGAGCACTGCAAACACCACCGCCGCAAACACAGAGGCTGTTTCCCAGGAGGCTGCAGACAGCGCCAAAGAGGCTGACGCCGCTGAGGATGCTGACACCGCAGAAAAGGCTGACGCTGCCGGGGAAGCTGGCGCTGCAGAGGATGCCGCAGATAGCCAGGAGGCCGGTGAAATCGCCGCAGACAACCCCTTTAACGGAAAGACCGTAAAGGTAGGCTGCTCCGCCACCTTCGTTCCCTTCGAGTCCATTGAAATGGATGCAAAAGGAAATAAAATTTATGTAGGAATGAACATCGATATCGTTAAGGCCGTAGTAGAAAAGAACGGCGGAACCGTAGAGTTTCAGGACATGCCCTTCAAGAGCCTGACTGCCGCCATCCAGGCCAATCAGATTGATTTCTGCAGCGGCGGCATGGCCCCCACTGAGGAGAGAGCAAAGACCCTTGATTTCTCTGAGATCTTCTTCTATCCGAGAAACGCCATCGTTTACCGTGAAGGCGACAGCTATCCTACCCTTGACTCCCTGGCCGGAAAGACCGTTGCCTACGTATTCGGCACCAACTATCAGCAGGTGGCTGAGAGCATCGAGGGCGTAAATGCCGTGGGAATCCAGGGAAGCCCCGCCTGCATCGAGGAAGTAAAGAGCAAACGTGCCGATGCCTGCATCGTGGACGGCGCCGGAGCGGTAGAGTTCCTTAAGCAGAACACTGGTCTTACCATGAGCCTTTTAGACAAGGTGGAGGATGACTGCTTTGCCATCGGTTTCCCCAAAGGTTCCCCTTATTACGAGACCTTCAACAATACCTTAAAGGAAATGATGGAAAACGGCGAGCTGGATGAGATCATCGCAAGCCACTTAAGCGAAGAATTCATCGCAGACTAAGGAAACGCGGATTACATCATCGTTTCTCTGAGAAGCGAGAAAGGAAAGAAACATGAGTCTTGATTTTTCAAGTGTATGGCAGTACTGGCCATTCCTCTACCATGGGGCCCTGCTGACCCTGCAGATGACCTTTATCTGCGCCATCTGCGGCTTTATTTTGGGCGTATTTCTGTCGCTGATTAAGATCAGCAAATGTGCTCCCCTGGTATGGTTCGGCCGGTTCTATACCTCCATTTTCCGGGGTACTCCCCTTCTGGTGCAGCTGTGTATCGTGCACTTCGGCCTGCCCCAGCTGCTGGGCGTTACCTTCACGGCAACCCAATCGGGAATCCTGACCTTTTCCCTGAATTCCGCCGCCTACATTTCCGAGATTTTCCGCGGCGGTATCCAGGCCATCGACCGGGGCCAGTACGAGGCCGCCATGTCCTTAGGCGTAGGCTACAAGGATATGATGAAGGACATCATCATTCCCCAGGCAGTAAAGCATATCCTGCCCAGCCTGGTCAATGAAGCGGTGGCCCTCTTAAAAGAAACCTCCATTCTCTCCTACATTGGAGCAGTGGAGCTTCTGCGGGCGGCAGACCAGATCACGGTAATCACATACCGTTTCTTCGAGCCGTACCTGGTAATCGCACTGATTTACTATATTTTCGTCATGATACTTTCGGCCCTTGCCAGCCGTCTTGAAAGGTGGGTGAACAGAAGTGATCGAGTTTCATAATGTACATAAAAGCTTTGGCGATCTGGAGGTTTTAAAGGGAATCGATTTTAAGATTGAAAAGGGGCAGGTGGTAACCCTGATCGGCCCCTCCGGCTCCGGAAAATCCACAATCCTTCGCTGCATCAACCTTCTGGAGCGTCCCACCAGCGGAAAGGTGTTTATCGAAGGAGTGGACATTACCGAAAAAAAGACCGATATCCAGAAAATTCGGAAGGATATCGGCATGGTATTCCAGCATTTTAACCTTTTTCCCCACATGACCGTGATGGAAAACATGATCTACGCGCCCACCCATGTAAACAAGGTTTCCAAGGATGAGGCCAAGAGCAAGGCCATGGAGCTTCTCGCTCTGGTGGGCCTGACGGAAAAGGCGGACGCTTACCCCGGAAAGCTCTCCGGCGGACAGAAGCAGAGAATCGCCATCGCCCGCGCCCTGGCCATGGAGCCAAAGATCATGCTCTTTGACGAGCCCACCAGCGCCCTGGATCCGGAGATGGTAAAAGAGGTTCTGGAGGTAATCAAAAATCTGGCCCACACCGGCATCACCATGGCCCTGGTTACCCATGAGATGGGCTTTGCCAGAGAGGTGTCCGACCGGATTTGCTTTATCGA
>JAGHER010000184.1 GCA_017889125.1 Lachnospiraceae bacterium
CAAAATTCACCGCAGATGCCCATCACCCGACTGGACATCTCCCCCAAAATATATTATGATAGCCTTCAGCAACACCATGGAAAGGAGACCTACCAAACATGTATTGTTTTAACAATGATTACAGCGAAGGCGCCCATCCGCAGATTATGAAATCCATGATCGAAGCCAGCTTAGATCAGCATGCAGGCTACAGCATGGACGCTCATACAGAGCACGCCAAGGAATTGATCAAAAAGGAAATCCAGCGGGAGGATGTGGATATCCATATGCTCGTAGGCGGCACCCAGACCAATATGATCACCATCAGCGCCGCCCTTCGGCCCCATCAGGCGGTGATTGCCGCTGAGACCGGGCATATCAATGTTCACGAAACCGGCGCCATCGAATCCACCGGCCACAAGGTGCTGACCCAGTATGCCGCCGATGGAAAACTGACCCCAGAGCTGATCCAGAAAACCCTGGACTGGCACACGGACGAGCACATGGTTCAGCCAAAAATGGTATACATTTCCAATACTACGGAAATTGGCACCCAGTACACTCTGGCTGAGCTGGAGGCCCTATCCCGTTTCTGCCGCCAGAACAACCTGTACCTGTTCTTAGACGGCGCACGCCTGGGAGCGGCTCTCACCAGCCCCATCAATGACTTAAGTCTTGCAGATATTGCCCGTCTAACCGATGTATTTTACATTGGCGGCACCAAAAATGGCGCCCTCTTCGGCGAGGCCCTGGTAATCACCCATCCCGATCTGAAACCAGATTTCCGCTTTATGATTAAGCAGAAGGGCGCCATGCTGGCGAAAGGCTTTCTTCTGGGCATCCAGTTTGAGGAGCTGTTCCAGAACAATCTCTTCTATGAAATGGCCGCCCATGCCAACGAAATGGCTGCCATATTAAAGAAGACCTTTGAAGACTGCGGCTTCCGCTTCTTTTCCGATTCTGCCACAAACCAGCAGTTTCCCATTCTGCCTAACACGCTGATCGCGAAGCTTCGGGAAAACTACCAGTTCCAGGATCAGCAGAAAATCGACGAGACCCACACCGCGGTTCGTTTCGTTACCTCCTGGGCTACAAAGGAGGAAGCTGTGCGGCAGTTTACCCAGGATTTCCGCCGCCTGTCTGAGGAATTATCAAGTTTATAGACAGCAAAATTCATCGACAATTAAACAAGAATTGCCGGCTGCATCTGCACGATTCTTTCATTCGTGCAGTCACTGCAGCCGGCAATCCATTTGCTCTGCCTGTCTACTTTTCTTAATCTTTACCCACGCATATCTTTAAGCAGCATTCTTCCCCGCAGGCAGATCTTCCTGCTTCTTCGCTTCATCGGGCACCCGCTCCCGTTCATGTTCAGTGTCTCCCGTTTCTTTCTCTCCATCAGCATCAGCAGCATTATCTTCTGCATTCTCCCCCGCGTCAGCATCATCAGCACTCTCTTCTGCTTCTGCACCTTCAGCCGTTTCTGCGCTCCCGGCATTTCCTGCAGATTCCGCTTCACCGTCTACATTCTCTGCCTCTGAAGAAGCCTCTGTTCCAGAAGAAACCGCCGCATCCGCAGCTAAAGCCGCATCTGCCTCTGCCTTCTCCGCGCTGGCCGCTTCCCGGATATCGTCGATGCTGCGGCCGTCAATCATCTCCCGCAGAACATCCTCTGCCTTCTCCAGCTGATTATCCATCACGCCAGCTTCCGCCATATCATCGGCACCACCTGCAGCATCTGCGCCTATACCTCCAGCTGTTTCGTCTCCGTCGCCGCCTTCCTCCGCAGCGCCTTCGGACACTCCAGGATCCCCCGCGGTATCACCAGGATCATCTGCATTACCTATATCCCCTGCAGCGCCATCACCAGCCGTCTCTGCGTCATCTCCATCCTCAACTGCCATCTCCGGAATCTGGTACGCAATCTCCACATCCGGCTCAATGCCAATCCCATGAAGATCAAAACCGCTTGGGCTGTAATAATGGGCAGTTGTCAGCTTAATGGCCGACCCATCATTCAAACTAAATACCGTCTGCACAATTCCCTTTCCAAAGGTAGTGGTTCCCACCAGGGCAGCCCGCCCGTAATCCTTCATTGCCCCGGAAAATACCTCCGAAGCGCTGGCAGAGTTTCCATCCACCAGAATCGTCACCGGCACATCCACGCTGTGCCCGTCCTCGCAGTAATAGCTGTCTCCCTCACCGTTTTTATCTGCCGTAGATACCAGAAGAGTCTTCCCATTGTCGCTGTACTGGGTCAAATCATCTGGAAGCATATAATCCAGCATATCCACCGCCGTATCCAGCACCCCGCCGGGATTTCCCCGCAGGTCAATGATCAGCCCTTCCATCCCCTGGGACTCCAGATCCTCGATTGCCTCAATAAACTGCGCCGTGGTGGTATCCTCAAACTGGCTGACCGATACATAGCCCAGATTATCCGCCTTCATCTCGTACTCTACCGTCTGCACCTCTACCTGACGCCGCTCCACGTCCATCTCCACATAATCCTCGATACTTGGGCGGTACATCTTCAGATGAACGGTGGTGCCCTCCTCGCCCTTCACATACTGACTTACCAGAATATCCAGATCAATATCTCCGGTCACCTCCAGATCATCGATCTGATAAAACACATCTCCGGTCTGCAGGCCTGCCTCCTGCGCTGGCGTATTTCTAAACACCTTGACGATGGAAACCAGGCCCGTGGTCATATTCTTGGAAACCAAAGCGCCGATTCCACAGTACTCTCCGCTGGTTTCCTCCATCAGATCCTCAAATTCCTCTGCCGTGTAATAGGTAGAGTAAGCGTCATCCAGACCTGCCATCAGCCCCTTGTAAATGTACTCCTCTACATTCCCCTCTTCCTCGTCAAAAAGGAAATATTTTTCAATGTACGCCTGGATCAGCTGGGCCTTAGAAGACACCTTCCCCCAGTCAAGCTGCGCGCCGCTCTCTCCCCGGGATGTCTGCCTCTGCGGCTGTCGTGACATCACACTCCTTCCAATCAGGAAAATGCCAGCGGACATCCCCACAACAATCAGTCCGGCAAATGCCGTCACCAGCGCTCCCACCAGAACGCCCTTCCAAAATTTGTTCCTGTTATCCAAAGTCAAAATCTCCTATCTTTATGTGTACATTTTACAGAAATTTCCGCCCTCAGTTGAGACACACATACCGTCAGCACCAATCGGATAAACATTCATCACGGACTCACATAATTAGACGGATTCACATAGCTCCCGCCGCTGCGTATGCCAAAATGCAGATGGGGCCCGGTAGAGTATCCGGTGGAGCCCACCTTGGCGATCACCTGTCCCTGGGTGACCGACTGTCCCTCCGATACATTCAGGGAGGAACAGTGCATATACACCGTGGAGACACCGCCGCCGTGGCTGATCATCACGTAATTTCCTGCCGAGGCGCTGTAGGTGGCGATGGTCACCACGCCGTCCGCCGCCGCCACAATATTGCTTCCTGTGCTGGCTCCGATGTCGATTCCCTGATGATTGCTGGAAGCGCCCTCTGTAGGCGATTCCCGGCCGCCAAAGCTGGAGGTGATCCGGCTGCTGGAGGGACAGGGCCAGATAAACTTAGTATTTCCCAGGCTCTTTGTAGTATACGAGGTTCCAGCAGATTCGCCCTTTTTCCTGGCCTCCTCCTCAGCCTTTTTTCTGGCTTCCTCCTCAGCTTTTTTTATCTCCTCCTCGATCTGGCGGATCTTCGTCTCCTGGGCCGCCAGATCCTGCTGGTAGGCATTGATCTGCCCCTGGGCAGAAGCAATCTGGGTATCGTAAGCCTTCAGCTGGGCCTCCTTAGCCGCTAAAAGCTCCTCCACCGAATTATGCTTGGCCTGAGTAGATTCCTGGAGAGCCAAAAGCTCCTCATGCTCTGCCTGAAGCTTAGCCTCATTGTCCGCAATAGCCTGCCTGGTCGCCGCATACTCATCCAGCATCTGCCGGTCATACTGGGAAATCTGGGCGATGTATTCCGCCCGGTTAAGGAGCTGAGAAATGGTCTTCGACTCCAAAATCAGGTCAATAAAGGTGGCATCGCCCTTCTCGTACATGTATTTAATCCGCAGCTTCATGGAGGCATACTGCTCCGCCTCCGTCTCCCTGGCCTGGGAAAGCTCCTCCTGGGTAAGGGCAATCTCCTCTTCCTTGTCAGAGATCTGCACAGAAAGCTCCTCTAACTGGCCGCTGATCACCGCCATCTCCTGATCCAGCTGGCGCACATAATTCTCCGTATCCGCCTTCTGCCCCTCCAGGTTTTTCAGGGTGTTCTCCACCTTTTTCTTTTCCTCTTCAATTGCAGAGACCTTTTCCTTCTCCGCGTCAAGTTCCTTTTTCGTCCCATAAGCGGGAAAAGAGAGACATAGCAGCAGCAAAATACCTGCTGCCGCAAGTCCCCCCTTTATGTTTCTTCTCATCGATAATTCTCCCCGGCCTCTCTTCCTACACCCGCAGATGCTTCCGAATGGTAAAAAAGCTTCCAAAGAATCCAATCCCGCCGCCCAAAGCCAATGCCACCGCTGTCATCACCGGCATCATCTCCTGAATGGGCACGGGAGTAAAGATCCCCGTCATAATCACATAGTGGAGCGTCACGTAATCCGCCGCCTGACGGTACAGGAAGTACACCGCCGCCAGAGGGATCGCCGCCCCTGCAAGGCCGATCAGAAGTCCCTCCACCACAAAGGGCGCCCGGATCATATAATTGGTCGCTCCTATCAGCTTCATAATCTCATTTTCCTGCCTGCGGAATGCCGCCGCCACCGATATGGTGTTGCTGATCAGGAACACCGCTACCGCCAGAAGCACGCCGATAATCACCGCCGACACTGCACCGATGATCCGGTTTAAGCTGTTTAATCCCGCTGCCGCCGCGTTGGAGTAATTAACCTTCCGCACGCCGCTTAAGGTCTGCAGATACGCCACCATTTCATCCTGCAGGCGAATATCCGTCAGGTAAATCTCAAAAGAGGCCGACCCGGCCAGAGGATTGTCATCGGCAAAGCCCTCCGCCAGTTCCTCCATATCCCCAAAGTACTCGGTCTTAAAGGTCTCCCAGGCCTCCTCTGCGGAAATGTAATTCAGCTGGGCCACCTCGCTCCTGGCCTCGATCTCTTCCCCAATGGCCAGAATCTCTGCCTCACTTAAGGCTTCATCGAAGAATACCGTAATCCCTACCGTAGTCTCCGCCTCCGTGGCAAAATGCTGCACATTCCCGATAATGGCAAAAAACAGACAAAACAAAAAAATACACGCAGAAATCGTTGCCGCCGAGACAAAGGAATGCAGAAGATTTCTGCGTATATTGATGAGGCCCTGTTTCAGGCAATAAATAAATGTGCTGATTCTCATGATTCTGCTACCGCCTTCATATCGCTGACCACCTGCCCACGGTCCATGGTGATGACCCGCTTCTTCATGGCGGCTACCATCTCCTGGCTGTGGGTCACCACAACCACGGTGGTTCCCTGGCGGTTAATTTCCTCCAAAAGCTTCATGATCTCGCCGGTGTTAAAGCTGTCCAGATTTCCAGTAGGCTCATCAGCCAGAAGCACCTCCGGCCGGTTAATTAATGCCCGAGCGATGGCCACCCGCTGCTGCTCCCCACCAGAAAGCTGGGTAGGATAAACCTTATACTTGGAAGACAATCCCACCATCTTAAGCATCCGCGGCACCGACTCCCGGATCGTCCGGTTGGACTCCCCGATCACCCGCTGGGCAAAGGCCACATTTTCAAAAACCGTCTTATCCTTCAGCAGGCGGAAATCCTGAAATACCATCCCCAGCTTCCTTCTGTACTTGGGCACGTAGCGCCGGGGCATCTTCTGCAGGTCCATGTCATTGACCACAATCCGTCCGGAGGTGGGCTCCGTCTCCTTAAGAAGAAGCCGCAGAAGCGTGGACTTCCCGGAGCCGCTCCGGCCTACGATAAAGACAAATTCCCCGTCATCGATGGTGATGGACACATCCTTCAGCGCCTTATTGCCGCTTTTGTAGGTTTTGCTTACTTTCTTTATTTCAATCATGCCTTAGTATTCCAGACTCTCCATGTATTTCATGTATTTCACAACCATGAGGGCAATCTTAAAGGTAATGGCATCCTCAAACACCCGAAGATCCAGTCCTGTGCTCTTCTGCAGCTTGTCCAAACGGTATACCAGGGTATTCCGGTGGATATAAAGCTGTCTGGAGGTCTCAGAGACATTCAGGCTGTTCTCAAAGAACTTGTTGATGGTGGTCAGGGTCTCCTCGTCGAAATCATCGGGAGACTTATTGTCAAAGATCTCCTTAATGAACATCCGGCACAGAGGCAGGGGCAGCTGATAGATCAGACGGCCAATGCCTAAGTGAGAGTAGGCAATCACATTTTTATTGCTGTAGAAGATCTTTCCTACATCCAGAGCCATCTTCGCTTCCTTATAGGAACGGGAAACCTCTTTAATCTCATTGACAATGGTACCGAAAGCCACATGAACCTTGGTCATGGCCTCAGTATTCAGCATATCCAGAATGGTGCTGGCAGTCTTCTCCAAGTCCTCATAGGTCTCGCCCGGCTTTACCTCCTTCACCAGGATAATGTTCTTCTCATCCACAGCAGTGATAAAGTCCTTGGTCTTTGCCGCAAAAAGGCTGCGCACCGTCTCCAGAGCATTCACATCCTTCTCGTGGTGGGTCTCAATCAGGAACACCACCCGCTTTACATTGGTCTCGATGTGAAGCTTCTTCGCCCGATTGTAGATGTCTACCAGCAGCATATTGTCCAGAAGCAGATTCTTGATAAAGTTGTCCTTGTCAAAGCGCTCCTTATATGCGATAAGCAGATTCTGAATCTGGAAAGCCGCAAGCTTTCCTACCATATATACATCATCACTGCCGCCCTTAGCCAGCAGGATATACTCTAACTGATGCTCATCAAATACCTTAAAGAACTGATACCCCTGTATAACCTGGCTGTCTGCCGGAGAGTCCACAAATGCTAAGATCGAGCTTTCATACTCTTCCGCATCATTAAAGGTGGTGGCCAAAATCTTGCCTTCTGTATCGCAAATGCACAAATCTATCCTGGTGATTCCCTTTAAGCCTTCTATAGTCGTCTGAAGTATTTGGTTTGAAATCATGGCAATTCTCTCCTTTTTATAAATTTTTGTGACAGTTCGAAACCATCACAAACTTTACCTGATTATATCTTAATGCAAATACACAAAAAAAGCAAGCGAGTATATCACTCGCTTGCCTAAAATTTACAACTTTTTCAGAATGTATTGGGACTAGTTCACAACTACCTTCTCGGTATCCTTGTCGAAGATATGGATCTTGGTTAAGTCCATAGCCAGCTTTACATTGTCGCCAGGTCTTGCAGTGGTACGCGGATTTACACGTGCGGTGCAGTTGGTATCGCAGATATCGAAATATAAGTAAACCTCAGCACCTAACAGCTCGTATACACGGATGGTAGCGGTAAGAACAGCCTTGGGATTAGCAGCAATCCATGCTTCCTCATCATGTAAGTCCTCAGGACGGATACCCATGGTAACGGTCTTTCCTACATAGCCAGCACCCTCAAGCTTCTTAGCCTTGTCAGCGGGAAGTGCGATGGTGTTGCCATCGAAGGATAAGGTTACGTCTGCGCCGTTCTTTCCAACGGTAGCCTCTACCAGGTTCATCTGCGGAGCGCCGATGAATCCAGCTACGAACTTGTTGCAGGGCTTGTCATATAAGTTCTGCGGGGTATCAACCTGCTGAACAACACCGTCCTTCATAACAACGATGCGGCTTCCCAGGGTCATAGCCTCGGTCTGGTCATGGGTTACGTAAATGATGGTAGCTTCCAGTCTCTGATGCAGCTTGGAGATCTCGATTCTCATCTGGCCTCTCAGCTTAGCATCCAGGTTGGACAGCGGCTCGTCCATTAAGAATACCTTCGGGTTACGAACGATAGCACGGCCCATAGCAACACGCTGTCTCTGACCACCGGACAGAGCCTTCGGCTTTCTGTCTAATAAGTGGGACAGGTCAAGGATTCTTGCAGCTTCCTGAACCAGCTTGTCAATCTCAGCCTTCGGAGTCTTTCTCAGCTTTAAGCCGAATGCCATATTATCATAAACGGTCATATGCGGATACAGAGCGTAGTTCTGGAATACCATGGCGATATCGCGATCCTTCGGCTCTACGTCATTAACCAGCTTGCCATCGATGTACAGCTCACCGGAGCTGATATCCTCCAGACCTGCGATCATACGAAGGGTGGTGGACTTACCACATCCAGACGGTCCTACGAAGATGATGAACTCCTTATCGGCAATTTCCAGGTTGAAATCCTTAACTGCAACGAAGCCGTTGGGATACTTCTTTTCAATGTGTCTTAAAGATAAGCTTGCCATTACAAATCCTCCTGCTTTTTCTAAAAAGATTATTAGTTTATGCGATTTCCAAGCTGACCAGCAAGGCCCGGCCTGCTTTTTCTATCTGGTGTAATGATACTAAAAAATCATTTTTTTTACTATACTTGAAATAGCCAAAAAGAAAAATTTCTTTTTGGCTAATCTGTATATTCAAAAGAAAAAATATCGGAAATGTCAAATTTTAGTTAAAAATCGTCGCAGCAGCTTGTCAATATTCGATAAACCCCTCTCCCAGGACCTCCCGGACATCGCTGACAATCACGAATGCCCTCCGGTCCTGTTCCCGCACCAGCTCCTTTACGCGGACGATTTCCTTTTTGGAAACCACACAGCAAAGCATCTGCCGCCTGGCCCCCGAGTACATGCCTGTGGCATCCAGGCCGGTGACTCCCCGGCCCATTTCTTCCATAATGATCCGGGCAATCTTTTCATTCTGGTCGGAAATGATGTAAACCATTTTGGAGAACTTCAGGCCCTCCAGGATGCCGTCCGATACCTTGGAAAGGGCGTAAATGGCAATCAGCGCATAGAGCGCCGGCTGTATGCCGAAAACTGCCACACCGATCAGCACAATCAGAGCATCCAGCACCTGCAGCACCTGGGGCAGGGTATAATGAGGAAACTTTTTCTGAATCAGGGCAGCCAGCATATCCGTGCCTCCGGTGGTGGCGCCCGCCATAAAGACCAGTCCCGTCCCCACACCGCTGATGATCCCGCCAAACAAGGCAATCAGCAGCATGTCGCCGGAGGGAATCAGCACCCGCTCCGGGATCACATACAAAGACAGCGAAAGGGTCACCGTCGCCAGAAATGTCCTCTTGATAAAGCGCCACCCCTGAATCTTCCAGGCTGCAAGGAACAGGGGAATATTCAAAAGGGTATTGGTAAGCCACAGGGGAATCCCAGCCAGCTCCTTGATCACAATAGCCAGGCCAGAAGCGCCTCCGGTTACCAGATTGGCTGGATCGTAAATATTTTTAATCGCATAGCCCATGATAAACGAGCCGACAATAATCAACATATAATCTGCCGCTGCTGATCTCTGCTTCATTTCTCTTCTCCTCTCTTGTCCAGGCAGTGTAAAAGCTTCTGCTCCCCTTTCCAGTTTCTCTTTCTGTCAGAAAAACATGTACGCTGTTGAAAACAGGAAAAACTTTCCTGCTGCAGGTCTTCGCCGCCGACAGCAAAGCAGGAAGAAGGCCCGCAGACAGCAAAGGCGCAGATACCGCCGCCCGCTCCCTCCTCCTGTACTCCGTGCCTGAAGACTCCTGGATACAGGGTAGCTGGAGATGCCGGGCGCACAGATTCTGCGCCAGCTTCCTTTGCCTTGTCTTAAATTCCGCCTTGCTTAAATCACTGCACTGCGTTTATTTCTTTCTCGCCAGAATGTTAATCCATTGAATGTCCGAATGGCCTGACCGCACATCCCGGGTCACCCACTCCTTTAAAACGGTAAAAAGACCGTCCCCTTCCACCAGATGACGCAGCTCCTTTTCTGAATAACAGCTAAAGTACCGCTTTCCCTGAAAGCCTTCAAAGTCCCCAAGCCGCATGGAAAGATAGAAAATACCGTCCTCCGTCAGCGCCCTGGCTACCCTTCGGAAAATCTCCGGCATCTCGTCCTTGGGAATATGGACAAAGGCGCCGCAGGCCCACACGCCGTCAAAAGCGCCGTCAAAGGCCATTTCCTCGTAGGTCATCTGCAGCACATCCAGGCCCGTATGCACCTCGGCAAGCCTGCACATCTCCTCCGAGCCGTCTAAAGGCGTCACATCATATCCCAAATCGTAAAAGGTCAGGCTGTCCCGTCCGGAGCCGCAGCCCATATCCAGGATGGTGTCTCCTTCCTCCAAAAGCTCCAGAAAGGGGGCCATGATGGCGCCCATATCCTGATCCACCGTATCTTCAAAAACCTTCGCTGCGTATTGATTATAATAGTCTATCGGGTCCACTTCTTCCTCCTATAATCGTTCAATGGTTGTTTCCGTAATCCGGATTCTGCCTTCCTTTAAAAGCCGTCCAACAGCCCGCTTGAAGGCGTTCTTGCTCATCTGGAATTCCTTCCGGATGGTCTCGGGGCTTGCCTTGTCATTAAATGGCAGAACGCCTCCCAGGCGGTCCAGGGCCTGCAGCACAAGCTCTGCATCCTCATTCATCTGCAGATGTGCCTTCTTCCTGGGGGTCAGATCAAGCTTTCCGTCCTCCCGCACCTTGATGACGCGGCACTCCACCTCATCGCCCTCCCGGTATTCCCCGAAAAGCTCCTTTTTCGGAATCAATCCGTAGTATCGATAATCCACGGCCACAAAGGCGCCGAGATTTTCATTGATCTCATAAATCCAGCCGTGAACCAGATCGTCCTGATGATAAGGCGATTCGCTGCTCATGTGGGAATACACCCGCATGGTTGCGGCCAGCCGCCTGCTCTTATCCACGTAAAGGGCCACCAGGCAGCGCTCGCCCTTTTTCACCGGATGGCTCTGCTCTTTAAATGGAAGAAGAAGATCCTTCTCTAGGCCCATATCCAGAAAGGCGCCGATCCGGGATACATCCTTTACCTCCAGGACGCCGCACTCTCCTACCTGCAGTTTGGGAATTCCCGTGGTGGCAATCAGACGGTCTTCCGAGTCCTTATAGATGAACACCGAAAGCCGGTCACCTGCCTTTGTTCCCGGCGGAACCTGCTTTTTGGGAAGAAGCACGCTCTGGCTGCTGCCTGCCTCCTCGCTTAAGTAAACGCCGAATTCCTTGAGCCGCACAACCTCCAGCTCCTGCACTTTTCCTAATTCAATCATTCCTTATCCTCACTTACTCTCTCGTCATAACGGTTCGGCCATACCAAACTGTTACCTCTCGTCTTCCATCTGCTCCATCCAGACGGCCGCACACACTTCCTGCCGGTCATTAAACAGCACTGCCGTGGTCTCTCTGCCCCGGCGGCTGATCCCCGGATACAGCACATCCCCCAGGACGGCTGCCTTCTTATAATCTACGTGGAGCTGACCCACAGCGCCGCTTATGCCTGCAGCCTCCCGGGCAATCTCTACGTACTGTGCATTGTTAACATGATGATTGGTGTCAATCTGATGACGGGCAATGACAACAGGCCGGCCCATCTCATAATCCGATGGAAGAGCGATTCTTCCCGCCGCCTCCATGGGAAGCCGCGGCGACGGCTCGCCGTAAGGCGCAATATCCTCCTCCTGTACCCGGCAGGGAAGGCCGGTGCCAAGGTCTAAAAGGAACCACCGGGAATCCGCCTCCACAAGCCGCTTTCCGCCTTCATCCTCCATGATAAAATTGCGGAAGCCGTATATGCCCCTCTGCCCGTAATGCCAGGTTCCGATCATTACCTGCTCCCCCTGCCGGGGATAGCGCAGGATCCGGATCCTCCAGGCAGACAGCATCCATGCCTTGCGGACTGTATCCAGGTACGTCACGCCCACGCCCATATCCTCTGACTGGAAAATACTGCAGTCCTGCAGGTAGTTGATCATCCCGGTTAAGGTAAGACACCCATCCTCCCCCGTCTCACTGTAACGGATCCGGCTGTTAAACTGATACATTTCCTTCCCTCCAGACTGCTTAAAATCAGTACCATTATATATGATTCATCGGGGATTGTCCAGTAAAGATATGGGCATATACCTTTACTTTCCCCCCTTTTTTTGCTATGATTAGGCAAGACAAAGGATGGAGAAGAATAATGAAACAGAAAAACAGTTTAAAATCAATCGTATACCAGGAGACGCTGGACGGAATCATCCGCGGTGAGTACAAGGCGAACCAGATCATTAACGAGCAGGAGCTGGTGGAAAAGTTCGGCTTCAGCAAGGCGCCTATACGGGAGGCCCTTCTGTCCCTGTGCAATGAAGGGGTGCTGCACAATATCCCCCGCTACGGCTATGAGGTGGTCCGCCTGACCAGCGAGGACGCCGCCTTTATCCTCCGCTACCGCTTCCATCTGGAGGGCGGATTCTTAAAGGACTGCTACCAGCGGATTACCGAAGAGCAGCTTACGGAGCTGGCCCGCCTGGACGATCTGTGCAATGAAACTTCTAATGATATGTGGGCGCACTGGGAGCACAATACCCACTTCCATTTAAAGCTCCTTTCCTGCGCGGGAAATGAATACGCCTGCCGGGAGCTGCAGCGCTCCATGGATATTCTGAAACGGGCCTACGCCCAGGTTTACTGGAACCGCTGGAGCAATCTTTACAATCCCTCCGACATGCGGTATCACAAGCAGATTCTCTCCTGCATCCGCCAGAAGCAGATTGATGAAGCTCTCCATTATCTGGAGCTGGATCTTAAGGATTTCGGATGTATGTAAGAACACGGTCTTTTCGCAAATTCCGGCAGTTCCGCTGTTTCCAGCGTTTTTGCCGTTTCCGGCGTTTTCACTGTTTCCAGCGTTTTTGCCGTTTCCGGCGTTTTCACTGTTTCCGGCGTTTTTGCCGTTTTCGGCATTTTCAGCCACAGGCCGCTTGACAATTACAGTTTTTGGGCATAAACTTAGTATAGAAATCCATTTTTTACATGGAATTGTCAGAAAGGAGAGTCTATGAAAAAGTTTGTGAAGACAATGGCTGCCCTGGGAATGGCAGCAGCGATGATGGCCGGAGGCGCCATGACCAGCTACGCTGGTGCCTGGCAGTTAGACAGTGTAGGCTGGTGGTATCAGACCGATGACGGAGGTTACCTGCGGGATACCTTCTGGACCGATGAGTACGGCGACACCTATTATTTCACCGGCAAGGGCTACATGGTTACCGGATGGAAGGAAATTCAGACCCAGTGGTATTATTTCAGCCCCAGCGGCGCCATGCAGAAGGACACCATCATTGACGGTGTTTACTATGTGAATGCAGAGGGCGTGTGGGTGCAGTAAATCTGCTTCCTGTACCAGCTGTGCAGAAAATAAGAGGAGGGGAAGGCCTTTGCCGCTTTCCCACTCCTCTTTTTTGTCTGCGCATTTTTTCTACAGCTGATGCACATCCACCCGGTCAATCATAATATTTAAAATCTCTGTATCCGTGCGCTTCATGCCCACCCGGCCAATGTAGCCCATGCTCTTGATGGTATCCTCCAGATCCTCCTGGATAATGCCCTCGCCTGGCCGGAAAGATACATGCTTCATGGCCATGTAATGGGCCAGAATAGCCGCGTCCACCGCCGAGGCAATCTTGGCCGCACAGGAGGACTTTGCGCCGTCGCAGACGATGCCGCCTACGTTTCCGATGGTATTGATGATGGTCAGGCCCACCTCCTCGTAGGTGCCTCCTCGCAGGTAGGTGATGGCAGCCCCGGCCCCGCAGGCGGCGCTGACTGCTCCGCAGTAAGCGGAAAGGCTCCCGATATATTTCTTCTGGTGAATGGAAATCAGATTTGCCACCACCAGAGCCCGGTACAGCTGGTCTTTGGTCGCCTCATACTCTTTCGCGTACTCAATTACCGGCAGGCTCACGGTCATGCCCTGGTTGCCGCTTCCGGAATTAATCACCACAGGAAGAGCGCAGCCGCCCATTCTGGCGTCAGATCCGGCAGCCGCCTTGGCCCGCGCCCTGGTGCGCACGTCATTGCCGTACACATCCAGAAGAGTCCGGCCAATCTGAGCGCCGTAGGGATGGATCACGCCCTCCTGGCTGATGGCGGTGTTCTTTTCAATCTGATCACCGATAACCGCTTCCACGTCCTCCAGGGCCACCGTATCCGCAAAGGTCAGGATATCCCGCACATTCAGAAGAGACTTATCCCCCTTCTCCGCAGCGCTCTCGCTGATCTTGTGCTCATAAATGACCTCTCCATCCTTCACAATCTTGGTAATCAGCGTGTGACGGTTGATGATGGTTACCTCCGCGCTGTGACTGGCAGCAAATACCTTGGCCACAATATACAGATTCTCCACCCCTTCCTGAAGTGTGCAACGGCAGAAGCCGGCCTTCACCAGCTCTCTGGTCTGCTCGATATCCTCCGGCGTCACGCTCTCCAGCACCTCCAGCTCCCGTGAGGCATCTCCGCCCACTACCCCAAGGGTAGCCGCCACATCGATGCCCCGCAGCCCGTTGGAATTGGGAACCGTAACCCCCATTACATTCTTGATAATATTCCCACTGCAGCACATCTCCATGGACTCCGGCATCTGTCCCAGTATCTCTCTGGCCTTGGCCGCCGCATAGGCAATTGCTATAGGCTCCGTGCACCCAAGAGCCGGCACCAGCTCATCCTTTAAAATCATGACAAAATTGTCATATACTTTCTTGTCCAGCTGTCTTCCCATATAATCCCTCATCCTCCGCATCTCACTGATTCTTGTGTGGTTTTCTGGCAATACTGTATTATATTATTAATCATATCAGTACTCATATCATCTGTCAAGGAAAGACGTACGCGGAGCACCGTATCTTTTCTCACTTTTAATTCCAGGATTTTTCTGTACACATCAAAAAGAGCACCCCTGAAGGTGCTCTCCCGCTTATTATACAGCCATTCGCATCAATCATCGTGACGATCCTCCCGGTCATCGTCATCATCTTAGCGATCGTCCCGATCATCGTCATCATCATAACGATCATCCCGGTCATCGTCATCATCATAACGATCGTCCCGGTCATCGTCATCATCATAACGATCGTCCCGGTCATCGTCTTTTCCATCCCATTCCCCGTCATCATCTACCCAATATCCATCAGGTGTTCGTGCATTGGTCAGCAGGGAACCGTCCTCGTTCAGATAATACCAATCATCCCCTGACTGAACCCATCCTGTTTTCATGTATCCAGAGGCATCAAAGTAATACCATTTGCTGTCGATCAGCTTCCATCCGTTTTTTGCATAGTCATCATAATCAAAATCGTCATCGTCGAAGTCATCGTCATCATCGTCGATTTCGTACCACCAGCCATTGGCATCCCGGCGCCACTCATCGGCATAGGAAATAACCGGCAGGGAAAGACTCAGCGCCAAAGACGCACTCAGGGAAAGCAGCAGTTTTCTCATATAGGGTCCTCCTTGTCATATTGGGATTAAGATAGGCTTATTATAACATACACTTATACAACGTAATGTAAAATGTCAGTAAAATAAATGTAAAATCACACAATCCCAAAGAAATTCCACACGACGAAAAACATTGTCCTTCACCTGCCATCTTCCCTTTCCCTATAAAAAGTGTGTGCCTAGCGCACACTCGCACCGATTAAAGAAAAAACCCTTCATACTCTTGTATGAAAGGTTTCTCAAAGCTGGGCTACCAGGGCTCGAACCTGGAACTGACGGAGTCAGAGTCCGTTGCCTTACCATTTGGCGATAGCCCAATATTTTGTTTTTACAGCCCTTGCTCGACTGCAAGGGTTATTATACACGCTTTCCGACATAACGTCAAGTGTTTTTTTGATTTTATAGACGAAATTTTATGCAAAATTTTATACAATATCCTCCGCCGTCTCCAGCCCCTCAAACTGCATCTGGTAATAATGGGCGTAAATCCCGTCTTTGCCCATCAGCTCCTTATGATTTCCCCGCTCTGCGATCCCTTCATTATTAATGACAATGATCTCATCCGCGTTGCGAATGGTGGAAAGGCGGTGGGCGATGGTGATGGTGGTACGGTCCTTCGAGAGCTTTTCTAAGCTCATCTGGATATGCCGCTCGCTCTCATTGTCCAAAGCCGATGTGGCCTCATCCAGAATCAGAATCGGCGGATTCTTTAAGAATACACGGGCTATAGAAATCCGCTGCTTCTGTCCGCCGGAAAGGCGGGTTCCCCGCTCGCCCACAAAGGTGTCATACCCATCGAGAAGGCTCATGATAAAGTCATGGATATTGGCCTTTTTCGCTGCTTCCATGATCTCCTCCATGGAAGCCCCCGGCTTTCCGTAGGCGATATTATCCTTTACGGTGCCGCAGAAAAGATATACATCCTGCTGGACAATGCCGATCATGCTCCGCAGGCTTTTCAGTGTCACCCGGCTTACATCCTTACCGTCAATAAGGATCTTGCCGCCGGTAACATCATAAAACCGTGGAAGCAGCGAACAGATCGTGGTCTTTCCGCCGCCGGAGGGCCCCACCAGGGCTACCGAGCGCCCGGCAGGAATCTCAAAGGAGACATGGCGAAGCACTTCCTCCTCGTCATTGTACTGGAAGCTCACATCCTGGTAGGATACCTGCCCCTTTACCTCCTTAAGCTCCTCAGCGTCAGGTGCATCCACGATCTCCGGCTCCGTCTCCATCACTGCCAGGAACCGCTTAAAGCCGGAAAGTCCCTTCTGCATCATCTCGGCTAACTCCACCAGGATCTGAATGGGACTGATGAAAATGCTGATGTAGAGGGCATACATGGCCAGATCATCGGCCGCCATCTGTCCCTGGGCGATGAGCCATCCGCCGTAAACCACCGTAACCAGATACATCATCCCCTGGAAGAACAGATTGCCGCCCATAAAGCTTCCCATGCAGCGGTAATTATTGTTCTTGGACTGCAGGAAATTTTCATTGCTTCTGCGGAATTTCTTCCGCTCCACATCCTCATTGGCAAAGGACTGCACCACACGGATGCCCGCCAGGGTATCCTGAAGGCTGGCATTTACATCGCCAATCTTTCTCCGGTTGTCCATGAAGGTCTCCTGCATCCGGGCATTCTGCCTGGCAGAAAAGAAAATCATGAACAGGACGATCACCAGCAGGGCCGCCGCCAGCCGCCCATTAATCAAAAACAGGCACACAAAGGAACCGGCAATCTTGATTACCGAGATAAACAGATTCTCCGGGCCATGATGGGCAAATTCAGCAATATCGAAAAGGTCAGACACCAGCTTACTCATCATCTGCCCGGAATTATTGTTATCATAATAGGAAAAGGACAGCTTTTCATAATGGTCAAACAGCTGCTGGCGCATATCCCGCTCCATGTGGGCGCCCATCATATGCCCCTGGTAGCTGACATAGTATTTGCAAAAAGCCTGCACACCGTACATCACAAAAAGGCCCAGGGCAATCGGCACCAGGGCGCCCAGTACCTGTCCGGCCTCTTCCCGGAAAAGTGTCCTTGTCAGCGTCCGCAGGATCTGGGGATAAGCCAAATCAATAACGCTGATTATGGCCGCACACACCAGATCCAGGTAGAATACGGCCTGATATGGGCGGTAGTATCGGATGAATTTCTTCATTGTGTCCATGTTTCTTTCCTCTCATATCGCTGAATTTCTCTCTTTATCTCCTGCGCAGCGGCATTTTCTCCTGCAATCTGTACACATCCGCCGGAGGCTCCAAGGAAACGATGGTTTATCCCCGCTTCCTTATGAGTATATAAAAGAGACCTTCCATAACGAAAGGTCTCTCAAAACTGGGCTACCAGGGCTCGAACCTGGAAATGACGGAGTCAGAGTCCGTTGCCTTACCATTTGGCGATAGCCCATCAACACAACGAAATGTATTATACAACAGGATAGCTGATTGGTCAAGTATTTTTTTGAATTTTTTATATTTTTGTGTTTATTCTGCCAATACAGCGGAAGGAAGCACATACTGCGTCCTTCCGCTGTCTCTGCAGTTTTTCTTTTCCGTCAGCCGGCTTCTCCGGCGTTTTCCGCCTCTTATGCCTGTCTGGCAGTCTAGGCTTCCTCAATCTGCCGGAAATAATACCGCCAGGACTCATACTCTTTCCCCGGCACAGGCAGGAGAACGCCGCCATACATCAGCGCGCTTCCTGTGTACACCTGCTCCGTACCCTCAAGGCGATACTTGGCATTGGGGCAAAGTCCCTTCAGGCGAACGATCATGGCATCGGGATTTGCCTGCAGCTTAACCACAACTGCGCAGAACAGGCACTCCTTCTGATCCCGTGACACAAAGGACCAGGCACAGGCACGGCTTCCCTCGTAAGGACTGGTCAGCCGGTAATAATCGCCTCTCTGGATCACATCGTAATAGGTCTTGTACTCCTCTACCTGGCGTCTTACCTTGCTACGCTCCCGCTCCGTCAGAAGATTCAGATCCAGCTCATAGCCAAAGCTTCCCGCCATGGCCACTGTAGCCCTGGTCTCAAAGGGCGTAGTGCGGAAGGTCTGATGATTGGGGCTGGCCGACACATGAGAGCCTACTGAGGAAATGGGATAACCAAAGGAGGTTCCGTACTGGATTTTCAGCCGCTCCACCGCATCAGTATCATCGCTGCACCAGATCTGCGGAGAATAATACAGCATACCCAGATCAAAGCGTCCGCCGCCGCCGCTGCAGCCCTCCAGAAGCAGATCCGGATACCTCTGCACCATATTCTCCAGGAAGCGATACAGCCCCAGCACATACCGATGGGCCACCTCTCCCTGTCTCTCCGGCGGAAGTGCTCCAGAATAGAGATTGGTAATGCTCCGGTTAAAGTCCCATTTAATGTATTCAATATTGGCACTGTCCAGTACCTGGAAAATCATCTCCTGAACAGCATCCACCACATCCTCTCTGGAAAAATCCAGAACCAGCTGGCTTCTTCCAATATTCCCCGGCCGTCCCGGGATACGGATCGCCCAGTCGGGATGCTCCTTATACAGCTGGCTGTCCTCGGAGATCATCTCCGGCTCCACCCACAGGCCAAACTTTAAGCCCATGCCATTGACCTTATCCACCAGCTCCTTCATGGTGCTTCCCAGTTTCTTTTCATTTACCTGCCAGTCTCCCAGTCCCCGGAAATCGCTGTCCCGGTTCCCGAACCAGCCGTCATCAAGCACCAGCATCTCAATGCCCAGATCCTTGGCATCCTCCGCAATCCGCAGAAGCTTGTCTCCCGTAAAGTTGAAATAGGTGGCCTCCCAGTTGTTAATCAGGATAGGCCGGCGCTCCTCCTTCCACTTTCCCCGGATCAGGTGATCAAATACCGCCCGGTGCATCTTATGAGAAAGATCCGCAAAGCCCTGGTCTGAGTAAACCATCACCGCCTCCGGTGTCTGGAACGCCTCTCCCGGCCCAAGCTGCCAGCAGAAATTATCCGGGCTGATCCCCATAACCAGGCGGGCCTGATTAAACTGATCCACCTCTGCTTCTGCATAAAAGCCGCCGCTGTAAACTAAGTTTACGCCCCAGCATTCACCCCAGTCCTCGCCGGCATTTCTCTCGCAAAGCATTACAAACGGATTTTGCTGGTGGCTGGAAGTCCCCCGCAGAGAGCCGATTGCCTGCTTGCTGTGTGTTAACGGCGCACGCTCAAACTCTCTCTCCATAGCATGCTTGCCGTAAAAATGAATCCAGTCCAGATCTGCCCGCATAAAATCAAGGCAAAGTGAAAGGGCACGATCCACATATACGGTACCTTTCGTCCCGTTTATGATCCTGGCCGCCCGGGTAATCACATCGGCCTCCTCAAAAACGCCGTACTGAAGCTCCAGAAGCATCCCTGTGTCCTTGTCTTCCATGGTGATAATCAGGGTCTCCCCATCCTCTCCATAAAAAGCCGGCATCCCTTCCAGAGAATATTTTCCCTTTTCAATCCGATAGGAACGATAACGATAATCCACGGCATTGCTGCCGTCAGGATTGATAATGCGCACACAGTCTCCCCGGTAATCGCCAATGCCGAAGCAGGGATATTCCTGAGGGAAGTAATCCAGAGAAAAGGTACGGTCATGCTGTACCTCATAGGGATTGCCGCAGAATCCCCGGTCTGTATTCTGAATCAGGTAAGACAGGTCACAATCTTCCAGCCGTCTTCCATAATAAAGATGAAGGAGGACATCATAATCAATCACCTTCATCTGATAAGCAGAGTTCTTCGTCTGCAATGTAAATACCTTTTTGTCCTGATTAAAAAGAATTGCCATATCGATAATCTCCTAGTCTTTATCCTTGCTGCGATTTTCCACATCATTATATTTCTTTATCCGCTGAAAATACAGTTGAATTCCGCACAATATGGAATTATAATAGAAAATATGGCTTTATGCAAATATTTTTCGACATATTTAAGCAATCGCCATAAGAAAGAGGGGCTTTTATGGAAATCGAAAGAAAAACTGGCTTTTTCACCACCGCAAATTACCGTGTTCTGGACTATGAAATCCGTCAGACCAACGATCTGTATCTAGTCTGCTGCGGTCAGGAGCATTTCGAACAATTAAAAATCGTGGGCCCCAGCATCCGAAGCGGCTTCCATCTCCACATTATCTCTCAGGGCAGCGGTTATCTGTCCGTAAACGGAGTCACCCGCCGTCTTACCCGCGGCCAGCTCTTTCTCCTGTGGCCGGATGTGGAATACACCTACTGGCCGGATATGGAGGACCCATGGGCTTACACCTGGATTCAGTTTGATGGAAAAAATGCTGCCGCTTATATGGAAAAAGCCGGATTTTCCTCCGGTACGTACGTGCGCGACTCCATTCTCAGTCCGGAATCCTACATCCGCCTGGCGGAAGGAATCCTTCGTATCCCTGAGCTTACCTATGCCAATGAACTAAAGCGCATCGGCATCCTCTATACCCTGATTGGTACACTCATCGAAGCTCATTCCACCCAGTGCTATTCACAGAAAACGCATTATGATTATTCACCGAAGACCTACGTGGCCCACGCCATTGACTATATCCATCAGAACTATGCTCAGGTCTCCGTGGCCTCGCTGGCCGATCACATAGGAATCAACCGCTCCTATCTGACTTCCATCTTTAAGAAGCTGGTGGGTATCTCCCCTCAGGAATACCTGCTGAATTTCCGCATGGAAGAAAGCGCCCGGCTGCTTTCTGGAAGCGAGCTGCCGGTAAAGACAGTCGCTTCCGCAGTCGGTTATGATAATCCGCTTACCTTTTCCAAGGCATTTAAAAACCATTTTGGGTGCAGCCCTCAGAATTACCGTAAGGACCGCAGGAAATAAATTCTCGCCTTACAGCTTTCCGCCGGAGGTTGCAATACCCTCGATGAACTGCTTCTGGAAGATCAGATACAGAACGATCATAGGAATACAAGCCAGCAGGGACGCTGCCATCAGCTGCGGATAGTTGTTGGAATACTGTCCCTGCATCTTGGCAAGTGCTGCAGACAGAGGCATTACATTCCGGTTACAGATCAGGGGCCACATCAGGTCCTTGTATGCAAACACGGCGGTAAAGATACCCAGAGCAACCATGCCGGACCGTGCCAGCGGAGCCATGATGAACAGGAAGGTCTGGCCAATGTTGCAGCCGTCCAGTCTGGCAGCCTCCTCCAGATCCTTAGGCAGGCTCATGTAGGACTGTCTTAACAGGAATGTTCCGAATGCCGTAACAAGGCCTGGGAAAATCAGGGCGAAGATGGTATCCAGAACGCCCATGCTGCTGACCATCAGGTACTGCGGGATGATGAAAATCTGTCCCGGTACCATCATCTGGAACATAACCAGGGAGAACATCAGATTCTTTCCCGGGAACTCCAGTCTGGCAAAAGCGTAGCCAGCCAAAGTCGCCGTAAGCACTGCACAAACTACTCTTCCCAGGATCAGCGCCAGGGTGTTAAAGTACAGCATGGGGAAATTCATGTTGTTGATAACGGTAACGAAGTTTTCCGTCTGCCACTGGCTCGGGAAAATTACGAAGGGATCCACCGAAGTGGACTCGGTAATCGTCTTAAAGGCCGTCAGGATCATCCAGATAAATGGTACCAGCATAGTAATGGATACCAGAATCAAAATCACATGGATCAGAACCGACGTCATCTGCTGTCTTCTTGTCATACTTTCCATACTATCCCTCCTCCTAGTTGTAATATACCAGTTTCTGTGCCCGCATCTGGATTACTGTGATAATCATGATGATCACCAACAGGAATACAACGATGGCAGAGCCAAGTCCCTTGTTGTTGTTTACAAAGGAATACTGATAGAACAGGTACACCAGGGATTCCGTCTTATAAAGAGCGGGGTTGTTCCGGTCCATAACCATGAAGATCAGGTCGAATACCTGGAGACCGCCGATGATTCTGGTTACCGACACGAAGAAAATCGTGGGGGACAGCAGCGGAATCGTAATATGGAAAAACTGATAAATACCGGAAGCACCGTCAATACTGGAAGCCTCATAATAATCCTTGGGAATATCCTGAAGACCTGCCAGGAACAGAACCATGTTGTAGCCCAGGATGGACCATACACCGATAACGGCTACAGAGAATACGGCGATGGAAGGATTGGAAATCCAGTTAATTTTGGTTCCAAAGATATTGTTTAAGAGACCGAATTCAGAGTTGTACAGCCATCTCCACACCATTGCCACAGCTGCCGGAGCCGCTACCATGGGCAGGAAGAAGATGGTACGGTAAGCTGCCCGGCCATGCATCTTCCGGTTCAGAAGAACAGCCAGAACCAGAGCGATGGCAATCGAGAACGGAACCTCTACGACGGCATACTTAAAGGTATTTACCAGAGCCTGCCATACCTCCGGGTCACTTAAAATCGTCTTGTAGTTTTCGATTCCAATGAAGATATTTCCTCTTCCGAAATCACCGGTCTTAAAAAAGCTCTGGTAGATGGTCTGGAAAATCGGAATGATATTCAGAACAATCAGACCAATCATCGTCGGCAGGATAAAGGCCCAGCCCCAGACACATTCGCTTTTCTGGCGGCTCGTCCATTTTGTTTTTACTTTTGTTTGCTTATTTGCTTTTGGTGACGCATTTTTCGTGTTCGCCATATTATCCCCCTCCTGCTATTATTCAGATAAAAGGCTGCTGCAGCCCATGTGCCGCAGCAGCCGGGTTTTTGTCTTTATGAAGCTTTACTCCTCAGCAAGGCACTTATTCATGTCTTCTGCTACCTTCTGGCAAGCCTCCTCCATGGTGCAGTTGCCGCTCCATGCTTCCTTCAGATCAGCAGTCATCATATTCCACCAGGTCAGAGTCGCTCTGGTTGCCGGACGGAACACTACATCCTCGCGCATATCCAGGTAGGGCTCCAGGTTGAACAGGTCGGTGTTGTTCTTCCAGTCATCGGATACGCCGTCATAAGCTGCCATGGTAACACCTAACTGTGCCTGCTTTAACTGTGCATCCTTGGTTCCAAACCACTCTACCAGCTGCCATGCGGCCTCAGGATTGTCGGTGTTGGCGTTAACTGCCCAGCCTAAGCCATTGTAAATGGAAACTCTTCTTCCGGTCTCTGCATCCATGGGAAGTACGGCAACATCACAGTTCTCAGCGATGTACTCATTCTCCTTGAATGCGGGAACCATCCAGGAACCCTGGGTAAGCATAGCGATCTTTCCGGAATTCAGCAGTACGTCCGTTCCGGTCTCTGCCATAACCGTAGCCGGCGGCATCGCATCCTTAATCAGAGAATCCACAAAGTTCATTGCCTTAATGGTGTTCGGATCGTCAAAGCCGGAGCTCTTCTTATCCTCGGACAGAACATAGCCGCCCATGGAATAGATGATATTCAGATAGCCGTCCTGCTCGTTGGAAGGATTCATCGCAGTTCCGTACTGGCTTCCGTCATCCTTGGTCAGTGCTACTGCTGCATCATAGAAATCATCCCAGGTCCAGGTCTCATCAGGATAAGCAATGCCGGCCTCATCAAACATGGTCTTATTGTACCAGAGTGCGATGGTATCCATATCCTTGGGGATAGCGTAGGTCTTTCCATCGTACTGATACAGCTCCTTTAACTCATCAGGGAACTTGTCCATCTCCAGCTTCTCGCTGGCTGCAATCCGGTCGGTCAGATCCATCAGAATGCCGTTGGACATATAGCGCTGTGCCTCATTGGAGTGCATCCAGAAAACATCAGGCATGTCGCCGCCGGAAGCACCAGCCTCCAGAAGGGTCCAGTACTGATCCCAGGTAATAACCTGAATCTCTGCCTTATTTCCGGTGGCAGCTGTATAGTCTGCAATGATCTGATCCAGTCCGGCCTTCTGACCATTATCCCAAATCGCTACGGTAAGGGTACCGCCCGCATCACCAGAACCGCCGCCAGCCTGATTTCCTCCTGCGGAAGAACCGCCGCCTCCGCCGCCGCATCCAGCCAACGAAAGAACTGTTACCCCTGCCAATACCGCCGATAATAATTTTTTCTTCATAACATACCTCCATCGTTTATTTCGTGCCGGCCAGTTACCGCTCTGCACAGACAGAGCCGCCTCACGACGGCCGCACGTTTCGGGACTGGCGCTTATCGATGCACAGGCATCGGCTGCGCTGTGCATCTCGTCAACTCCAGTCAACCTTCGTGCTCTTAATATAGCAAATTTGCACAAATACGTACATGAGAATATGTGAAGCAAACATAGAAATATGTCACATATCTCCCCTTTCCTTCCCTATTTTTATACATATTTCCATTTTTGTATACAAAAATCCCGACAAAACCTTCCAAAAAAGGCTCTGTCGGGATTTCTTTTTCTCAATTGCTTTCAAGCGGTTTATTCCGTCCACATCCAGAAGATACTTCCGCTGTCGCGGCGGTACACTGCAGGCGTCCGGCCATTTCCGCCGGAAAATGTGCCCTGCAGCAGTGCGCTCTGCACTCCCAGATGCTCCGGGAATGTGGACTGCTCAAGCTCCCCCAAAGCATCCGCTGCCCAGGCATCCGGATACATTCCGGGGCCCCTGCGGATCAGCTGGCGCTCCCGCCCGCTGAGATAGTCCGATGCATATACTGCTTTCTTTTCTTCTTTCTCCTCTTCCGGCTCAAAGATAATCTGTGTGCCGTTTTGGGTAATCTGCACACCAGACTGCGCATACTTTATGGCATCTCCAGGGCCAAAAAGATCCGGCTCATTCTCCAGGCTGGGAATGATCTCCACTCTTCTGGCCGGCTCTGTCTTCTCCGCTTCCTCTGCCTCTTCCTGCTCTGCAGACTCACCGGCAGGTTTCTCGGATTCCTGTACCTGATTTTGAAGCATCTCCTGATCAGCTGCAGATTCCTCACTGGCTGCCATCTCTGCTGTGCTTTCTGGCTCCACCGCATTTTCCGGCTCCGCCACGCTCTCCGGCTCCGCCACGCTCTCCGGCTCCGCCACGCTCTCCGACTCCGCCGCGCTCTCCGGCTCTGCCGCGCTTTCCTGGCTCTCCGCTGCAGGCTGCTCTTCATCATCCGTCAGCTCATCTGCAGGCTCCTGCCTGTCTGCCGACTCCGCCTCCGATGGATATGTTTCCTCCGGCTGGCTCTCCTTCAGTTCAGTCTCCTCGGTTTCTATATCCGCCGGTTCAGAGGTGACGCCGGTCTCACTCTCCAGGGAAGCTTCTGTCTCCGGCTCATGCCCGGCTGATTCGGTCTCCGGCTCGCTTTCAGGTGATTCTTTCTCTGGCTGGCCCTCTGCTGATTCCGCTTCCAGCTCACTTCCAGCCGGTTCCTCTTCCGGCTCGCTTTCAGCCGGTTCTGTCTCTGGCCGGTGCTCTGTCATTTCGCGGTCCGCTGTTTCGGACGCGGATGCTTCTTCACCAGCTCCAGCTGTCTCTTTATCAGACGATTCTTTAACTTCAGCCTGGGCCGGTGTGGCCATGTCATCTGCTGCACCGTCTTCCCCATAGCCACTATCTGCCTGGCCCAGCTCATCCTTCTCCAGCTCATCTGCAAGCGGAGCCTGGGATACCGCCTCCTCCTGGGACAGCGTCTCCTGTACGGCAGCCATCTCATCCGGCTTTATCTCACTGGCTTCTACCTCACTGGCTTCTATCTCGCCAGGCTGCATCTCATCAGCATCTGCGCCCACTGCCGCCAGGATTTCCTCTTTCTCTGCCGGGGCGGCCTCTGTTTCTGCAGGCACACTCTCTTCCTTTGATTCCTTAACCTCTGCCGGAATCCTGTCGCTCTCTGCCGGTACCGGCAAAGGCACGGGCACGGCTGACTCAGCAAGCTCTGTTCTGCCGGAATCTGCAGATTTCTCTCCGCTGTCCTCCGGCATATCTGCAGGCATATTTTCCTGGCTGTCTGCCTGATCCCTATCAGCAGAAGAATCGGCGTCTGCAGAAGCCAGACTGCGGTCCTCCGAAACCGGTTCCGTCTTAATGATGGTCACCTTGGAGCTTACGTAATATTCATTTGCCTGAATCTCCTGGGTCAGCTCCTCCATGGACTGGCCAGCCATGCGCTCATAGGCCACGGCGCCATCTGCATTCAGCGCTTCATTCTCTCCCACCAGCTGACCAACAAACTCCGCTTTCCCCGGTGAGATCTGGTAGGTCTCCGCCAGCTCCTTAAGCTCATCTGTCACCTCTATGGTCTGGTCATAGACCACGGCACTCACCTGATGATCCGTCAGCGCCTTCTCCACATTGGAAGACACCTGGGTCTTAACTGCCTCTGCCCGCTGCTGATTTTTCCCAGAGACAGACACCAGAACCGCATGCTCATTTCCATCTGCGTTCAGATATCCCTGGTCTACCAGAGATGTCACTACCTGGTTCACTGCGTCCTCAACGGTGGCTCCCTTTAGATTAGTATTCAGCAAAAGCGCCTGACCGTCCTCATTCACCCCGCTGGCCGCGGTAATCCGGTCTCTGCGGTTTAAGGAAAGCCTCAGGCTGGGATTCACATCGATCTCCACCTCAGAAACCACCTGGACAAATTCATAGTGGTAGGCACCTCCGCCCACCACTGCCAGACAGACACAGGCTGCCGCACACAAGCCGCCGAAACGCCGGCCTGCCAAAGACAGCTTTTTCGAAGAAATCTTCTTTTGCGGAACCGGCTCCTGAGGAACCGAAAGGTCCAGCCTGGACCATATGTCCGGAGTGGATGCCGCCAGAGCAGACTGAAGGTGCTTTTCGATTTCCTGCCGGGTAAAAACAGTATTCTGTTTTTTGTGCTCCACGTGCTTCACTCCTCTCTTAAATATTGCTCCAGCTTCTTCATTGCGCGGTTATATTTGGACAAAACCGTGGCAAGGGGCATACCGAGAGCCTGGGCAATCTCTCTGTGCTTAAGGCCTGAGGAATTCTTAAGCAGGACAATCTGCCTCTCCTCCTCCTTTAACGCCTCCAGCGCAGCCTTCAGCACCAGCTTATCTGCCGCATTCTCAATCTGCGGGCAGAATTCGCCGCTCTCTGTTCCATTTAACTCATCAAGTCCTACATCCGACTGGTGCTTCTGTTCCCGGAACTTCATATAGCAGAGATTTCTGGCAATAGTAAACATCCAGGCCAGAGGCTTTCCCTGGGGCTGGTATCCGGAGGCAGAAGTCCATATCTTCATATAGGTTTCCTGCATAACTTCTTCGGTGTCATGGGGATTCCTGAGAATCGATAAGATAAATCCATATAAAGTTCTGTCCGTTTTCTCATATAACTGCTTAAACGCGTCCTGGCTTCCTTCGCCCACCTGCCGCAGCAGATCCTCGTCAAGCGACTGCTCTAAAAGCTCCGGGACCCGTAAGGTATCCAAAGATAACATGGATTGGAATTCCTTTCCCTACTTAGTTAATGCAGGAAACAGAAAACTTATTGCATGGTGTACAAAAAATATTTCTGTGTTCATTTCCTACTCTGCACAATAGCTGTTCTCCACCGTCATGACGCAGCGGCACCGGCCATCCTTTTCCTGCACAAGACGGCCAATCCTGTCCCGCAGCTGGTCATACTGGCTGTATTTATAATCCCTGGGAACCACCAGGTCAAAAATCAGATTAATCCGCTCCACACCATTTACCATGCGGAAGTCATGAAACTGCAGGCGGGAATCTACCTCATTCAGCACATTGGCCAGCATCTCCTTCATCTCCAGATAGGCCTGGTTCTTTGTCTCCACCGGGTCCATATGGATCACCAGAGAAATATGGAAGCGCCTAAAGGCCTCCTGCTCAATCCGGTCCACAATCTCATGGGAAACCTGAATATCCACATCACAGGGAACCTCCGCATGGATAGATGCCATGCTTCTGGAAGGCCCGTAATTATGTATAATCAGGTCATGGGTTCCCACAATTCCCTCAAAGCTCTCTACATAATTGCTGATTTCCATATATAAGGAATGGTCAATAGGCGCGCCGATCAGGGGTTCCAGGGTATCCTTGGCAATATTGATACCGGCAGCCAGCACCGCCAGAGACACTAAAAGCCCCACAATGCCGTCGATGTTCCAGCCCAGCAGGCCAAAGGCCAGAAGGGAGACAATGGTGGCGGAGGTCGCCAGCACATCGCCCATGGAATCAGCGGAGGTGGCCAGCATGACTGAGGAATTGATCCGCTTTCCCAGCTTTTTATTGAACAGGCCCATCCACAGCTTCACCGCCACGGAAAGCACCAGGATCACCACAGAGACCGTCTGAAAGCTCATTTCCTCCGGATGAAGGATCTTCCCCACAGAGGTCTTAAAAAGGGAAAATCCCACCTGGATGACCAGGAAGGCAACGATAAACGCAGAGATATATTCAATTCTCCCATGTCCAAAGGGGTGGTCCTCATCCGCAGGCTTTCCCGCCATCTTTGCCCCCACAAAGCCGATAATCGAGGAGGCCGCGTCCGACAGGTTGTTGAATGCATCTGCCATAACGGAAATACTGTTTACAAACAGGCCAATGGAAAGCTTCGCCCCAAAAAGGACCAGATTGCACAGAATTCCCACAATACCAGAAAGCATCCCGTACCGCGTCCGGACCTGGGGATCCTCCGTATTTTCCCAGTCCGGCACCCATAATTTTACTAAAAAATCAGTCATTCTTTTCTCCAACTTCCCTTACGATGATGATGCACAGATATCTTAATATTCTACCGACATCAGAAAAAGGCCCTCCGGCGGCGCGGTAAAACCGGCTGCTCCCCGGTCCCTGGCCTTAAAGATCTCTTCCATGGACTCAGGGCTTCGCTTCCCCAGCCCCACCTCCAGGAGAGTCCCCGTCATTATCCGTACCATATATTGAAGGAACCCATCGCCTGTGTAGGAAATGGAAATCCTCCCATTCTCCTGTGCAATGCGGATGGCCTCAACGGTACGTACAGTAGATTTTTTCATTTTTTTGTTGCCGCAGAAGCTCTTAAAGTCATGGGTTCCTTCCAGGATGGCCGCCGCCTGGCGCATCTGCTCCACATCCAGGGAAAAGGGGAAGCCGTAAACATATTTTCTCTCAAATACGTTCTTTTTACTCCCCATATCAATGTGGTAGCAATAGGTTTTCCTTTTGGCGGAAAGCCTGGCGTGAAAACGCGGCGGGACGCAGGAAACCTCCAGCACCTTGATGTCCTCAGGCAGATACCGATTGACATACTCCAGAATCTCCTGGGGCTTTTGCTCTCCTGGAAGCGTCACATTAGCCATCTGTCCCATAGCGTGGACACCGGCATCCGTACGCCCGGAGCCGCAGACCTCCACCGGCTGACCGCAGTATTCCTCCAGCACCTTTTCCAGCTTCCCCTGGATAGTGCGGTCGGTGCTTTTCTGTTTCTGCCAGCCCTCATACCGCGTCCCGTCATACTGGAGCCGCAGCAGGTAGTTTGTCCCTTCGCTCATATCCCCCATCCTTTCTTCTATATTTCCCCGTATTTCTCCTGCGCTATTCGCATCTCTTCTCTGGTCTTTTCTTTATCCCCTAGCGCCAGCCTCGCCGCCTTCTGCCTCTGCGCCTGGACATATTCCAGAGACGCTTAACGAGTGCCGCTGCAAGAAGGCCAAAGCATGCTCCCGCCATGTCCAGCCACACATCGCTGATCTGCGCAGAGCGGCCCGGAGAAAACAGCTGAATGGTCTCGTCCAGGAAGGGCACTGCCAGAACGGCCAGGGCTAAGGGCAGAAAGCGGGAAGCTGTCTGCCGGTATCCCCGGCTTCTCTGGGAATATAGGTAAAAATTCTTCATCAAAAGCATGCCGAACACCGCATACTCGCAAAAGTGAGCAGTCTTGCGCACCAGATGCTCCGTAAGCCACCCGCTGCCGACGCCTATTTTATCCAGCATGCCGCAGAGCAGCGTCAGCACCCGGCCGCTTTCCTGAGAGGACAGATCCGCCGGAGTCATGGAGTGGCCAAAGATCACCAGGATCCACACGGCCAGCAAAAGAAGCCAGAGCTGCTCCGCCTCCAGGCTCAGACTGGGCATATTGAGCCGTTTCTTTGTCATAAAACCTCCTGTCCTTCCAGGATCTTGCTGTCCTTTACCGCCTTCACCGCCGCATTTAATACCGGTTCATCCTGTACTAATGCCAGCCGCACATGTCCCTCGCCGGAGGGCCCGAAGGCGCTTCCCGGCGTTACCATCACGCCGGATTTCTCCACCAGATCCATGGCAAAGCGCTCAGAGGAGGTATAATTTTCCGGAATCCGTGCCCACACGAACATGGTCGCCTGGGGCTTATCCATCTTCCATCCAATGGAAGAAAAGCCGTCGCAGAGAATATCCCGACGCCTTTCATACGCCTTTCTGGTTACCGTCACACAGGACTGGTCGCCGGATATGGCCGCAATGGCTGCCTTCTGGACGGGGATGAACATACCGTAATCCATATTGGACTTTAAGGTCTTCAAATGGGATACCACCTGCTCATTTCCCACGCAGAAGCCGACCCGGGCGCCGGCAAGGCCGTAGGTCTTGGACAAAGAGTTAAACTCCACGCCCACATCCTTAGCCCCAGGGTAAGCCAGAAAGCTTCCGCCGCGCCGTCCGTCAAAGACCAGCTCGCTGTAGGCATTGTCATGAAGCACGATAATGTCATATTTCTTTGCAAAGGCAATTAATTCCTCATAAAAGCTGTCCGGCGCCAAAACTGTGGTAGGATTATTGGGGTATGAGACAACCATAAATTTTGCCTTCCGGGCCACATCCTCAGGGATATCCTTAAGCTGGATAATGTAGCCGTTTTCCTTCTTCTGGGGCATGTAATAAAGCGACCCGCCGGCGATCATGGGGCCGTCGCCAAACACCGGATAGCAGGGATCGGGAACCAGCACAATATCCCCCTCATCTACAATGGAAAGGGCAATATGGGCCAGGCCTTCCTGAGAGCCTAAGAGGGAGCAGATCTCCTTCTGCGGATCTAACGTCACCCCGTACCGCCGGGAATACCAGCCAGCCGCTGCCTCCAGAAGCTCCTTCTGGTCATTGATGGCGTATACGT
Organism: Lachnospiraceae bacterium; assembly: GCA_017889125.1. GTDB lineage: Bacteria > Bacillota > Clostridia > Lachnospirales > Lachnospiraceae > Caccovicinus. The sequence goes on from JAGHER010000184.1 coordinate 31,388, forward strand.
AATTCTTCTCATCGGCAGCCGCCTGGCAAAGGGCCTCCAGAATATGCTTTGCCGGCGGAATATTGGGCGTGCCTACACTTAAATCAATCACCGGCAGGCCGTCCTGCAGCCTTTGTTTTTTTATTTCCAGCAGACGGGAAAAGATTCCTTCCCCGAACCGGTCCATTCGTTTTGCAAATTTCATCGTTTATCCTCCCGAAAGCCAAAATAAGTCCCTGGCTTTTTTGTTTATCTTTGCCATTATAGTACAAATGCCCTGGGATTACAAGGTATAATCCCGCAACAATGCCTATGTTTTCCAGGGTTTTTCCCTAAACTTTATTCTTCGCTTTGCACGTATATTTCCTGATTTTCACCGTCAAAAATATAAGCAGAGATTTTTAATCCCGATTTTTTATACCCGATAACTGGGGATTGTGGCCTGTCTGCAACCCTTGCTATTCTATAAGAAACAAACGGTCGCCAAAGTGACGCAAACTGCAAAAGAAAGGAGGAGCCCCATTTATGATTACTTATGAGCCATTTTTCGCCACGCTGAAGCGAAAAAGAATCTCTACCTACTATCTGGTCAATACCTACGGCTTCTCCAAAGGTACCTTAGACAGCCTGAAGCAGGGGCGCAATATCACCCTCAGTACCCTTGATTATCTCTGTGAACTGCTTCAATGTGAGCCGGAAGACATTATCCGCTACACGCCAAATCAAACACCGAAAAATCCCGCTCAGGAATGAGAAAACAGAAAGCGATTTCTCTATCTCTGAGCGGGATTTTTGTATCCTCATGCAGCCGTCTGCCAGCCGTTTGTCAGTCATCTGCCAGCCGCTTGCCAGTCATCTGCCAGCTGCTTGCCAGCTATCCGCCAGCCTACGATCGGCGCCAATGATTTTCTTCCAGACTCTACTGGCAAAGCTCCTCTGCCAGCGCCTCCAGCGCGCTCTGCGATGTCTCATTCATGGAGGAGCGGACGGTTACCGCATTTTCGCAGATGGAGATATTCTTCATGCCCTCCAGAATGGTCCGCATGGTTTTATTGGCAGTGGGGCCCCAGGAACCGTTTTCCACCAGGGCTACCTTCCGGTTCTGGTAGGTCTTTGCCTTCAGGTGATGAAGGAAATTCTCCATGGGCGGGAACACTCCGCCGTCATAGGAGGATGCCGCCAGCACCAGCCGGTCATAGCGGAAAGCCGCCTCCACAAGCTCAGCCACATCCGTGCGGCACACATCGTAATAAACCACATTCTTTACGCCCTTTTCCTTCAGCATCTCTTCAAGACAATGGGCTGCCCGGGCTGTATTTCCATAAATAGATGCGCAGGCGATAACCACGCCTTCCTCTTCCGGCCGGTAGCTGCTCCAGATATCATACTTCTCCAGATAATAGCCCAGATTCTCCTTCAGCACCGGGCCATGCAGCGGGCAAATCATATGGATATCCAGGCCTGCCGCCTTCTTAAGCAAAGTCTGCACCGGCATGCCGTATTTTCCTACAATATTGATATAATAGCGTCTGGCTTCCGCGATCCACTCTTCCTTCCGGGAAATGGCTCCAAAGGTGCCAAATCCATCTGCAGAGAACAGTACCTTCTCCGAGGACTCGTAGGTCACCATAACCTCCGGCCAGTGCACCATAGGCGCCAGATAAAAATGAAGGGTATGGCTTCCCAGGCTCAGGCTGTCTCCCTCTTTAACCACAACCTTCCGCTCCTCCAGACCGGAGATGGAAAAGAACTGACCAATCATAGGGAAGGTCTTGGCATTTCCTACCAGCTTCATCTCCGGATATCTTTCCGCCAAAATCTGAATACTTCCGGCGTGATCCGGCTCCATATGGGACACCACCAGATAATCCGGCGTCCTTCCGCCCAGCTCCCGGTCAAGATTCTCCAGCCACTGCTCCGTCACCCGGTGATCCGCCGTGTCCATCACGGCAATCTTCTCATCCAGTATCACATAAGAATTGTAGGATACGCCATTAGGGATGGGATACTGGCCCTCAAACAGATCCAGCTCCGTATCATCCGCACCAATATATCGAATCGTATCCGTGATCTTCATCTCTGCCATCCTTAACTCTCCTTTGTTATTCCCGTTATGTATCATTTTCAATGGTTTCTTCCGCCATGAATACCTTACACAGAATGACTTTTTTTGTCAAGAGATTTTGCTTTTTGCTAAAGAGAAGATTGTGCAATTTGCTTTCCTGTATTATAATAAAAGCAGAATTGTAAGCACTTACACAATCATTCACAAGGAGGCAGTACCATGGCAGCCGTACATATGACTGAGGGGAGTATCCCCCGACACATTATCGCCTATTCTATTCCCCTGGTTTTAGGGAATCTCTTTCAGCTGACCTACAATGCGGTGGACTCCATCATCGTAGGCCGTTTTATCGGAAAGGAGGCCCTGGCGGCGGTGGGGACAGCCAGCCCTGTAATGAATATTATCGTCCTGGGCATCTCCGGCATCTGCATCGGCGCTTCCGTCATCATGAGCGAATTTTTCGGCGCCAGAGACTATCAAAACCTGAAAAAAGAGATGGCCACCACCTCCATCTTCGGACTGTATTTTTCTATCCTTGTGGTAATCCTGGGCATCTTCTTTTCTCCCGCCCTTCTGCGGGCCCTGCAGGTACCGGAGGAAATCCTGGACATTACCTGCCTGTACCTGCGGATTATCTTCCTGGGCGCACCCTTTACGTATTTCTACAATGCTCTCTCTGCCGCCTTAAAAAGCGTGGGCGACTCCAAAACGCCGCTGACCTTCCTCATGTTTTCTTCCATACTAAATGGCGTGCTGGATGTAATCTTTATCGGCTATTTCCATCTGGGAATTATCTGCTCTGCCACCACCACGGTAATCGCCGAGGCCACCTCCGCCATCCTCTGCATCATCTACGTGTACCGGAAAATCCCGCTGCTGCAGCTGGGACCTCATGAATTTACCATGGACCGCGGCCTTCTTAAGCGCACCATCCAATACGGAAGCATCACTGCCCTGCAGCAGGCCTGTCAGCCGGTGGGGAAGCTGCTGATCCAGGGTGCAGTAAATACCATGGGCATCGATGCTATCGCAAGCTTCAACGCAGTAAACCGGATTGATGATTATGCCTGCCTTCCTGAGCAAAGCATTTCCCACGGCATCACCACCTTCACCGCCCAGAACCGTGGCGCCAGGAAACATGAACGGATTCTCCGCGGCTTCCGCATTGGGCTTACCCTGGAATTCTGTTATTGGATCCTGATCTGCGCCGTCACCTGGATTTTCAAACGTCCCTTCATGCAGCTTTTCGTCACAGAAGCCGATCAGCAGGTGGTGGCCTTAGGCTGCAGCTATTTAAGCCTGATGGCCGTCTTCTACATCTTCCCTGGATTTACCAACGGCTTCCAGGGCTTCTTCCGGGGTATGGGAAATATGAGCATCACCTTACTGGGCACCTTTATCCAGACCTCCCTGCGGGTAATCTTCGTCTACATTCTGGTTCCCCGGATAGGGATGAACGGCGTGGCTGTGGCCTGCGCCATTGGCTGGAGCGTCATGCTTCTGGTTGAAATCCCTTACTGTATTCATTTCGTTAAGAAAGCAGGGGTATCAGAGAAAGCCAAAACAGTTAATTCTTAATAAAGCACGAATACAAGAAACAGCATTTAAAGTGAATCAAAATTGAGCGGCTTGCTTATTTTATACAAAAATGATAAAGTAAAGAAAAATAAAAAGAAAATGGTGGAGGGTGACCCATGAAAAAGTCTTCAAAGGTACTAGCAATAACTGCTATGATGAGTTTATCCATGACTATGATAAGTTTCGCAAACCAGTCTCCCAGATGGTACAGTGACGAAACCGGAACCTGGTATTTAAAAACAGAGGATAACAGCGGAAATGTAATCAATAGTTGGTTTCAGGATTTGGATGGGAGCTGGTACCTGCTGGCACCTGGCGACGGACATATGTATGCAGGTTTGATCCATGATACCATTACCGATCAATGGTATTATTGCCAGACAGAGCATGACGGCTTTTACGGAAAAATGGCCAGCACAGACGGAACCTACACAATAAATGGGAAAGAAGTTTATCTGACATTTAATCCTAGCCATTTCGGAAGCTTTGGAGCAATCACGAGCGGTTTGGACAGTATATTAGAAACCGGCGTAACCGTCACCGATGTGGCAGGGATTCCGACAGAAAGCGAGATTGAATTAGAAGAAGATATGACTGGCCAATGGGTAAACGGAGTTTTTCTGAGAGTTCCTAGGGGAGAGGACAGCAATGCGTCTGAAGATTAAATTATGAAGAATTGAGTGAACTGTACATAAAGGTAATAGAAACAGTGGGCACAGGAAGGTAAAACAAAAGGCTGAAATCCCCTGGTAAATTCA
>JAGHER010000185.1 GCA_017889125.1 Lachnospiraceae bacterium
CGGTGTCAGCTCCCTGCTCAGTATGTTTGTGGGCATCGGGCTTGTATTAAATGTCGGACTACAGAGAAAAAACACTCACAATTAAGGAGGAGCAGAGTATGAATATCGGACTGATTGCACATGACGCAAAGAAGAAGCTGATGCAGAATTTTTGCATCGCCTATCGGGGAATCCTGAGCAAAAATGAGCTTTACGCCACAGGAACCACGGGACGGCTCATTGAAGAGGTGGCCAACTTAAATGTCCACAAGTATCTGGCCGGCCATCTGGGCGGAGGCCAGCAGCTGGCTGCGCAGATTGAGCACGATGACATTGACCTGGTGATCTTTCTCCGTGATCCCTTAAATCCCAAGGATCATGAGCCGGATGTAAATAATGTGGTGCGCCTCTGCGACACCTACAATATCCCGCTGGCCACCAATCTTGCCACCGCCGAGCTGTTAATCAAGTCTCTGGACCGGGGCGATCTGGAGTGGCGCGAAGTATTCCGTTAGATTGGCAGGGCAGAAAGGTGAACATAAGAAAATTTTTGCTGATTCTGGCCGCCGGTATTTCGGCAGCCTGGATAACCGGCTGCCAAAGCAAAAGCCTGGAGCAGCCATATGTGTGGAACGAGCGGTCCTCGGCCTTTGAGGGGCAAAGCTTTGGCGGCTTTTCGGAAGGCTTTGCGGCAGATCTCTGCGTCCTTTCCCCTGATGAGAGCTGGGAGGATCCCATGGTCAATGCGGAGGCTGCGGCAGTCTTTGATTTATCCGGCCAGGATGTGATCTTTGGAAAGAATGCCTTCGAGCGTCTGTATCCGGCCAGTATCACCAAAGTGATGACGGCCCTTGTGGCAATCAAATATGGCAATCTGGAGGATATGGTCACCGTGACGGAGGACGCGGTCATTACCGAGCGGGGCGCTACGCTCTGCAACATCAAGCCGGGAGATCAGCTGACCTTAGAGCAGCTTCTGTACGGCCTGATGCTTCCCTCTGGTAATGACGCTGGGGCGGCTATCGCCGTCCACATGGCCGGCAGCATAGAGAATTTCGCGGAGATGATGAATGCGGAGGCCAGGCGTCTCGGCGCCACAGGCACTCATTTTATGAATCCCCACGGGCTGACTGATCCGGAGCACTATACCACCGCCTATGACCTGTATCTGATTTTTAATGAGGCCTTAAAGCAGCCCTATTTCCGTCAGCTGACCGGCACCACCGCCTATACTGCCCAGTATACGGACGGCGATGGGAACCCGGTTACCCAGACCTGGAAGGGCGGGAACTGGTACATGACCGGCGAGCGGGAGACTCCCGAAGGGCTTAAGGTATTTGGCGGAAAGACCGGCACCACCAATGCGGCAGGTTACTGCCTGATTATGGCTGTGGCCGACGAAACGGATAATGAGTACATCTCTGTGGTGCTGAAGGCGGGAAGCCGCCCGGACCTGTATGCCAACATGACACAAATTATTCAGAAAATTTCCAATTAGTCATTGCGCATTTTAGATATTTATACTATAATTGCTTTATAATTAAGTGGCATTTTATACAACTTAAATAAACTAAAGGAGGAGATTGTTATGGTTCAGATTATAGCAGGGAAAAAGGGGAAAGGAAAGACAAAGCATCTGTTAGAAAAGGCCAATACATCCATAAAGACCGCAAAGGGCTCCATCGTTTATCTTGACAAAAGCTCCAAGCATATGTATGAGTTAAGCAACAAAATCCGTCTGATTAATGTGAATGAATTTCCTGTCAGCTCCAGTGAGGCGTTTGTTGGATTTATTTCCGGTATTATTTCTCAGGACCATGATCTGGAGATGATGTTCTTAGACAGCTTCTTAAAGCTGGCCAGTCTTGAAGGCGAAGATATTTCCCAGACCATTGATGCATTAGAAAAAATCGGTGAAAAGTATCACGTGACATTCGTTCTGAGCATTTCCATGGATGCAGATGAGCTTCCGGAGAATGCACGGGCTCATGTGGTTATCTCCTTATAATAAAGCGAAACAGTAAATCTAGGACCGGCACTGCACGATTTCTTCTGCCCGGCTTTTGGCCGGCAGGCAGAGTGCAGTGCCGTTTTTTCATTTACTGTGAAAGTCCTGCCGCCAAATAGGCGGCATGTATTCAGGGATGCCCCATGCGCCCGCCGTACTTTCATGGATTCGCGGTGCACCCGCTTGCCGGGCGCATTTTTATAACTTGCAATTTTTCCCTCTAGCTTTTATAATAGCGGGAGAGGAAGGAGGCTTGCCATGGGCGGCCAGAAAAAGAAGAAAAAGAATAAAATTGTCAGTTACCCCAGGAGGCGGTCCTTCTCCAATGTGGGCATGATCATGTTTTTGATTATCTTTATTTACATGGTATTCAGTGTCTACACCTATATGAAGCGGGACAGGGTACAGGTTTATGAGGTAACAGAGGGCGGCATTGTCAGGGAAAAGGACTATACCGGGATTATCTTTCGGGAGGAGACTACCAGGTATACGGACCGTGCCGGCTATATTAATTATTATGTAAGAGAAGGAAAGCGGGCCAGTGTGGGAACCAGCATCTATTCCATTGATGAGACTGGTTCAATCGCAGCCTTTCTGCAGGAGCATCCGGAAGCGGGAGCTACCTTCAGCGAAGAGAATCTGGCGGATTTGAAAAAGCGGCTGACTGCCTTCAGCATTACTTATGAGGATAATGATTTTCAGGCGGTATATGATGAGAAGTATTCCCTGGAGGCACTGGTGCTGGAATACTCTAATTTTAATGCTATGGATAATCTGCAGGGGCTGATGGATCAGTCTGGAATGAATTTCCAGCAGGTAACCGCAGATACAGCGGGCATCATTTCCTACGCGATTGATTCCTATGAGGACCTGGAGCCATCTCAGGTGACCGAGGATCTTTTTAACCGGGCCAATTATTCCCGGGCCATCACCCAATCCGGGAAGATGATTGCTCAGGATGCGCCGGTTTACAAGGTAGTTACCGCAGATGACTGGTCTGTGGTCTTTCCCATGACGGAGGAGGATCTGGCGCAGTACGGCAGTGAGACCAGCTTAAAGGTCAGCTTTGCTGGGAAGGATCTGACTGCCGCCGGAGATTTTTCCACCATCACCGGGGCAGACGGGAAGACTTACGGAAAGCTGGATTTTAATAAATATATGGTGCAGTTTATCTCCGAGCGCTTTGTCCAGTTTGAGATTGTGACAGATCGGGAGGATGGACTGAAGATCCCCATCAGCGCCGTTACGGATAAGACCTTCTATCTGGTTCCGCGGGAATACCTGGCTAAGGGCGGGGACGCGGAGAGCACAGATACTGGCTTTTTAAAGGAGGTTTACACGGAGAGCGGCACCTCCATTGAGTTTATTCCCACTACCATATATTATTCTACTGACGAATACTACTATATTGACATAGAGGAAGACGGCGATCTGAAGGTAGGCGATTACCTGGTGAAGCCTACGGGCATCTATGTCCCGGATGAGGATGATGTGGATGATGCCCAGGGCGACGGCGATACAGCTGAGGAGACCAATGACGCGGCGGCCCAGACGGCCCGTGCAGCGGACAGCAGCGGCCGGTTCCAGATTGGCGCCAATGCATCCCTGATGGGAGTTTATAATATCAATAAGGGATATGCGGTGTTTAAGCAGATCGAAGTGCTTGCAGAAAACGATGAGTACTATACGGTGAAAAAGGGAATGTCCTACGGGCTTTCTGTTTATGACCATATCGCGCTGGACGCAGCTACCGTAGAAGAGGGGGCATTCATCTATCAGTAACCGTTTTTTCTACTAAAATCAAAGAGGTGAACATATAATGGTAAAAGAACAGCTGAAAGAGGTACAAGCCAGGATTGAGGCGGCATGCAGACGGGCCGGAAGAGACCCGGAGGAGGTGACGCTGATTGCAGTCAGCAAGACCAAGCCGGCCTCCATGATTGAGGAGGCCTATGAGGAGGGAATCCGTGATTTCGGAGAGAATAAGGTTCAGGAAATACTGGAAAAGCAGCCTATTCTGCCGCAGGACATCCGCTGGCATATGATTGGTCATCTTCAGCGGAACAAGGTAAAGCAGGTTATTGACAGGGCTGTGCTGATCCATTCGGTGGACTCTGTGCGTCTTGCCCGCCAGATTGAGGAGGAGGCTGCCAGGAAGAATATCCAGGTGGATATCTTGCTGGAGATCAATGTGGCCAGGGAGGAGAGCAAGTTTGGATTCTTTCTGGAGGAGGCCGAGGAGGCCCTTATGGAAATCCGGACACTTCCCCATGTCCATGTGCGGGGCTTCATGACAATTGCTCCTTTTGTTGAGAATTCCGAAGAAAATCGGAATGTATTTAAAAAATTATTTGAATTTTATGTTGACATGAAAAGTAAAAACATTGATAATGTTACTATGGATGTGCTTTCTATGGGCATGTCCGGGGATTATGAGGTGGCAATCGAAGAAGGGGCAACTATGGTTCGTGTAGGTACCAGTATTTTCGGTTCCCGATAAGGATTGGAGAGAATTCGAGATGAGTATTTTAAGCAAGCTGATGAGTACTATGCGTCTGAACGAAGAGGAAGATGACGATTATTATTTAGATGGCGACGACTCCTACGAGGAGGACGAGGAAAGACCCCGCCGCAGTATTTTTTCCAGACGGCAGGAGGAAGAGGAGTACGATGAGGAGCCGGAGCCGAAGAATCGTTTTCTTGGCAATCGCAGTGCAAAGGTGGTTCCCATGCGCCGCGGCATGGAAGTGACCATGATTAAGCCTACCAGCATGGAGGATTCACGGGAGGTCTGCGATTACCTGCTGGCCGGGAAGGCCGTTGTCCTGAACATGGAGGGCATACATACGGAGGTGGCTCAGCGGATCATTGATTTCGCTTCAGGAGCGACCTATTCCATTGGCGGAAATCTTCAGAAGATATCCAATTATATTTTCATTGCGACTCCGCAGTCTGTGGAGCTTTCCGGAGATTTCCAGGATCTGCTGGCCGGCGGTGGTCTGGGCGGCGTATCCACGCTGATGAATATGCATTTATAAAGAGCAGCCGCAGGGAGACTGCTGCACATACTGCAGCGGTCTTTTTTCATTGTGCTGCGGAAGAAGCAGGGGGAAAATTATGGACCGTTTATGTGTACATTTAGATGAAAATCCGATTTATTCCATTGTGCTGGATCAGTCCTTTGGCGGGCTAGCAGCGGAGGTAGAGAAGCTGGGCACCAGACGCAGGAAGCTGTGCATTGTCACCGATTCCAATGTGGCCGGGCTGTACCTTGAAGAGGTGCGCCGGATCCTGGCGCCGGTGTGCCGCCAGGTGGATTCCTTTGTGTTTCCCGCAGGGGAGGAGCAGAAGAATCTGGACACAGTGCGAAAGCTTTATGAGACGCTGATTCAGAAGGAGTATGACCGGAACGATATGCTGGTAGCCCTTGGCGGAGGTGTCACCGGAGACCTGTGCGGCTTTGGGGCAGCGACTTATCTGCGGGGAATTTCTTTTATTCAGATTCCGACTACGCTGCTGGCGCAGGTGGATTCCAGCATTGGCGGGAAGACCGGTGTGGACTTTGATTCCTATAAAAATATGGTGGGGGCATTTCATATGCCCAAGCTTGTGTATACCAATGTAAAGACGCTGTTAACGCTGCCTAAGGAGCAGTTTATTTCCGGAATGGGCGAGGTGGTAAAGCACGGCCTGATAAAGAGCGAGGAATATTACCGGTGGCTTTTAGAGAATGCGGATGCCATCATGGAGCGGAAGCTTACAGTGTGCCAGAAGATGATTCTGGAGAGCAATCGGATCAAGCGGGATGTGGTGGAGCAGGACCCCACGGAAAAGGGGCAGCGTGCCCTCCTGAATTTTGGTCACACACTGGGCCATGCCATCGAGAAGAAGAAGGAATTTACCATGTCCCATGGCTGCTGCGTGGCGGTGGGCTTTCTGGCGGCTGCGGAGATTTCACGGATGCGGGGCCTCATAAGCGATGCAGATATGGAGGAGCTGGTGACGGTGATGAAGAAATTCCAGCTGCCCTTAACTGTAGATGGGCTGGATGCTGAGGCAGTGCTGGAAGCGGTAAAGCATGATAAGAAGATGGATTCCGGCGTCATTAAGTTTATCCTGCTTAAGAAAATCGGGGAGGCCTATGTGGACCGCACCGTAAGCCGCCAGGAGATGGCGGCAGGACTTGCATCCATCATTGACGGAGAATAGGAGATTTTATTGTTATGCATAATACAGGAACAAGCTTAAAGCAAAAGGTTCCCGGACTTCTCGCCTTTTTCGCGGGCTGCGGCGTCCTGATCTGGCTGGATCAGTGGACCAAGGCGCTGGCTACGGCCCATTTAAAGGACCAGGACCCAATAATCCTGTGGAGAGGCGTATTCCAGCTTCAGTACCTGGAAAACAGGGGCGCAGCCTTTGGGATGCTTCAGGGACAGCAGTTTTTTTTCCTGCTGATTGCGCTGGCGGTGTTTGCTGCTGTGGCCTTTGCTCTGTATCGGATGCCCTTTACCCGGCGTTATTTTCCCCTGGGACTCTGCATGGCTCTTCTGGTGTCCGGCGCCCTGGGGAATCTCATCGACCGGGTGAGCCAGCAGTTTGTGGTGGATTTCTTTTACTTCAGCCTGATTAATTTCCCGATTTTCAATGTGGCTGACTGCTACGTTACGGTGGCGGCCTTCCTGCTGGTGATTCTGGTGATGTGGTATTACCGTGAGGAGGAGCTGGCGGTCTTTTCCTGGAAGAAAGGAGAGAGGCTGTGAATCTGCACTTTGTGGTAACGGAGGAGGAGCAGGATGTGCGCATCGACCGGTATCTGACGGAGCGCTGCGAGAATCTGTCCCGCTCCTACCTGCAGAAGCTGTTAAAGGCAGAATCTGTCCTGGTCAATGAGCAGCCGGTAAAGGCCAGCTATAAGGTCTGCGAGGGAGATTCTATCTCCTGCTTTGTGCCGGAGGCCGTGGAGCCGGAGATCCTGGCGGAGGATATGGAGCTGGATGTCCTTTACGAGGATGAGGATGTGATTCTGGTCAATAAGCCCAAGGGCATGGTGGTTCACCCGGCCCCCGGGCATTTTTCAGGTACGCTGGTCAATGGCCTGATGTACCACTGCCGCGGTCAGCTTTCTGGCATTAACGGCGTCATGCGGCCGGGGATCGTCCATCGGATTGATAAGGACACCACAGGCGTTCTTATCGCCTGCAAAAATGATTTTGCCCACCAGAGCATTGCCGCCCAGCTGAAGGAGCACAGCATCACCCGCCGGTATCAGGCCATTGTCCATGGGGTTCTGAAGGAGGATGAGGGCACCATCGACCGGCCCATCGGCAGAGATACAGTGGACCGGAAACGGATGAGTATCAATGAGCGGAACGGCAAGGCGGCGGTGACCCATTATCAGGTGCTGCAGCGGTTCAGGGGCTATACCCATATTGAATGCCGTCTGGAGACGGGACGCACCCACCAGATCCGGGTGCATATGGCCAGCATCCGCCATCCGCTTCTGGGGGATACGGTGTATGGGCCTTCGGCTGTGCCCTTTAAGGGTCTTCAGGGGCAGACGCTCCATGCCGGTGTCCTGGGCTTTGTCCATCCCCGTACAGGGTGTTATATGGAATTTTCCGCTCCTCTTCCCGGCTATTTTACGGATTTGCTGAAAAAGTTAGAAAGTCTGTAGATTTTCGAGGAAACGTCAGCATTTTTCTAAAAAATATGTACTTTTTCTGGAATTTATTGTATAATATGTAAGAGGTACAGAAAGGAGAGGTGCATATGAGTGGAAATCTGGTTATTACCATCAGCCGTCAGTGCGGAAGCGGAGGCCGAAGGATCGGACAGATGCTGGCGGAGAAAATGGGAGTTAAGTGTTACGATAAGGAGCTTTTAGCGCTGGCTTCGAAGAACAGCGGCCTGGCGCAGGAGCTTTTCGAGACACATGATGAAAAGCCCACCAACAGCTTCCTTTACTCTCTGGTGATGGATACCTATTCTATGGGCTATTCCAATTCTTCCTATCTGGACATGCCGCTGAATCATAAGGTTTTCCTGGCCCAGTTTGACACCATCAAGAAGCTGGCTTCGGAGGAGTCCTGCGTGATCGTTGGCCGGTGCGCTGACTATGCGCTGGCGGACTTCCCAAACACGGTGAGTGTCTTCATCTGCGGAGAGGATAAGGATAAGATTGCAAGGCTGCAGGAGACTTATCAGGTCGATGCCGCCAAGGCAAAGGATATTATGGTAAAGACCGATAAGAAGCGCTCTAGCTACTACAATTATTACTCTAGCAAGAAGTGGAGCGAGGCTAAGAGCTATGACCTGTGCATCAACAGCAGCGCTGTAGGACTGGAGGGCGCTGTGAATATGATCCTTGCCTTTGCCAAGGAAAAGCAGGCCTGGAAGAACCGGTAGAGCAAATGAAAAACTGCGCAAAAAATGTCAATATTTTTTCAACGAAATATTGACATTTTTTTTTGTCCGTGCTATCATATCAAGGTATGCCGCACAATGAGGTTTAAGCCTGCCTTAAGGCAGCACCAAAATTGGCGAGTAATGATAATAGGAGGTCCCCAAGAATGTACGCGATTATTGCAACAGGCGGAAAGCAGTACAAGGTTGCTGAGGGCGATATCATTAAGGTAGAGAAGCTTGGCGCAGAAGCCGGCGAGACCGTTACCTTCGATCAGGTACTGGCTGTAAGCAACGGCGAGTTAACCGTAGGATGCCCCACCGTAGAGGGCGCTACCGTTACTGCATCTGTAGTAAAGGAAGGCAAGTCCAAGAAGGTTATCGTTTACAAGTATAAGAGCAAGACCGGCTACCACAAGAAGAACGGCCACAGACAGCTCTATACTCAGGTTAAGATTGAAAAGATCAACGCTTAATCATGATTCAGGCAACAGTTTTTCAGGATTCTCAGCAGCAGATATGCGGAATTGCCCTTAGGGGCCATGCAGAGTACGGAGAATACGGACAGGACATTGTCTGTTCCGCAGTTTCCGCGCTGGCCATCAATATGGCAAACTCCGTGGAGGCCTTCACTCAGGATCCCTTTTCGGGAGAGGTGGAGGAAGAAAGCGGAGATTTTTCCTTCCGGTTTACCGGAGCTGTCAGCAGAGAGTCCCGTGTATTGATGGATTCCCTTGTTCTGGGTCTTAAGAACATCCAGGAATCCTACGGAAACGAATATATCAGCATCCATTACAGGGAGGTGTAGACCATGTTAAAGATGAACCTTCAGTTATTCGCTCATAAGAAGGGTGTTGGTTCTACCAAGAACGGCCGTGATTCCGAGTCCAAGAGACTGGGCGCGAAGAGAGCCGACGGACAGTTTGTACTGGCTGGAAATATCCTTTACAGACAGCGCGGAACCAAGATCCATCCCGGCAACAACGTAGGCAAGGGCGGCGACGATACCTTATTTGCTTTAGTTGACGGTGTGGTAAGATTTGAGAGAAAGGGCAGAGACAAGAAGCAGGTTTCTGTATACCCGAAAGTAATCAACGAATAAGAAACAGCGAGGGGCTTCATACTTTATTCAGTATGAGGCCTTTCTTTTGCGGAGATTTCGGATTATCCTGTGTCACACCTTGATGTATTATCAGATGACAGGGAAAGGTAAGGACAGGCCTTCCCTGCCGTCAGGGACAATGCAGGAAGAAAGGTATGGTGATTTTATGTTTTGCGACAGAGCAAAGGTATTTATTAAGTCAGGCAAGGGCGGAGACGGACATGTGTCCTTCCGCAGAGAGCTGTATGTGCCCGCAGGCGGGCCGGACGGCGGAGACGGAGGAAGAGGCGGCGACATTATTTTTCAGGTGGACGATGGCCTCAATACCCTCAGCGATTTCCGCCATGTAAGAAAGTATGTGGCCACCAGCGGTGAGGAGGGCGGCAAGCGCCGCTGCCACGGCAAGGACGGCGAGGATTTGGTAATCAAGGTGCCGGAGGGCACGGTAATCAAGGAATTTGAGACCGGAAAGGTCATTGCCGATATGTCGGGCGAAAACCGCAGGGAGGTTATTTTAAAGGGAGGAAAGGGCGGACTGGGAAATATGCATTACGCCACCTCCACCATGCAGGCACCGAAGTATGCCCAGCCGGGACAGCCGGCACAGGAGCTTTGGGTGCAGTTAGAGCTTAAGGTGATTGCCGATGTGGGACTTGTGGGCTACCCCAATGTGGGAAAATCCACCCTTCTTTCCCGGGTCAGCAATGCCAGACCGAAAATTGCAAATTATCACTTTACGACTCTGGATCCCCACCTGGGTGTGGTGGATTTGGGTGACGGCGCCGGATTTGTGATGGCGGATATTCCCGGATTGATTGAGGGCGCTTCTGAGGGCGTGGGCTTAGGACACGATTTCCTCCGCCATATTGAGCGGACTAAGGTGCTGGTGCATGTGGTTGACGCGGCGTCCACGGAGGGTCGAGATCCCGTAGAGGATATCCGCACCATCTTAAAGGAGCTTAAGGCTTATAATCCGGAGCTTCTGACCAGGCCCCAGGTGATTGCGGCCAATAAGACCGATGCCATCTACATGGAGGAAGAGGGAAAGGATCCTTTGGCATCCATCCGGGCGGCTTTTGAGCCGGAGGGCATCAAGGTATTCCCTATTTCCGCCGTAAGCGGCCAGGGCGTAAAGGAATTATTATATCACATTAATGAGCTGTTAAAGACCGTAGACCGGAAGCCGGTGATCTTTGAGAAGGAATTTGATCCCTCTGAGCTGAATATGACCTCCAATCTGCCCTTTACCGTGGAGCGGGACGAGGATGGGGTATATGTGGTTGAGGGACCGCGTATTGAGAAGATGTTAGGCTACACCAATCTGGAGTCGGAGAAGGGCTTTGACTTCTTCCAGAAGTTCCTTAAGGTAAATGGAATCCTTGATGAGCTGGAGAAGGCAGGCATCCAGGAAGGCGATACCGTGCGGATGTACGGCCTTGTGTTTGACTATTATAAGTAATGATGATTGTTCCATACAATTGGTTGAAAGATAAAGGAGTATTGCAGAGATGACAAGCAAGCAGAGATCCTATTTGAAGGGATTGGCGATGAATATTGATTCGATTTTCCAGATTGGAAAGTCCAGCCTGACGCCGGAGATCACGGCGGCGGTGGATGAGGCCCTGGAGGCCAGAGAGTTAATCAAGATCACCATTTTGAAGAACTGCCTGGATGATGGACGGGCCATTGCAGAGATGCTGGCCGAGCGCACCCGTTCTCAGGTGGTGCAGGTAATTGGAAGAAAGATTGTCCTGTACCGGCCGGCAAAGGATGAGGCGAAGCGGAAAATCGAGCTTCCCCGATGAATGTGCGGGGCTGACCTGGCGCGAATAAGGCGTTGAGTCAGATCTGGCGGGTATAGGAAGTGTATATGTAATTCAGGAAGGCAGGAGAGGAAAATGACCAGGATTGGAATTATGGGAGGGACATTTGATCCTATCCACAATGGCCATCTGCGGCTGGGCAGCCAGGCACGGGAGGAGTATCAGCTGGATCAGGTATGGTTTATGCCGTCAGGGCAGCCGCCCCATAAGAAGGATCATTTCGTGACGGATGCGGCTGTGCGTCTGGAGATGGTCAGACTGGCGATTGCCGGGAGAAGCGGTTTTGCTCTGTCTGATTTTGAGATCCGGCGGCCGGGAAACACGTATACGGCCCAGACTCTGGCCCTCCTAAACCGGGAGTATCCCGATGTGTTGTTTTATTTTATTATTGGCGCGGATTCTCTGTATGATATTGAGAAATGGTACCGTCCAGATCTGGTGATGGAGCAGGCGGTGCTTCTGGTTGCCGCCCGGGACTGTGAGGGAGCGCATCCCACCCTGGAGAGGCAGATTTCTTATCTGAAAGAGAAATACGGCGCCAGAATCGAGCGGCTGCACAGCCGGACGATCCACGTTTCTTCGGAGGAGATCAGGACGATGGTCTATAACGGTGAGCCATTAGACGGGCTCTTGCCTGAGGCAGTTCTGGATTACGTAAAACAGCATGGCCTGTATCAGATGCAGACCTGTACTGAAGGAGGAAGATTAAATGACAGACACCATGAATCGTGTATTATCGTATCGGAAGCATCTGGAAACTAAGCTGGATCCCATGCGGTATGAGCATTCCCTCAGCGTTTCCTATACCTGCATGAATCTTGCCATGCGTTATGGCTATGATCTGGATAAGGCGGAAGTGGCAGGGCTTCTTCATGACTGCGGCAAGCGTTTTTCTGATGAGATTATCTTGAAAAAATGCATAAAGCACGGGATTTCCTTTACTCCTGAGGAGGAAGAGACCCCGGCAGTGCTTCATGCCAATTATGGTGCCTGGCTGGCCCGCCACAAATACGGTGTTGAGGATCCGGAAATTCTTAATGCTATCCTGTATCACACCACAGGCCGTCCCAACATGGGAACCCTGGAAAAGATCGTGTATATTGCCGATTACATTGAGCCAAGACGGTTTAAGGCAGCAAATCTTCCGGAAGTCCGTGCTCTTGCCTATGAGGATCTGG
Source organism: Lachnospiraceae bacterium (assembly GCA_017889125.1). Classification (GTDB taxonomy): domain Bacteria; phylum Bacillota; class Clostridia; order Lachnospirales; family Lachnospiraceae; genus Caccovicinus. Next base: position 12,493 of record JAGHER010000185.1, read on the forward strand.
ATGAGACTATGTACCGGATTTTAAAGGGAACACTGGAATATCTGGACGGGAAAAAGAGCAAGATTGACCCGATGACAGAAAAGGCCTGTGCGTTTTATGCGGCTGTTCATGAAAAGAGTGAATGGAAATAAATCAGTATCGAAGTAAGGAGAGAGCGAATGGGAGCTTCAAAAGATAGTTCAAAAGAAATGGTTAAGCTGGCTGCTGCGGCCCTTGCAGAGAAGAAGGGTGAGGACATTCAGATTATTGATATCCGTGAGGTGTCCGTGCTGGCCGATTACTTTATTATTGCAAACGGCAGCAACCCCAATCAGGTGCAGGCCATGGCAGATCAGGTGCAGGAGGATCTGGAAAAGGCAGGCTATCACTGCCGGCAGGTGGAAGGCTATCAGAATGCCAATTGGATCCTGTTGGATTACCGGGATATCATCGTGCATGTGTTCAGCCGTGAGGACCGGCTTTTCTATGATCTGGAGCGGATTTGGCGAGATGGGAAGACCATCCTGGATGTGAATGAATTATAATCCGCAGATATAAAAATATGCAAAATTGGGGCAGGCGCCTTCCGGCAGCTACAGCGGCTGCGGCAGGTGCCTGCCTTTTATCTTTGTTTCCTTGTGTACCTGGCAGTACAGCGGGAGATGAGGGCCGCAGCCTCTTTCCTGCGGCACAGGGATATGATTAGCTGGATACTGATTTGAGTTTACATAAATATTTTATGTAAATCATTTGCGGTGAGGGACTGGATTGGACATTGTACAGTCCATATCACTGCATTATCCGCATCAGGCCAATCACCTTGCCAAGGACCTGTACAGACTCGGCCAGAATGGGCTCCATGGCGTCATTTTCCGGCTGCAGGCGAATATGGCCTTCCTCACGGAAAAAGCGCTTCACTGTAGCAGAATCGTCCAGCAAAGCCACCACAATATCGCCGTTCTCGGCGGTTTCCTGCTGGGCTACGATGATCTGGTCGCCGTTAAAGATGCCGGCATTGATCATGCTGTCACCTTTTACCCGCAGCATAAAGGTCTGCTGATTGGGAAGAAGCTCTGCCGGGATCGGGAAATAGTTTTCAATATTTTCCTGAGCCAGAATAGGCTGTCCGGCGGCAACAGAGCCCAGCATGGGGACATTGACCATCTCTCTGCGGGTGAGATTGAAGCTGTCATCCAGGATTTCAATGGTCCGCGGCTTGGTAGGGTCGCGGCGGATATAGCCGTTCTCCTCCAGTGTCTCCAGGTGGGAGTGCACAGAGGAGGTGGACTTCAGCTGAACCGCCTCACAGATTTCCCGTACCGAGGGGGGATAACCCTTCTTTAAAATCGTTTCCTTGATATATTCTAAAATTTCCTGCTGCTTGGCAGAAATCTTTCCATCTCTCATAAAGCACCTCCGTGTATTCTCATCAGTTCTGTCCTCTTGTTCTGTATAATCTTACCAATATAGTAACATATGTTCGATAAAAAAGCAAATAAAGGAGGGAAAAATATTGACAAACGTCTGTTCGAGTGCTATATTATGACTACAGAACATGTGTTCACGAACAAATGTTTAATGATAAGGTTAAGTCGATTCAGTATTCAGCAGGGGAGCCTTCCTGCGTACAAGGGGGATTAATTGATGAAGGAAACAGCCATGAGGACAGCGATCGGAGTTGTAGAGCAGAAGAATCAGGAGAGAGAGCAGCAGAGAAAACGGAGAAGGATGCAGGTTTATCATCGGAAGCTTACTCTGCTTACCGTGGTTTTGCTGCTGGGGGTCCATGTATGCGGACTGATGATGGTAAATGCATTTGCTGACGAGGCACCGGCACCCGCCAGGCAGGCCTGCTATACCAGCATCCAGATCCAGCCGGGAGACAGTCTCTGGAGCATTGCTTCCCGCTATGCGGAGGGAAGCCCCATGGACACACGCCAGTATGTGCGGGAGCTGATGCGTATGAACCGTCTGGCGGATGAGACGATCCATGCAGGGAATTACCTGACTGTGGTGTATTATCAGTAATTTTTGTAAATTCCGGCTGATGACGGGTTACTGGCTAAGAAATGGCCGAGAAAATTCTGGACTTCCGCGGAGACTGATGTATAATGAAGGAAATAAAGCAGTAAAGGAGGAGTATTCTATGATTTTCAAAGACCGCTTCAAAGATAAGGTTATGATTCTCACCGGTGCGGCCAGAGGCATTGGCAGGACCACCGCACTTCGGGCTGCCCAGGAAGGGGCTAAGCTGGTTTTGGCAGACCGCCTTGCCGATGAGGGTGAAGAGACCCTTGCCATGATCCGTCAGGAAGGCGGGGAGGCCATCTTTATCCCCATGGATCTTTCTGTAGAGGATAATGCCCAGCTGCTGGTAGAAAAGGCTGTGGAGGCCTACGGCCGCCTGGACATTGCGGTGAATAATGCCGGTGTCATGGGAAGACCGAATCCCGTACATCTTCTTCCGAAGGAAGATATGGACTACACCTTTGCCAATAATTTTTATACGGTGTATTTCTGCTGTAAGTATGAGCTGCGTCAGTTCATTGCACAGGGACAGGGCGGAGTCATCGTGAACAATGCATCAATTGCCGGTATGACCGGTCTGGAAGGAAATCCGGCCTACAACGCATCCAAGCATGCCGTGAATGGCCTGACGAAGAATCTGGCACTGGATTATCAGCGCTATGGAATTCGCGTCAATTCTGTGAACCCGTCCGGCACGAAGACGCCGATGGTGGACGAGGCCTATGCATATGTAAAGAGCAAGATCGACGCGGCTATAGCGGCTGGTGTAGATCCTAAAGAAATTGCCAATATGGGCGGCAGAAAGCAGATGCCCATCATCAACCGCCAGGCAGAGCCATGGGAGCAGGCGGCAGCCATCCTGTTCCTTTGCTCAGAAGACGCCAATTATATGACTGGCGCCACACTTCAGACTGACGGCGGCTGGACCTCCTTCTAAAAAGGAGAGTCCTCCCGGAGACGCACTGCGTTGCGTGCGCTTCTTCGCCGTTCATCCTCCAGCGCTGCGTAGTGCTTCTTGGTGGTGTTTACATCCGAGTGGCCCAGAACATCGGCTACCAGATAGATGTCACCCGTTTCCCGGTACAGATTTGTGCCGTAGGTGCTGCGCAGCTTGTGGGGGGTGATTTTTTTTAGGGGGGTTACAATCCGGGCGTATTTTTTAACCAGGTTTTCTACACTGCGCACGGAAAGGCGCCGGTTCTGCAGAGAGAGGAAGAGTGCATCCTCGTGTCCGGATTCCGGGATGATTTCCATCCGCTGGTCAAGATAGTCCAGTAAGGCGTCCTCCACCTCGGTTCCGAAATAGACGGTTACCTCTTTCCCGCCTTTTCGATGGATCCGTATGCCGCCATTTTTAAAGTCCACATCCTGAATGTTCAGCCCCACGCATTCGGAGACACGGATGCCGGTACCCAGCAGGAGCGTGAATAATGCCAGATCCCGTATTTTTGTTTTTTCGTGATATTCTTTTTGCTTGGGTGTGAGGCGTTCGCCTTGTTCTACTTCATCCAGCAGCAGGGCGACCTCGTCTACATCCAGACGAATGATTTCCTTTTCATGAAGCTTGGGCATCTGGATGAGCGCTGCAGGATTGTTTTTCAGCTGTTCCTGCCGATAGAAGTAATTGTAAAAGCTTTTCAGCGAGGAGATCTTTCGCATGATTCCCCGTTCTTTATTGATGACTTCCTGGTTTCTGTCATTAAATCGGTACTTCAGATATTCCATAAATTCTTCCAGATCTACTGCATGGAGCTGATCCAGCTGTTCCAGACGGATATCGGTTATCTGCATATGTTGAAAATCCGGCAGCTCTTTAATCAGAAACTCAAAGAATACCTTTAGATCATAGGCATAGGCGATACGTGTGCGGGAAGAGGTGCGCGGCTCAATTCCCCGAAAAAATTGCAGACAAAAGGAGGGAAGTCCTTTCATCAGCTGGCGAAGATGAACCGTGTTATCCCGATCCTTCTGTTCGTGGTAGGAGAGAGTACTCATGATAAAACCTTCTTTCATTATTATTTTTCTGTAACAGGCCAGCCAGGAATATTTCCGCCGCAGATAGCGTGAAACATTCTGTCCCTGGCACTGGGGATCTGTTGGTTTAATTCTTTCGTTAAAGTTTTCACAAATTCCCTGCGGGTTTTTCCGTCTGCCGGACAGGGATTTTTGCAGACCGGCAGCTGATATTTATTGCGGAATCCCAGGACTTCCGCTTCTGAGACAAAGATCAGCGGACGGATCACAGACAGCCCGGTACGATCCAGCTTCGTATAGGGAGAAAAGGAATAAAACCGTCCTTCATAGAGCATAGAAAGCAGCATGGTTTCTACAACATCGTCCTTGTGGTGGGCATAGGCAATTTTATTGCAGCCTGATTCTAAAGCGGCCTGATTGAGCGCACCTTTGCGCATCCTGGCACAGAGGGAGCAGGGATTAGCCTCCTTACGGGCCTCAAAGATGATTTTTCCGATTTCAGTGGGAATTACCTTGTAGGGCACGGAAAAGTGGCTGCAAAGTGCCTTTATGGGCTCCAAATCCATATTGCCAAATCCCAGATCTACGGTAATGGCGGATAAAGAAAAAGGATTTGGATAAAACCGCTGCAGGTTAGCCAAAGCATAAAGAAGAGTCAGGCTGTCCTTGCCGCCGGAGATGCCTAATGCAATATGGTCACCGGGATCGATCATATGATAGGTATCCACGGCCTGGCGGGTGAGACTGAGGAGACGCTGTAACTTCATAAGTAAAAGAGTCCTTTCGTTGAGATTATGGCGCAACTATTCGTTAAACTAGACTTTCGCGCATAGTTGGAACTGGTACTATTCTAATAGAAAAAGCCCAAACTGTCAACCAGCCTGGGCTTTCTATTTACTCAATACTCTTTTCGAACCGGCGCATGTTGTCACTCTTTCCGATGACTACGATTACGTCAGATTGGTTAAAGGAATATTCGGGGCGAATCTCAATGTCGGTGACACCGTTGTGTTCGATTGCAATGATGTTTAACTGGTATTTCTGACGGATATTGCTGCTTAGTACGGTCTGTCCTGCCAGTTTTGCGGACACCTTTATTTTGGCTACTTCTACATGGTTATCCAGGGAAATATAATCCAGTACGCTTGTGGTGGTCAGGCTTTTGGCAAGGCGCAGGGCCATGTCTCGTTCTGGGTAGACGATTTCTGCCCCCAGCTTTTCCAGAACCTCGCCCTGGTCCTGGCTGATGGCTTTGGAAATCACCCTTCTGACACCGAGATTTACCACATTTAAGGTGACCAGGATGCTGGTGTCAATGGCTTCGCCGATGCAGACGATCACAGTATCGCAATTTTGTATTCCAATTTCTTCCAGGACCTGTTTGGTCAGCTCGCTGGCTACGTAGGCGTAGTCGGTGTACTCTCTCATCGCTTTTACTTTGCTCTCATTTCGGTCTACTACGATTACCTCGTGGCCAGCCTCGATCAGCTTTAACGCCAGAGCGGTTCCAAATCGGCCCAGGCCGATGATTCCGAAAGATGTGTTTTTTGGTGCTTTAAACATAGAAAATCCTCCCTATCCAATGGTTATGTTTTCTTCCGTAAATACAGCAGTTGTGGGCTGCTTGAAGGACCACATGCTTACAATGGTCATTGCGCCAAGGCGTCCGATAAACATGATCAATACCAGAAGCAGCTTGCTGGCGGGAAGCAGATCCGGCGTTATGCCGGTGGAAAGGCCTACGGTGCCGAATGCCGATGTAACTTCAAATAAAATCTGAATAAAGGTGTATCCCGGTTCCAGAAGGCACAGGGCCAGTGTCCCCATGCACACTGTCAGCATGGATAAAAATGCGATGATGAAGGCTTTGGAAATGTCATCATCCGGAATTTTTCGGTAAAAGGCCATGCAGTGCTGATTGGTTGCGGCGCTTCTGGTGGCGCTGAGCATCACGAAAAAGGTACTGGTCTTGATGCCGCCGCCGGTGGAGCCAGGGGATGCGCCGATAAACATCAGCACAATAAGGACAAAGAGTCCGGCGCTGCTGAATTCACCAATGGGATACGTGGAGAATCCGGCAGTTCTGGCGGATACGCTGTGAAAGAATGCTCCCATCCAGGATATGTCTTCGGTAGCCTTCAGCAAAAGGGTTCCTACAGCCAGAAGGATGACGGAGGTAAGAATGACTACCTTTGAGTGCAGGCTCAGCTTCTTAAAACGGCGGTTTCGAAGAATGTCCAGGATAACCAGGAAACCCAGTCCGCCGAATATAATCAGAAAACAGGTGGTCAGATTCAGCAGAATATTGTTCTGATAGGGAATCAGGTTGGTCAGATTTCCAAGGATATCAAAGCCGGAATTATTGAAGGCGGCGATGGAATGGAAAATGCTGATTCCAAGAGCGCTTAACGGCGGGTAATCCTGTACAAAGACCAGAAAGCTTAAAACGGCACCGGCAGTTTCAAAGCACAGGGTGGTCAGAAGCACAGCCTTGACCAGCCGGATCAGTCCACGTGAGCTGCTGACGTTCATTGCTTCCTTTACCATCAGACGGCCCTTCATGCTGACCCGCTTTCCGGCAGCCAGGATCAGGCCTACGCCTACGGAAGTTACGCCCAGTCCGCCGATTTGGATTAAAAGAGCCACAACGGCTCTTCCGAAGACCGTGAAATGATCTGCTGTGTCAATGGCGATCAGTCCGGTTACACAGACGGCACTGGTGGAGGTAAACAGCGCATCCACGAAGGTCACCTGTACACCTGGACGAATGGAAACGGGAAGCATTAAAAGGATTGCTCCCAAAAGGATTACCGAAGCAAAGCCCAAAGAAATCAATCTGGCTGGAGATTGTTTTTTTAGCTGATTTACAGCTGATTTAAAAGGCGAAAGTATCATGTCATTTTCCTCAACTGGTTGTCATGTGAATGTCTTTTTTGTTTTGCGATTAATAATTAATAGCAGTGATGCGGCTTATGGCTGCTGGAAGCCAGGGCCATACTCTTCAGTTGACTCTTCTGTCGGTTTCGTCTGATTGACATTGGGACTTTCAGAAGATGGCTCTGCGGCGCCAGGCCCCTGGTAAATCTGCTCCTGAGACAAGGTGCTCTCTTCTGGTTCAAGGGGTTCTACATGAGCTGGATTGTCCTTTGAGGGATCCTTGTCCTCTTCATTGGAATTTTCCTTTTCACTGCTCTCCTCTTCTGCTTCCAGGCTTTCCTCATCGCTTTCCTCTTCCTGAGAGGGCGCGGTTTCCTGAGCAGGTGTTTCCTCCGGAGCGGCAGGCTGAGGAGCAGGCGTCCCGGCCCCTGAGGAGCCGCCGGAAGAGCCTGAGGAGCCGGTTAGATTGGAATCAACCCCGGTGGCAGTGCCTTCTTCGTAAATGCTGGTGATTTCACAGATTTTCTGGCTGATTTCTTTTACGGATGAAGACGGCACGTAGGCAGCATCATCAAAAAGAAACTGATGTAAAAGAATCACGTTGGATTCCAGCGTCATGGGAACAACGCAGTCCATTTTGGAAATCATCGCGGTAGTTTTGGCAAAGGGGAAGCCGCCGGTCTGCCCCAGGTAATAGCGGTTTACATTTGATGCCAGAGGAATTACATCCTCCACACCAATGCTGGTGGAAATTTCCGGAATTACCGTTGCGATTACCGTCTTTAATGTGTTCAGGTCTGCCTGCTTGGCTTTTTCCAGGGCCAGAGAAACTACCTTCCGCTGGCGTTCTGTCCGGTTAAAGTCAGTGTCCATCAGCCGCAGCCGACTGTATGCCACTGCCTGAACACCATCAAGATGATTCATGCCGGCCCTTTCCAGATGTGTGGAATAGACCCCGGTGGACTCTACCGTTGCCGTGATAAAGGAATTTATGTATTTGAATTCGCTGTCAGTAATTTCCAGATCGATTCCGCCGAGAATATTAATGGCATCAGCAACTGCCTTCCAGTTGAAGGTTGCGTAGTCATCTACATGGATATCCAGATTTCGCTCAAAGGTATCCAGGGCCTGCTGATATCCGCCTTTAAAATATGCTTCATTGATCTTGTGGAAGCTGCCTTCGTCATCAATCTGTACGTATGTATCCCGATAGACGGATACCAGGCGGATTTCTCCGGTTTTTCGGCTGATACTGGCAATCATCTGTACATCGGCCAGAGCACCTTTGCTTAAGTTGCCGTCACGGGAATCTACGCCAAAGACTGCAATATTCCAATAGCCGTCCCGATCCTTCATCCAACGCTTTACAAATAAGATTGCCGCTGCTGCTGCAAGGATGAGCAGCAGGGTAAGAAGGAGCCTTTTTCCTTTTTTCTTTTTGCGTCGGGGAGGTCTGTGACTGCCGGATGCAGAACGTTTTTTGGAGGGCGCCTGCTTAGGCACCGGATCTTCCTCGAGATAGGTGATTTCAAAGTCATCTTCCAGGTCAGGTGCGTTCCTTTGCTGAGAACGGATTTCCGGTCCGGCAGGATAAGAACGGCGGACATGCTGCTCTCCAGCTCTCGCCCCGGCTTTCCGTCTGCGCTGAGCCCGCATGCGGTCCAGCTCATCTTCATATTCTTCTTCGTAATCTTCTCTCCTAGACATAAAATAAAACCTCTTTTACTGCAATAATGTGTGTGAAAGCTGGTTTATCATTATTCCGTCAGCTTTCGGTAGTAGGGCCAGGCGGCATCCATGGTTTTTAAGGTGACATTATTTACGGATGCGCTGGACTCATGGATAACGTTCATTCTTCCATCAGCCGACCAGCCCAAAAACATAACCACATGGGCGCTGGTTCCTGTGCGGACCACAATGTCTCCCGGCTGAAGGTCACCGCGGCTGATCTTTTCGCCGCAGAGAATCAGACTGCTGGTGCTTTCGCCTGCCAGGCGTTTGCCGGTAACCGACCAGTATACCCAGTTGATCCAGCCGGAGCAGTCAAGGCCTTTCAGCACACGGCCCTGCTGATCGGAGGAAACAAGTGCGCCAAAATTATTTCCCTCATAGCCGGGCGCAGAAGCCTTACCGCCGTAATAGTAGGGAACCCGCCCTACTGAACTCAGGGCAAAATGAATAATGTCCCTGCGCGTCTGCGACAGGCCGGCGGGAAGACCGTCCATGTAGGTCTGGATTTCCTCGTCAGTTAACGGATCACTGAGAGACAGGGAGGAAACGCTGAGACCATAGTCGGCAAACCAGTCCTGGCTGCTGATGGCGTCTACATATGCCTTTGTCTCATCGGTCCAGCCCTCCCAGGTGCAGCCATCTGTGTCATTTTCAGCAGAACTTAACGTGTCTGCCTGATAAAGGCCGTTTTTGTCGGAAAGGCCAAGGATTTTGACGCGGATATTCAGATCTACGTGCCCGGGACAGTTTGCATGGCGGGATTCCTCTCCGCTTTTTTCGAGGGAAGGATCCGGGCCTTGGCTGGCCAGACTGGCAGATGCCTTCAGGCTGCTTTCAGGGGCGTCCGCCGGTATGGCGATGTCTGCGGATTCAGCGGCGTCCTCTGGTCCGGCGGTCTCTGCGGGTTCAGCGGACACCGCTGGTCCGGTGGTGTCTTCTGGTCCTGCCGGTCCGGCGGTATCTGTGCTTGTCTCCGCCGGATTGTCTGAAGATGAGGTACGGGCGGCTGCCTGGGAGGCGGACGCTTCAGCCGGGGGAAAAGGATTTCCGGAGCTGGCACGCTGTATGATACGGGGGACATCTTCCGAGGCAGCCTGTCTGGAAATAGGCTCTCCGCCAGCGGTAGATGCACCATCAGAAGCCGATGCCTGCCCTTCTTCTGCTGAAGGCATGTCTGAGGGTGCCGGTGTCTGCTCTTCTTCTGCTGAGGACGTGCCTGAGGGTGCCAGTGCCTGCTCTTCTTCCACTGAGGACATGCCTGAGGCGGCCGATGTCATTTCTTCTCCCGCTGAAGACACGCCAGAAAAAGCACCTGATGTCCCCTCTTCCACGAGAGGCGTGCCATCGGCAGCGGGGGACTCTTCATCATTGATCATGACTTCGCCGGGGGACAGCATGGACATGGCTTCCGATTCCATAGCTTCTTCCTCCATGGCGATTTCTTCGTCAGTCTTGTCCAGGCATCCGTCGCAGTAATAGATTTCGCTCATGCTCAGCGTGTAGCTGTGGGAATTTTCCCAGAGCTGGTGGGCATAGTCGGAAAAAAGCTGGCTGTCCAGCATATCCGTGTAGTACGTGTAAACACTGGCCATGGCCAGAATATCTTTTACATTAGAAAAGCCGGTGATACGCTTTCCATCACCGTCTGTAAATGAGACATTAATCTTTTTCCAGTTGCTGAGAATCCAGGTCTGGGGATTGTTTGGATCCTGGGATTCATCCTTGGGATTGTAGCTCCCTTGTATGGAGGCAGCATCCCTTCCCAGACGGACCGCCATATCGGCGGGCTTCACATCAGCAAGCTCATACAGATCAGCCAGCCATTGGGAATCCAGGACAGTTAAATCCTGAAATACCTGACCGGCGTAGCTGTTAATGATGCTGTTTGTGTCGCTTTCTTCGGGAAAATAATAAGCCAGATTCAGTTTATCTGGCGCCGGTTCGAAGGCGGCTTCACTCTCCTCTTCTGTGGCTTCGGTTTCTGCCAGTGCCTCTGGCTGTATTTTTGCCGGTATGGGAGCCTGGCGGGAAAATGGAGCCGCCTCCGCATTCTGCGGGATGGCTGCGGCAAGCTTTTCTTGCTGTATTTCTTCATAGCGGCGGCCTGCCTCAGCCAGAAATACGCCGCACCCGGCAAAAGCCAGTGCGGTGATGGCGGTGGCAAGCTGTCTTCTCTTTTCTTTTGCTTTCAATAGTTATCACATTCTTTTTTCGAATTTTCCGCTTTAGTATAGCATACTTTATTTTTAAAAAACAGTGAAAGATTAGTTAAAAAAGTTTAATTCTTCGTTAAGAAAGTTGACGAACAGCTGTTTCCAGCGCTATAATGTGCTCAATCTGCGTTGAGGAGGGCAGAGAGTTTAATAGCAAAGCTAAGCGCCATGCACCAGTTTCAGGATCGTGAGGAGCTTTTAAGGCTTTCTGGAACGGGTTAACGAGGTGGAGAGAGAATCGAAAATTCGGCGGATGCTCTCCCATGCTGCTTCGAGCGTGTGATTTCTGCAGAAAATATGCAGGCGACTGCAAAACAAAGGGCAGAAAATCGAAGAAAACGAAACGGAAAAACAGAATTCAAGAAAATAAACAAAATTTATGAACAAAATTCAAAAACAGAATAATTGAAGACGAAAACAGGACACAGAGAACAGAACACAGACAATAAGACACAAGTAGAAAGGAAAATAATATATGTGCGGAATAATTGGATATACCGGACCCCTGGAGGCAAAACGGATTCTTCTGGAGGGGCTTTCCGGTCTGGAATACCGGGGCTATGACAGCGCCGGCATTGCGTTTTTTGACACAGATTCGCAGATTCGCCTGGTTCGCCAGGTGGGAAAGGTAGAAGCCCTTAAAGAGGCCTGCGGGCGGATTGCGGCCGATTCCCACTGCGGAATCGGCCATACCCGCTGGGCCACCCACGGCGGGGTGACGGCGGAGAACGCCCATCCCCATCAGGCAGGACGGGTAACCCTGATTCATAATGGAATTATTGAAAATTATCATCAGCTGACGGAGGAATACCATCTGGCAGAGAAGCTTTGCTCCCAGACAGACAGTGAGGTGGCTGCCTGGGTGCTGGATGCCCTCTATGAGGGGGATCCTCTGGATGCGGTGCGGCAGCTGACGAAAAAGCTGGAGGGAACCTACGGCTTCTGCATCCTGTTTGCGGACCGGCCGGGGGAAATCTATGCTGTGCGGCGGATCAGCCCGCTGGTAGCGTCCTACACCCACTCGGGAGCGCTGATTGCTTCTGATCTCACGGCCCTGCTGCCCTACACCCAAAAGTATTTTGTGGTGCCGGAGCAGTCGATTGTGCGGCTTACGCCTTACAAGGTACAGGCCTACGATCAGGAAACCTTTGAAAAGCTTCAGCCGGAGATCATGCGGGTGAACTGGAACATGGATGCGGCGATGAAGAATGGCTTTCCCCATTTTATGCTGAAGGAAATCCATGAACAGCCGGAGGCCATGAAGAATACGGTGCTGCCCCGTCTGAGTAAGGGGCTTCCGGATTTTTCGGATGACCGCATTCCTGATGCACTTTTTGCCGAATGCAGCCAGATTCACGTGATCGCCTGCGGCACGGCCATGCATGCGGGTATGGTGGCAAAATCCATTATGGAGCCCCTGCTGCGTATCCCGGTTACGGTGACGATTGCTTCAGAATTCCGGTATCAGCAGCCGCTGATTGACAGCAGCACCCTTGCTATTGTAATTTCCCAGTCCGGAGAAACCATTGATACCCTGGCAGCTATGGAGCTGGCAGAGGATCTGGGGGCGAAGACCTTATCGATTGTCAATGTTAAGGGCTCTACCATAGCCAGGGAAAGCCAGTATGTGCTGTACACCCATGCAGGCCCGGAGATCGCGGTGGCCAGCACAAAGGCCTATACTGTCCAGCTGGCAGCCCTTTATATGATTGCCTGCCGGATGGCGCTGGTGCGCGGAATTTATAGCCGGGAGGAGGCCGCAGCATTTTTCGGGGAGTTTCTGGATGTGATTCCGGCTATGGAGGCCATGTTGCAGAAGCAGGAAGAAATGAAAGCGGTGGTGAGCCATCTGATTCAGAGCCCGGACGCATTTTTCATTGGGCGGGGACTGGATTACGCTTTCTCGCTGGAAGGTGCGCTGAAGCTGAAGGAGATCTCCTACATTCATGCGGAGGCCTATGCGGCCGGTGAGCTGAAGCATGGAACCATTGCCCTGATCTCTGAAAATGTGCCGGTTATCGCCATCGCCACGCAGGACAGGATCTTTTCCAAGGCCATGTCAAATGTCCGTGAGGTAAAGGCCAGAGGCGCCTTCGTGATCCTTCTCACCAGGGAAGGTGCGCCAGTGGACAAGAGCCTGGCAGATGTGCATATTACTATTCCGCCGGTGCGGGATATTTTCACCGTCTTCCCCATTGCAGTGGCCCTGCAGCTGATTGCCTACTACGCTTCCGTGGGGAAGAATCTGGATGTTGATCAGCCGCGTAATCTGGCAAAATCGGTGACGGTGGAGTAAATAGGGATTAGAAATTTTTCCTCCAGGTCCAGGGACTGAGCAGCAAAAGCAGAGGGAACAGCTCCAGACGGCCGGCAAGCATGTCAAACATCAGCACATACTTGGACAGCGGGGAAAACTCACTCCAATTGCACACCGGGCCCACCTTGGAAAGGCCGGGGCCGATATTGTTGAAGGTGGCGGCCACTGCCGTGAAGTTGGTGGTAAAATCAAAATTATCCAGGCTGACGATCAGCAGGGACAAAAAGAAAATCAGGCCGTAGGTGACGAAAAAGGCGTTGATGGAACGAAGGGTGGTATTTTCCACTCGTTTTCCTTCCAGCCGAAGGACGTTTACGCACTGGGGATGGAACAGGCTCCGCATCTCCTGCAGCATTTCCTTGACGCCCACTAAAACACGGGATACTTTGAGTCCGCCGCCGGTGCTTCCGGCGCAGGCGCCGATAAACATCAGGATTACCAGAATGGATTTGGAAAATTCCGGCCACTGATCGAAATCGGTGGTGGCAAATCCCGTGGTGGTGATGATGGAAGCCACCTGGAAAGCCGCCTGGTGAAAGGATTCCAGAAGGCTTGGGAACATGTGCCGCACGTTAAAGGCAATGAGGATAATGGAGGCGGCGATAATTCCTAAGTATGCTCTGGCCTCTTCGCAGCGGAATGCATCCTTTGGCTTTCGGATCCGCAGCAGATAATAAACGTTAAAGTTTACCCCGAACAGGATCATGAAAATGGTGATGATCAGCTGCTGCGGATGGGTGTAATCGGCACAGCTGCTGTTGAGGATACCAAAGCCTCCTGTTCCGGCTGTGCCGAAGGTGATGCAGAGGGTGTCAAAAAGCGGCATCCGGAACAAAAGGAGAAGCACAATCTGTACCAGGGTGATGCCGATATACAGCTGATACAGGATGGTGGCCGTGGCCCGAACCTTGGGGACCAGTTTTCCCACAGAGGGGCCGGGGCTTTCCGCCCGCATGATGTGCATGGTGGCGCCGCCGCCAATGGAGGGAAGAACGGCCAGCATAAACACGATAATGCCCATGCCTCCAATCCAGTGGGTAAAGCTTCGCCAAAGAAGCATGCAGCGGCTTAAAGCCTCCACATCCGGGAGGATGCTGGAGCCAGTGGTGGTGAAGCCGGAAATTACCTCAAAGAGGGCATCCTCAAAGACGGGGATTTCCCGGCTTAAGTAAAAGGGAAGCGCCCCGAAAAAGCTGAGGGCGATCCAGCTGAGGGCCACGGAAACCATGCCCTCCTTGGCATAGAAAACCGTATTCTTCGGCTTGCGGAAGGTGGACAGGGCGCCCAGTCCGCCGCAGAGAACCATGGTAATCACAAAATAAATCCCGCTCTTTTCCTGGTAAATCAGCGCAGTCAGGCAGGGAAGCAGCATAAGTGCCGCCTCAATATTCAGTATCCACCCCAAAATATAGCGAATTATCGAAATGTTCATCTCTTTCTCCGACCACCTTTACTTTAAGATATCCTTCAGATCCTTCAGCCCCCGGTTAGTGGTCACGATAATTACCGAATCGCCCACCTCCATGGTATCCTTGCCTCGGGGAATGATGATCTTCCGGCCGCGGTTAATGCCGGCTACAAGAAGATTGCTCTTTAGCTGCAGCTTTTCTAAGGGGATGCCGGTTATGGCTGCGGCATCTGCCCCTACACGAAACTCCAGGGCCTCTGCCCGGTCATCGGCGATCCGGTACAGCGTCTCTACATTGCTGCCAAGAGAATTCTGCATGGCCCGGACGTACTGAAGGATGGAGTCTGCGGTAATCAGCTTGGGATAAATGATGCTGCCTAAGTTCAGGGAATCGATAACCTCCTCAAAGGAAATCCGGTTCACCTTGGTAATCAGCTTGGCCCTGGATTTGCTGGCAGCATAGAGGGAAAGCATGATGTTCTCCTCATCAAATCCCGTCAGAGAGGCAAAGGCCTCCGCCTGGCTGATGCCCTCCTCTAAAAGAAGCTGCTGGTCGGAGCCGTCTCCATGGATAATCATGGCGGAGGGGAGAAGCTCGCTTAACTCCGTGCAGCGATCCAGATCCTGCTCAATAATCTTGATTTTGATTTTTGTGTCCTTAAGAAGCTTCGCCAGATAGAAGGTAAGGCGTCCGCCGCCCACGATCATGATGGACTTGACGTTGTTGTTTACGATGCCCACCTTCTGGAAAAATTCTGAGGAATCTTTCTGGGAGGCAATGAAGGAAATCTTATCCCCTTCCTGAAGGACAAAGCTTCCGTCGGGGATAATGACCTCCTTCCCTCTCTCCACAATGCAGATCAGCACATTGCATTTAAGCTTTTGTCCTACCTCCATAATCCGCATTTGATTCAGGGGAGAATTTTGCGGGATGATGAATTTCAAAAGCTCCAGGCGGCCCTTGGCAAAGCTGTCGATCTTGATGGCGGAGGGGAAACGCAGCAGCTTGGAAATCTCATGAGCGGCTGCTAACTCCGGATTGATGGCCAGAGAAAGATTCAGCTCCTCACGGAAATAGTGGATTTCCGAGGAATATTCCGGGTTCCGGATTCTGGCGATGGTATGGCAGTTTCCGGCCTTTTTGGCAATCAGGCAGCAGAGCATGTTAAGCTCATCGGAATTGGTGGTGGCGATCATCAGATCGGCTTCCCGGATACCGGCCTCCATCTGTGTCTGGAAAATGGCTCCGTTCCCGGTGACGGACATCACATCAATGCTGTCTGTCACAGACCGGAGTACGTCTGAATTCCGGTCAATCAGCGTAATGTCATGATTTTCCCGGTTTAATTTTTGCGCCAGGGTAACCCCTACTTTACCGCAGCCCACAATAATGATTTTCATACCCAGTTCTCCTTTGTCTCTTCCTTTTGGCCGCCCAGGGCAGCAAGCTGCTCATGAAGGGGCCGGTGAAGTTTCTTGCGGGTGAGTTCCACCAGATTCAGCTTGGTGATTTCCACCACGGTGGTTTTTACCGGATCCTTTTTTACCACACCTTCCAGGTAGGTCAGGAGGTCTTTCCGGTCCTCTTCTTCGGTCATATCGATAAAATCAATCAGGATAATACCGGAAAGATTCCGAAGCCTGAGCTGCCGGCCGATTTCGTCGGCGGCCTCCAGATTGATCTTGCGGATCGTCTCCTTAAGGGTCTTTTTTTCGGAATATTTTCCGGTATTTACATCGATGACCACAAGGGCCTCAGTGGGCTCGATCACCAGATACCCTCCGGATTTCAGCCAGACCTTTTTGGAGGAAGCCTCTTCAAGAGCCCGGTCCAGGCTGTAAAGGCTTCTTAGGGGAAGAAGGGGATCCTGGTAAAAACGAAGCTTCTCCTGATCCTTTGGCTGCTCCTTTTTCAGGTAAGCAGAAAGGGCCTGATAAAGATCGGGATCATCGGTGATGATTTCCTCCAGCTGGGAGGAGTAGGCGTCACGAACACCGGCCAGAAAGGCTGCCGGCCCCTGATAGAGGAGGCTGCAGCAGCTGCGGTAGGGAGCGCTCCGGATGACCTGGGCGTATTCTGCCTTCAGACTGCGGATCTCTGCCAGAAGCTCTTCCTCTCCCGCTGCTTCCGCGTTGGTGCGGACGATGAGGCCAAAGCCATCCAGATCCACCGTCTCCAGAGCCTTTCGAACGCTGGATTTAAAAGCGCGGCTGCTAATCTTGCCGGAAAAGCCAATACCGTTTTTCCCGGCGGTGAGGACGGCCAGCTTTCCGGTAAAGGACAGGCGGCCGGTAAGCACCAGCGCCTTGGTCTTTACCGCGTCGCGGGCTACCTGTACCAAAATTTCATCCCCCTGCCTCAGGTCCTTTTTCCAGGTACCGTCGGCAAAAAGATGGAGGGGATTGTCCGAGAGGCTGTAATAGCCGATGATGCCGCCGCCGATCTCAATAAAGGCGGAATTGATGTTTTTCCGCACATTCTGCACTTTTCCAATGTAAATGCTGTTTAAGGCAGCCTTCTCCTGGAGGGGCTCCAGGCCAAGCTGCAGGATTTTCCGGCCGTCAGCCAGGGCTGTTAAGATGGCCTGGTCTTTTTTCGTAATAATCAGTTTACTCAAGGTGCTCTCCTATTCTCCGATTTCCTCCAGAGTAAGGAAAGGACGGGAAGCGCCCTCCGGCGCCTTTGCGTAAACCTCTTCTCGCTGTACCTGGAAGGCAAACTGGGGCCTTTCCTGGCCCAGATGCTGATAATAGGCATCCAGCACCAGCTCCGGCTTGATATTTTCGCTGCTGCCGGTGGAGATGGTTAAAAACAGGCGCTCTCCCTCGGCGCGGATCTCATACACCAACGGCTTAAGATCCAGCTCCTTCTGGCCCTTTTTCGTTTTTTTCGTAATCAAGATATGGTCCTGGCGGTAAAATTCCTCCACGCCCTTCATCCAGCCGGCAGTATCCTCCGGCTCATAGCCCTGGCGGAAAACCACCGTGTAATCAGCGGCAGCCACAATGGACATGGCATTTGCTGCGGAATCAGGAAGCCTGCGGACGCTTTTGATTTCCACGCCCTCCACCATCACCTGGTTCAGCCGGTCCTTCATGGTGGAAAGATCCTCAGTATCCTCCGTCTCAATGTCCAGATATTCCCCGTTGCTGGTGATGCCCACCCCCAGAGGCGCGGCAAAGGACATGATCTGATGGGGGCTGAAGCCGCCGCTGTAGCAGATGGCCACGTCGGCACGGCGCATGGCCTTCTGGAAATACCGCATGATATCCAGGTGGCCGATGAATTTCATGGGGCCGTGCTTGGAAAATTTAATTCTTACCTTCATAGCAGACACCTCCTCCGAAATTCATGGCGCCGCAGCCGGAACACCGCTGGCGGCAGTTGGGTGTAACTTCCTCTCCCATGGCCCGAAGCCATTCCCGCTTTAAAAATTCTTTGGACACACCGGCGTTGATAAAGTCCCAGGGGAAGATCTCGTCCAGTCCCCTCTCCCTGGTGGTATAGAAATCAATGGACACGCCGCAATCCTCAAAGGCCTTCATCCAGATTTCATTGTCAAAATATTCAGACCAGGAGTCAAAAAGCGCTCCGTTTTTGTAGGCGGCCTCGATGACTGCGCCCACCTTCCGGTCGCCCCGGGCAAGGACGCCTTCCAACACCGTAAGCTCGGCCTCATGCCAGTTGTATTTCAGGCTCTTGTAATTTAACATTTCCCGGAATTTCCGGCGGACAATATTGGCCCGGTCGATAAACTCGTCCTTTGTGCACATCCTTGCCCACTGGAAGGGGGTGAAAGGCTTCGGCACAAAGAAGGAAGAGCTGGCCACTACCTGTACCTTCCCATGGCGCTGTTCCTTGGGAATCTCATCATAGTAGGTTTCCGCCACCTTTTCTGATAAAAGGGCAATGCCCTCCATATCCTCCACAGTCTCTGTGGGAAGGCCCAGCATGAAGTACAGCTTCACCCGGTTCCAGCCGCCGTGGAAGGCCTGGGCGGCGCCATTTAAGATATCTTCCTCCGTAAGGCCCTTGTTGATCACATCCCGAAGCCGCTGGGAACCGGCCTCCGGGGCAAAGGTCAGGCTGCTCTTCTTCACGTCCTGCACCTGGCTCATTACATCCAGGGAGAAGGCGTCGATGCGCAGGGAGGGAAGGGAAATATTGACGCCCTTTCCCTTAAATTCATCGATCAGAAATTGGATCAGCCCCTCTAACTGGGTGTAGTCGCTGGAGCTTAAGGAGCTTAAGGAAATCTCCTCGTGGCCGGTGGATTTTAACATCTTCACGGCGTGCTCCTTTAAATATTCCAGGCCCCGTTCACGCAGAGGCCGGTACACGTTGCCCGCCTGACAGAACCGGCAGCCGCGGATACAGCCCCGCATGATTTCTAACACAATCCTGTCCTGGGTCACCTTAATATAGGGAACCAGGGGCTTTTCTAAATAAGGAACGGAATCCATGTCTACCACCAGCTCCTTGGTGATGGTCTCGCTGGCGTGTGGATTTGTGGGATAAAAGCGCTTGATGGTGCCGTCCTCATGGTATTCGGCTTCGTAAAAGGAAGGCACGTAGATGCCGGGAATCTCCGCCGCCATCTCAAGAAATTCCTTCCGTGATCC
Source organism: Lachnospiraceae bacterium (assembly GCA_017889125.1). Classification (GTDB taxonomy): domain Bacteria; phylum Bacillota; class Clostridia; order Lachnospirales; family Lachnospiraceae; genus Caccovicinus. The sequence continues at coordinate 31,643 of JAGHER010000185.1, forward strand.
GCCGGCCCGCTTATTCTCCAGATAAGCGTCAAAAAGCTGGTAATAAACGGTCTCGCCCTCACCAATGTAAAACAGGTCAAAAAAATCGGCCAGCGGCTCCGGATTGTAGGCGCAGGGGCCGCCGCCGATCACAAGGGGGCAGTCCTCTCCCCGGTCTGCGGCATGGAGCGGAATCCCGGATAAGTCCAGGATCTGCAGCACGTTGGTGTAGCTCATCTCATACTGCAGGGTAATTCCTAAAAAGTCAAAATCCAGGATAGGATCCTGAGATTCCAGGGCAAAAAGAGGAATGTTCTGCTCACGCATGAGCTTGTCTAAATCTGTCCAGGGGGAATACACCCTCTCACAGTACACATCCTCCCGGCGGTTAAAGAGATCATAAAGGATCTGGATTCCCAAGTGGGACATGCCAATATCGTATACATCCGGGAAACACATGGCAAAGCGGATGTCCACCTTGGACGGATCTTTTACCACCATGTTTACCTCGCCGCCGATATAGCGGGCTGGCTGCTGGATACTCAGCAGAATTTCATCACTTAATGCTAGTTTTTTCATGTTTTCAAACACCTTTTTTCTCTGAAAGTCCTGCCGCCGGATAGGCGGCATGTGTTCAGGGATGCCAAATGCGCCCGCCAAGACTTTCGTGGATTGATAAAGCACCCGTCTGCCGGGCGCATGTAGGTTTACTCTGAAAATCCTGCCGCCGAATAGGCGGCATGTATTCAGGGATGCCCCATGCGCCCGCCAGCCCTTCATGGATTGGTCAAGCACCCGTCTGCCGGGCGCATGTAGGTTTGCTGTGTAATTTGTGCAATTTCAGATTTGAATATAAATCCTTTCGGGAGAAAAGTCAACAGAAAAGGCACCAACC
>JAGHER010000186.1 GCA_017889125.1 Lachnospiraceae bacterium
AAATCACCTCTCTTCATTATACCGTACTATAGTGGAATGTGCAAGTATAAAATTCAAATTTGACAAAAAAATAAGGCTAGCACTAGCTTTGAGGGATGCGATGGAGTGAAAAAATGTCAAACGCCCGTGCATTTGCTTAATCGATCTATTCCCATCTCCACATTTTTCAGGATAAAGTAAGAGAAAAGTAAAGCAAAATTCTCCAGCATGTGGTAAACTAAAAAAAGAAATTTTATGTTACAATTAGGGCAAGTGTATGAAGATAATCCGCCCGCAGGCGGAAAACAACAGATAGAGGAGGAGCTTTGGAATGGCGGAGACCCGTATTTTAGTTGTAGATGATGAGAAGGAGATTGCGGATCTGATTGAGATTTATCTGGTCAGTGACGGCTATAAGGTATTTAAGGCGAATAACGCGGAGGAAGGGCTGGAGATCCTTTCGAAGGAGGAGATCCATCTGGTGCTCTTAGACATCATGATGCCTGGCATGAACGGCCTGGATATGTGCAAGAAGATCCGGGAGACCAACAATATCCCCATTATTATGCTGAGCGCCAAGTCGGCGGATCTGGATAAGATCCTGGGACTGGGCACCGGCGCCGATGATTATGTGACCAAGCCCTTTAATCCCCTGGAGCTGACGGCACGGGTGAAGTCCCAGCTGCGCCGCTACACCCAGTTAAATCCCAACAGCAGCGTCCATGACAGCGGGAAAAATGAAATTTCCATCAAGGGACTGACCATCAATAAGGATAATCACAAGGTTACGGTGGATGGGGAGGAGATCAAGCTTACCCCCATTGAATTTGACATTCTGTACCTGCTGGCTTCCAATCCGGGGCGGGTGTTCAGCACCGACGAGATTTTCGAGAACGTCTGGAATGAAAAGGTGTATGAGGCCAACAACACGGTAATGGTACATATCCGCCGCCTGCGGGGGAAGATGAAGGAGGACACCCGGCAGAACAAGATTATCACAACAGTGTGGGGAGTAGGATACAAGATTGAAAAATAAGGATATGAGCAGGCGCTTTTTTGGCCGGATTGCTGCCAACATCGGCTACAGCGCCCTGATTGCGTGTATGGTGGAGATTTTTCTGGTGACGAATGTTTCCATCATCTCAAGGTACCTGCAGGAGACGGGGCGGGAGAACAGCCTGACGGCCCTGCTTACGGCGCAGAGCGGCGGGATCCTGGGCGTCCTGATCTATGTGATCCTGGGCATACTGGTATTTTCCGCGGCTTTCCTGGTGCTGCAGCACCGTTCGGTGAAATACATCGGGAAGATCTCCTCTGCCATGCAGAGCATTTCCGAGGGCGATCTGAATACATACGTGGATGTGGTGGGCGATGATGAATTTTCTGCCATGGCGGAGAATCTCAATAAGATGGTGGAGGACATCCGGAACCTGATGGACCGGGAGAGGGAGGCAGAGCGCACCAAGAATGAGCTGATTACCAACATTGCCCACGATCTGCGTACGCCCCTGACTTCCATCATTGGCTATCTGGAGCTTCTTAGGGGCAATGCAAGCTTGCAGCTTCCGCCGGAGCTGGAGAAGAAATACATCGACATTGCCTACACCAAGTCCAAGCGTCTGGAGAAGCTGATTGAAGATCTCTTCGGCTTTACCAAGATGACCTACGGGAAGATGGCCATGAAGGTGGCTCAGGTGGATATTATCAAGCTGCTAAGCCAGCTTCTGGAGGAATTTTACCCCAGCTTTGCGGAGAAAAATCTCACTTACGAGCTTTCCTCCAATGTGCCGGCCCAGGTGATCACGGCGGATGGGAACCTCTTAGCCCGTCTCTTTGACAATCTGATCAACAATGCCATCAAGTACGGCGCCGACGGCAAGCGGATCCTGGTGAAGGTGCACGCGGAGGAGGAGATCGTCACCGTATCGGTGGTGAACTACGGGCGGGTGATTCCCGAGCAGGAGCTGCCGTTGATTTTTAATAAGTTTTACCGGGTAGAGCAGTCACGGTCCACCAGCACAGGCGGCACTGGCTTAGGATTAGCCATCGCCAAGAATATCGTGGAGATGCACGGCGGCAGCATACAGGTGTCCAGTGACTTGCAGGGCACGGTATTTACGGTAAAGCTTAAAGTAAATTTTGACGTTAATAAGGAGAATTTCAGCAAAATTGAGTGAGGATCGTATGAAGATATTCAGCTCAGGAAAACCGGCTTTCCGCCGCAGTGGGAGAATCCTGCGCGGCGGGATTCTTTTTTTATTCTGCCTGTCTCTTTGCGGCGGGAGCTTTGCGGCTTACGGAGAGGAAACCAGCGTAGAGGCGGTAGATTCCGCCTACGGCTACCGCAATTCACCGGTGGCCATGGAGGCCAGCTACGGCTATGACAATATGGCCAAAGGAGGACGTTACCTTCCTATTTATGTAACCCTGACCAACCAGCGGACAGAGGCTTTTTCCGGCAGGGTGGCGATCAAGTCCATGGAGTCGGATTTTGATATTTACCAGTACGAATATCCCGTGAGCCTTCAGGGGGAGGAGACTGTCCAGATCAATCTGAATGTTCCCCTTGGCCTTAGGGCAGATCAGCTGTATGTGTTTCTGAAGGATGAGGAGGATCAGGTGATTATGCAGAAGCGCCTGAAAATCAATATCCGTCAGGATACGCCGGAGCTTCTCATTGGTGTTTTAAGCGATTCCCAGGGGCAGTTGGACTACTTAAATGGCGTGGGCATCCAGCACAGCACCCTTCTTACCCGCACCTGTGCGATGGTGGCGGGCAGCATACCGGAGCAGGCGGCAGGCCTTGACCAGCTGGATGTGCTGATGATTACCAATTACGATATCCGGCGGCTGAATCCCAGCCAGGTCGACACCATCAATGAATGGGTCAGCCGTGGAGGCGTGCTGCTTCTGGGGACAGGGGCAGGCGGAGAGGAGGCCGTGGAGATGTTCCTGGCCGATGATCTTGCTTCGCCGGTGCCGGATTCTCTGGAGCGGACGGTAAATATGGGCGAGGAGCTGGCCATCTACGGCCCTTCTGACGCGGAGCTGGTGCTGGACACCACTCTGGTGGAGATCCGGGACGGGCAGGTAGTGCTTTCCAGCAGCGGTATGCCGGTGGTGACGGCGGTGAACCGGGAGAAGGGCATGGTGGCAGTGGCTGCCTTTGATTTCTCGGATATCGGGGAGTTTTGTCAGGATCATCCTTACGTAAATAAATTATTCACCAGCCTTCTTGGGGAGGAGCGGATCCAGCAGCAGGCAGAGGCCCTCTATGACGGCGGGAACCAGGATTATCTGGAGGTGCAGAGCCTGATTAATTCCGGATCGGTGAAGAATCTTCCGCGGGTCTCTGTGTACGGCATTGTTATTGTGGGCTATATCCTTCTGGCCGGGCCGGGACTGTACTTTTTCTTAAAGCACCGGCAGCTGGGCCGCTTTTATGGCCGGGGCGTGCTGGTTTTGTCCTTAAGCTGCGGGATGCTGGTATACCTTATGGGAAATGAGACCCGGATAGAGGACACCTTCTTTAATTATGCATCGATTCGGGATTATACGGAGGATACGGTGGTGGAATCCACCTATCTGAATATCCGGACGCCTTACAACCGGCCGTATTCGGTTCTTCTTGATCCTTCCTATGACATCCGGCCGGTGACCAGAACCACAACCTATGACTATTCCCGGTTTTCCCGGTATTTCGGTGAGGAGCGGGCGAATTTCACCATATCCTATGATGAGGATGCTTCTCGGATGGATGTATGGAATGTGGATGCCTTTTCTCCGAATTTCTTCCGGCTGGAGAAGCGGGAGGAGAATGAGACAGGCAGCGGTTTTGCCGGGGAGATCACCTGCTTTGACGGAAAGGTCACCGGAACCATCACCAATCAGCTGGGAAGAGATGTGGAGCGGGCAGGCGTGCTCTGTTCCGGTTCCATGGTAGTGATTGATTCCTTAAAGGACGGGGAGACGGTGCAGCTAGACGGGCTTCCGGTGCTTCATTACCCGGTGGGCAATTCCTATGTGACGGCAGACCGGGTCAGCGGCGGGTATCTGTTTGCCAAGGCGGACATTCAGTCTGCGGACTACATGAAATCCCTGGCCCGGACAAACCTCCTAAGCTTTTACCTGGACAACCTTCTTTTTGGCTATCAGGATGAGGCCAGAGTTGTGGCCTTTGATGCTGGAGGGGAGAATGCAGACGGGAGCTTTCTCCTGGAGGAGGGCTATGAGGTAGACGGGCTGACCATGTATACGGCTTCGGTAGAATCCAGGCATGAGATGGACGGCCGCATCTGCCGCACTTCCCAGGAGCGGCTCCCGGAGCTGGTGAGCGGTTCCTACAGTACCACCTCCAACACCATGGATTCCAGCGCTCCTCTGACTCTGGAATATACCTTCGGCGGCGACTTAAGCATTGAGAAGCTTTCGCTGATTGCGCTTTCTGAGGAATTTACGGGAAATGCCAAATATGGCACGCTGTCCGTTTTCAGCGGCGACATTTACTTCTACAACTACGATACCGGAAACTTTGACCAGATGGAATGGGGAAAGAAGGAGTTTAATGTATGGCAGCTGGAGCCCTATCTGAATCAGGAAAATACATTGACGGTGAAATACGTCTCCAGCGCCTATGCCGAGTATATGCCGGAGGTATCTCTTCCGATCTTATCTGTAGTGGGGAGGAAAAACGGTGCTTAAAATCGAAAATCTGAAAAAAACATACGGAAAGCATCCGGCTCTGGATGGTCTGAACCTGACCATCGAGAAAGGGGCCCTCTTTGGTTTCGTGGGGCCTAACGGGGCGGGGAAGACCACAACCATTAAGATCCTGGTGGGGCTTTTGGCTCCGGATGAGGGAACGGTGACCATAAACGGTATTGATGCCGGCAGGGAATACCAGAAGATCAAGGGGCTGGTGGGCTATGTGCCGGATTCCTTTGGGATCTACGATAACCTGAAGGTGTGGGAATATATGGAGTTTTTTGCCTCCTGCTATGGCCTGGACGGGCTTGTGGCCAGACGGCGCTGCACGGCCCTTTTAGAGCAGGCTGGACTTTTGGACCGGGCAGATTTCTTTGTGGATGCTCTGTCACGGGGCATGCAGCAGAGGCTCTGCCTGGCCAGGGCACTGATCCATGACCCGGAGCTTCTGGTGATGGATGAGCCCTCCTCAGGCCTGGATCCCCGTTCCAGGACGGAGTTTAAGGAGCTGGTGCAGGAGCTGAATGAGCAGGGAAAGACGATTCTCATCAGCTCCCACGTCCTGTCGGAGCTGGCCCAGATGTGCACGGATATCGGGGTGATCGAGCAGGGGCGGATGGTCATGGGAGGCAGCATGAAGGAGATCATGGAGCGGGTGGATCAGTCAAATCCCCTGCTGATTGTGGTCAGGGGAAGTCTGGACCGGGCCATGGCGATTCTCCGCAGCCACAGCTGTGTCCGCACGATTTCCATCAAAAATGACTGTATTTCCATCAGCTTTACGGGAGATTCCCAGGATGAGGCCCAGCTTCTCCAGCAGCTGGTGGACGCGGAGGTGCCGGTGACCCGGTTTTACCGGCAGCAGGGAAATCTGGAATCCCTGTTTATGGAGATTACGGATCATGAAGATAAGGAGGTGCTGCAGTATGAGGTCAAACCCGATCTATAAGCGGGAGCGCACAGTGGGCAGCCGGAGCATCCGCATCCCCATGATTCTCACGGTGTTTAACTGCATACTGGCGCTGGCGGCTCTCTTAAATATGTATTCCATGGTGGCCCAGGTGGAGGTGACGGCGGAAATTCAGTATTCCGCCTTTCTGGAGCTTTATGTGTTCGGTGCGGTTATCGCCTTTGTGATGATTCTCTTTGTGATGCCGGCATTGACTGCAGGCAGCATCAGCGGGGAGCGGGAGCGGCAGACCCTGGATCTGCTTCTTTCCACCCAGGTTACCGGGCTTGAGGTGGCGGCAGGGAAGCTGATGGCTGCCATGCATCATGTGATTCTCCTGTTTGTGTCCAGCTTTCCCGTGATGGCCATGTCCTTTGTCTACGGGGGCATACGGCTGTGGGATCTGGCCTTTCTGGTGCTAAGCTTCCTGGTGGCGGCGCTGTTTACCGCCTGTATCGGCATCTGCTTTTCAGCTCTGTGCCGCAGGACCACCATGGCCACGGCTCTTTCCTATGGCATGCTGGCGCTTTTCGTGGCAGGTACCTACGGGATCAACCAGTTTATCTGGTCCATGGCCAATGTGGAGAATGTGAGCTATGTGAACCAGATCGGCGGGATGGGGGGCCAGGTAAATTCCGGCGGCTTCCTCTATCTGCTGCTGCTCAATCCGGCGGTGACCTTTTATGAAATTATCCGGGGACAGTTAGGGAGACAGGAAACCATGGCCTCTGTTGGCCAGTGGTTTGGCGGACGGCCGGATAATCCGATTCTCGGCGCATGGGTGCCGGTGAGCCTTGTGCTGCAGGTGCTTTTAGCCGGTGTCTTTCTGGCGGCGGCGGTCTGGTGCTTAAGCCCCGGACTGCCAAAAGGAAGGCGGAGCCGGAGGGAGAAGGGCCCAGGTGCGGCAAAGTAACACAATCTCGTTGTCCACATATGATATAGTACAACCATCAAAAAAGGAGATTCAATCATATGTGCTGCAACGGATGTAATTGGAATAACTGGAACAATTGGAATAATTGGAACAACTGGAATAACTGGGGATGGAATTCCCGGGGATGCTGCGTGAGACAGCGCCTGAATCAGGCGTTTCTGACTGGCTTCCAGGATGGCTTCCAGGCTGGTTTCCGGGAGGGAATCGACCGGGATGACAACGATGACTGCGGCTGCGGAAGCTGCTGCCAGTGGAGAAGAAACCAGAATTCGGACTGTGGCTGCTGCGATTAATGCGGCAGACCAGTGCGCCGGCCCCCTTTGGGGGCCGGCACTTCCTGAAAATCGATAATGGATACGGAGAGAAAAGAATTATGCTAAAAATCGGATGTCATCTGTCTTCAGCAAAAGGCTTTCTTGCCATGGGAAAGAATGCCCTTGCCATCGAGGCAGATACGTTTCAGTTTTTTACCCGGAATCCCAGAGGCACTAAGGCCAAGGAAATCCGGGAGTCGGACGTGGAGGCGTTCAGGGCTCTTGCAAAGGAACACGGGATCACGCCGGTGCTTGCCCACGCGCCGTACATATTGAACGCAGCTTCTGCGGATGAGGGGCTGCGGAGCCTTGCGGCGGAAACCATGGCAGATGATCTGCTCCGCATGGAGTACCTGCCGGGGAATTTTTATAATTTTCATCCCGGCTGTCATGTGGGACAGGGGATGGAGACCGGAATCGCCTGGATTGCGGCGATGCTGAATCAGATTTTAAAACCGGAGCAGCACACAGTGATGCTTCTGGAGACCATGGCCGGGAAGGGGAGCGAGATCGGCGGCCGGTTTGAGGAGCTGCGGGAGATTTTGGACCGGGTAGAGCTTTCTGACCATGTGGGCGTGTGTCTGGACACCTGTCATGTGTGGGATGGGGGCTATGATATTGCCGGCCATTTGGATGAGGTGGTGGAGGAGTTTGACCGGGTTATCGGCCTTAAGCGGCTGAAGGCCATTCATCTAAATGACAGCCAGAATCCTCTGGGGGCCAGAAAGGACAGGCACGCCAGAATCGGCGAGGGATATATCGGCTTTGAGGCGCTTTCCCGGGTGGTGCGTCATCCGGCGCTCCGGCAGCTCCCCTTTTATCTGGAGACGCCAAATGAGCTGGAGGGCTATGCCCGGGAGATTGCCATGATGCGGGAAGCATGGGAGAAGTAAGGCGGGAAACGTCCGGGTTAATCAATAAACTTTCATTTTACAGGAGGACTGGAATATGGGCATTATCAAGGCAGCAGCAGGCGCCATCGGCGGCGGACTGGCAGATCAGTGGCTTGAGGTAATTGAGCCGGATGAGATGGGCGATCAGACCGTGTTTACGGCTGGCAGGGCGGTGCGAAAGGGCGCCAATACCAAGGGAAGCAGCAATACCGTATCTAATGGCTCGGTGATCCATGTTTACCCCAACCAGTTTATGATGCTGGTGGACGGAGGCAGGGTTATCGATTATACGGCAGAGGAAGGCTACTATAAAGTAAATACTTCCTCCCTGCCATCGCTGTTTAACGGGCAGTTTGGCGACACGCTGAAGGAATCCTTTAACCGAATCCGCTACGGTGGCGTGACGCCGGGGGCCCAGAAGGTTTACTATATCAATCTTCAGGAGATTAAGGGAATCAAGTTCGGGACAAGGACGCCGGTGAATTATTTTGACAATTTTTACAATGCCGAGCTTTTCCTGCGGGCCCACGGCACCTATTCCATAAAGATTACGGATCCTCTTTTATTTTACAGTGAGGTAATTCCCAAGAATGCAGACCGGGTGGATGTGGATGCCATCAATGAGCAGTACCTGGCGGAATTTCTGGAGGCCCTGCAGACCTCCATCAACCAGATGTCTGCAGATGGAATCCGGATTTCCTTCGTGGCTTCCAAGGGAAGAGAGCTGGGCCGGTATATGGCGGATACCCTGGATACGGACTGGAAGAAGATGCGGGGAATGGAAATCCAGGCAGTGGGCATCGCCAGCATTTCCTATACAGAAGAGTCTCAGCGGCTGATCAACCTGCGCAATCAGGGAGCCATGCTGAGCGATCCTTCCATCCGGGAGGGATATGTCCAGGGGGCTGTGGCCGAGGGCCTTCGAAGTGCCGGATCTAACTCTGCAGGAGCCATGGCCGGATATATGGGGATGGGCTTTGGCATGCAGGGAGGAGGCGGCTTTATGCAGGCGGCTTCCGCTGCCAATCTGCAGCAGATGCAGCAGCAGAGCGGCCAGACAGCCGTGGGAGCGGGCCAGGTTCCCGCGGGCATGGGCCAGGTTCCTGCGGGCATGAATCAGATTCCCGCGGGAATGGGTCAGGTTTCCGCAGGCATGGGGCAGACGGCGGCAGGCGCAGGTCAGGCGCCGCTTTCCTGGACCTGCGCCTGCGGTCAGGTGAACAGCGGGAAATTCTGCACGGAGTGCGGAAGCCCCAGAGCCCAGGCGGCCTCCTGGACCTGCAGCTGCGGCCACGTGAACAGCGGCAAGTTCTGCAGTGAGTGCGGAAAACCAAGACCATAAGGAAAGGAACCGGTTCATATGGCTGCGATTACTTACCAGTGTCCCAACTGCGGAGGCGGCCTGGCTTTCGACCCGGGGACACAGAAATACAAATGTGAATATTGCCTGTCCTTTTTTGGACTGGAGGAGCTGGAGGAGGAAGCCCAGACTGCGGAAAACGGTGCGGCAAAAGCAGGAGCACAGACTTCTGGAGGGATGTCTTCTGCCGGGGCGCCGGTGGAGGCCGTATCCTGCCTGTGCCCCAGCTGCGGGGCACAGGTGGTCACCGATGAGACGACTGCGGCGTCTTTCTGCTACTACTGCCACAATCCGGTGATTATTGAGGGACGGCTGAAGGGCGGATATCATCCGGACTGCATTATCCCCTTTTCCATTGACCGGAAGCAGGCGGAGGAGATTTTCCGCGGCTGGATTGGCAGGAAGCGGTTTGTGCCCCGGGATTTCTACTCGCCCCGCCAGGTGGAATCCATGACCGGCGTTTATTTTCCCTACTGGCTGTACAGCTGCCAGGTGGATGGAAGCCTTGAAGGGGAGGGCGTCCGCATGCGGGTCTGGACTGCCGGAAACCTGCGGTATACGGAAAACAAGATTTACCAGGTCAGCCGGAGGGGGCAGATGGATGTGGACAATGTAGCCCGCAATGCCCTGAAAAAGAACAATGCCCGGCTGTCAGAGGGGGTTCTTCCCTTTCTGCCGGAGGGGCAGAAACCTTTCCATATGAGCTACCTTACCGGTTTCCAGGCAGAGCGAAGGGATATGGAGTCCGGGGAGCTGGCAGAGGCAGTGGAGCGTGAGGTAAAGGATCTGGCATCCATGCGCTTAAAGGAAAGTGCAGAGGGCTATTCCAGCCTGAAAATCAGGGCCCAGTCTGCCCAGATTCAGAATGCCAGATGGTATTACGGCCTGTTTCCTGTATGGACATTGACCTATAAGGGGCCGAAGGATGGGAAGATTTATTATTTTGCCTTAAATGGGCAGACGGGCAAGGTCTGCGGGGAGCTGCCGGTGGATTATGGGCGGCTGGCGGTGCTGTTTCTGGCGGTATTCCTGCCTTTGCTGGCGCTGTTTTTGATAGGAGGGTATTTCCTTTGAGAGAGAGAATAGGTAAGGGAAATGAGCTGGGGAAAGGGCGCCTTTTCCTGCTTCTGTGCCTGTGGCTTGTGCTCATCTGGACGGTGGGAATGGCGTTTCCGTCGGCAGCTTACGCTGGAGAGGCCGTTTTGCCGGAGGATGGCCGCCGGGTCTATGACTATGGGGGACTTTTCTCCGATGAGGAGGTGGACGAGCTGGAGGGGCAGGCAGCGGCGCTGGAGGAAAGGGCTGCTGCTGCGGTGCTGGTACTGACTGTGGAGGATGGCCAGGGGCGTTCTGCCCGTGAGACTGCGGATTCCTTTTATTTTGACCATGGCTTTGAGGAGCTTTACCGTGAGGATGGTCTTGTCTTTTTGATTGATATGGATAACCGGGAGATTTATCTGGGAACCTACGGCGGCATGATTCAGGTGCTGACGCACCAGCGGATTCAGGATATTCTGGATGAAGCCTATACCTGTGTGTCTCAGGGAGAGTATGCTGGTGCAGCCCGGGCGGCTTTGGACAGGGCCGGATACTGGTGGGAAAAAGGAATTCCTTCTGGGCAGTATGTGTATCAGGAGGATACGGGAAAGATTATCCCCCATCGTTCTATTCGCTGGTATGAGGCGCTTTTTGCCCTGGCAGTCAGCGGCGGGATCGCCGGAAGCGTCTGCCTTGGGGTGGTGCGCCAGTATAAGATGGAGGATAAGGACGGCGTTTCCAATGCCATGGCGTATCAAAGCAGCCTGAACTTCCGTGCTGCACCCAGCCAGGACCGGCTGATTCACACGGCGGTCACGCACACGGTGATTCCCCGGCAGCCGCCAAGAGGCGGAGGAGCAGGCGGCATGGGGCGCATGGGCGGAAGCGGGCGAAGCACCACCCACAGCCATGGCGGCCACCGGGCCGGCGGCGGGGGAAGGAAATTTTAGGGAGCTGGCGGCCGCGTCAGCTCTTGGAGTCTGCGAAGCTGGCGGCTACAGCCAGCGCAGACATCCATGAAGCATTATGCATAAAAGGACGCCCCAGGCAGTGGGCAGAAGAATGGAGAGAGCGGTCCATTTCAGGGAACCGGTCTCTTTTTTTATGGTCAGTACCGTGGTGGAGCAGGGCCAGTGAAAGAGGCTGAATACAATCATTGAAAGGGCGGTCTGCCAGGTCCAGCCGTGGCTGACCAGTATGGTCTTTAAGGCGGTGAGGTCACTCATATCTGTCAGGGTGCCGGTCTGCAGATAGGCCATCAGGATGATGGGCAGGACAATCTCATTAGCAGGAAATCCCAGGAGGAAGGCCGTGAGGATAATGCCGTCCAGTCCCATAAGCTGCCCCAGAGGCTCCAGGAATCCGGCGATAAGGGAGAGAAGGCTGGGAGCGGAACTGACTGCTTCCTGGCCAGTGGCCGTGAGTGCGGGAACTGCCGCTGCTAAGGTTTCCCCCGCCGCCGCCGCCGACGAGCGCAGGGCAAACCATCCCGCCTGGGGGCCCATCCAGCACACATTGGCCATAAGCCAGATCACCAAACCAGCCGGAGCGGCCACGGCGGCCGCCCGCCCAAGGACGCAGAGGGTTCTATCCAGTACAGAGCGCACCAGCACTTTCCGAATCTGGGGCCGCCGGTAGGGCGGAAGCTCCAGAGTGAAGGAGGAGGGTATGCCTTTCAGCACCGTTACGGACAAGAGCCAGGAGAAAAGCAATGTGGAAAAGACGGCGGTAAGGATGGCGGCGGTAAGGCAGAGGGCCGAGGTGACGGAGGAGGCGGCAGTCTTTGCGGCACCGGCAGCAAAAAACAGGGTAATCAGGGTAAAAAGTGTGGGAAAGCGCCCGTTGCAGGGGATGAAGGCATTGGTCAGGATCCCGATCAGCCGCTCACGGGGAGAATCCATGATCCGGCATCCGGTGACGCCGGCCGCATTGCACCCCAGCCCCATGGCCATGGTCAGGCACTGCTTTCCGCAGGAGCGGCACCGGGCAAAGCCGCGGTCCATGAGAAAGGCCGCCCGGGGAAGATATCCCAGATCCTCCAGCAGGGTAAACAGGGGGAAGAAGATCGCCATAGGCGGCAGCATCACCGAGATTACCCAGGCCAGAACCCGGTACACCCCGTAAACCAGGCAGCTGATGAGCCACTCCGGGGCAGCCAGGGTGACAAGTCCGGCAGCCAGATGCTTTTCCAGTCCAAACAGGGCATCCCACAAAAGCTGGGAGGGATAATTGGCTCCGGCCATGGTAAGCCAGAACAGGAAAAATAAAAGAAGCAAAAGGACGCAGACGCCGGTCACCGGCCCCGTAAAGATCCGGTCGAGCCGGGCCTCCAGAGGCCGGAAATGTCCCCGGGAATACACCGCCGTCTCTGCTGCCAGCTTCTTCGGGGAATAATCCAGGCAGTCATAGGAAAACGTTCTTTTGGCAGCGCTGGCAATCGCTGCTTTTACATCGTCCAGGGAAGCCGCCTTATGGGCGCAGCAGGGGACCACGGGGATCTGCAGCACATCCTCCAGCAGGGCAAAATCAATGGAGATTCCCCGGCAGGAGGCCTCGTCACAGAGGTTTACGCACAAAACCAGAGGGACTCCTTGATCCTTCACCGTCTCCAGGCCAAGGATCTGCTTTAGCAGGCGGAGGCCCCGCTCCAGACAGGTGGCATCACAGACAACCGCAATCACCTGTGCCTTTCCGGAGGAGAGGAAGCTTTCTGAAACCCGCTCCTCGTCAGAATGGCAGGAGAGCGAGTAGATGCCGGGAAGATCGATCAGGCGGTATTCCTGCTCCATATACGAATAGGAGCCTTCGGCGGCGGACACAGTGACACCGGCCCAGTTGGCTGTATGCTGATGCATCCCGGTCAGGCCATTGAAGATGGTGCTTTTGCCCACATTTGGATTTCCGGCCAGAGCAACGGTGATGGGGGATTCATTCATGAAAGGCCTCTTGGAAAATTCTGCTTACGAATAGCTTATGCGCAGGGCCGTAAGAAGTGCCAGGCAAAAGAAAAAAGCACTGATAAAAATATCAATGCTCTTTCACAAAAGAACGCAGATAACCGCGTTTATCCGTTTTTTCCTCGCTGATTTCCAGTGCAAGCTCAGTGAGTTCACGGAGCTTGTTTTGCAGAATTGTCTTATCGGGCAGATGCAGTGTATAGTCGGCAACCATCGTTGGGGACATGGCTCTGCTGAGTGCATATTCGACAACGGTATCATCCTTGCCAGTGCAGAGAATCAGCCCCACGCTGGGATTTTCATTTGGCTTTTTTACATCGCGATCAAGCGCTTCCAGGTAAAAATTCAGCTGCCCCATATGCTCCGGACGGAACACATCAATTTTCAATTCGATTGCCACAAGGCAGGTCAGTGCGCGGTTATAGAACAACAGATCAATGAAAAAGTCGGTATTGCCGACCTGTACACGGTATTCCTCCCCGACAAAAGTGAAATCATGGCCGAATTCCAAAATAAAGTCCTTCAAATGAGAGACGATCTGTCGGCGCAAATCTTTTTCCTTATATGGCTCTGCGAGATCAAGGAATTCAAACACATAGGAGTCTCGCAATGCGGCTAATCCTCCGTTTCCTGCAATTAGTTCCTTGTTTTTCGCGCCGGAAAGCATGGTGCGTTCATAGAGCATACTGCTGATCTGACGGTCCAACTCGCGCTTTGTATAGCGATTTGCAATGCATAGGCGTAGATAGAATTCGCGGGCTTCGTCTGTCTTGCAGCCGGTCATAATGAGAAGATTATTCGTCCAAGGAATTTCTCTCACCAGTGGTGAGAGTTTTTCGTTTTCACTGTAGGTTTCGTAAAACTGCTTCATTCGCCAGATGTTCTGCGCGGAAAATCCTTTCATTGTCGGATAGCGAGTTTGCAGAAATACAGAAAAATCTGCAACAATGCTTTTCCCCCAACCACCATTCTTAGCTTGCTTGCTGACATAGGCCCCAATTTCCCAGTACATCTGAATCAACTCCGCATTGACTGCTTTCAATGCACGAGTACGCGCATTGTCAATGATGGAGATAATTTCATCAAATTGTTTCGTTTTTGGGGTTAGATCATTGCTCATGCTTTCACCTCTCTAAACATTTGTACGAGCTTTTCCGTTCAGAAGCCGTTTGTGAAACGAATTCCATAAGCTTCTTTTTCTGATCTTTGCTCAGTTGGATTGAATGAAGCTACAATAAAAAGTGTATACAAGAGTTGGAAAAAGCAGCATGAGTTGTGCTTACCAATCTTTGATTTCTTCAGCAAAAACAATAAATCCGAACCCCATCAACTGGATAAAGGTTCGGATTATCTTTCAGTGGAAGCAAGGAGGCTCGAACTCCTGACCTTTCGCGTGTGAGGCGAACGCTCATCCCGGCTGAGCTATGCTTCCAAATCGCTTATGAAGGTAATTATACCACTATTTGGGAAATAGTCAAGCTTCAATTCCCTTCCGTCCGCTATCTTTTTTCCTGGAACTATGGTATGATGATTCCATAACTTTTGCCAACGGAGAAGAAATACATGACATCTGCAGAGAACTATTTATCGGAATACTACGTAAATTTATTTTTTGGAAATGTGAATAAGCGCTACAGAGCCATGACCTTTGGAGAAATGCGCAAGCGCTGTCAGCGGCTTTCTGCCCTTGACTTAAATCAGGTGGAGAAGGCCAATGAGCTCAGCGACATCCACGCCATGCTTTCCAAGGTCTGCGCTTATCTTATGCGGAAGGAGCACACGGCCCCGGCGGAGCAGCGGGCAGAGGTAGCGGAGTGGATGGAGAAGATGAAGGACTTCTGCGGGAGGCTGGCGGTGCGGGATCTGTCCTTCCTTCCGGAGCTGGAGACAGAGGAGCTAGAGCAGGTGCTCAGGATGCAGGGAATCCGCCGGTACCTGCTGATGAATTCTCTGGAAAGAGGATACCAGCTTTTCTATATCCCGAAGGCCATCCAGAAGGGAATCCGGGAGTCCATCAAGAGCAAGCCCGAGGAGGAATACCCGGAGGCCCGACAGATGAAGCGGAAATTTATCCTGCATATCGGCCCCACCAACAGCGGAAAGACCCATGATGCCCTGGAGCGGCTGAAATCCTGCACCCATGGGGCTTACTTTGGGCCTCTGCGCCTCCTCGCTCTGGAGGTTTATGACAAGTGCAATATGGAAGGCCTTCCCTGCTCCATGATTACCGGCGAGGAGACCATCCAGGTGCCGGGAGCATTGTGCCAGGCCTGCACCGTGGAGATGCTCAATGACCATGAATATTTTGATATTGTGGTGGTGGATGAGTGCCAGATGGTGGGCGACCCGTACCGGGGCCACAATTGGACCAGGGCCATACTGGGGCTGCGGGCTGATGAGATCCACCTGTGCATGGCGCCGGAGGCGGAGTCCATCGTGACCCAGATGATTAAGCGGTGCGGCGACCAGTACCGGATCGTGCGCCACAAGCGCAACACCCGCCTGACCGTGGAGAAGAAGCCCTACTCCCTGAAAAATGACCTGCGAAAGGGCGACGCGCTGATCGTCTTTTCCAAAAAGTCGGTGCTTGCCCTGGCAGCCCACCTGGAAAATCAGGGCGTCCGCTGCAGCGTGATTTACGGAAGCCTTCCTCCGGCCACCAGAAGAGAGCAGGTGCGCCGGTTCCTGGAAAAGGAGACGGATATCGTGGTCAGCACCGACGCCATCGGAATGGGCTTAAACCTGCCCATCCGGCGGATTGTCTTTGTGGAAACCCAGAAATTTGACGGTGTGGCCAAGCGCAATCTGGAGCCGGGAGAGATCAAACAGATCGCCGGAAGGGCCGGGCGCTTCGGCATATATGAGGAAGGCTATGTGACGGCCATCGATGATATTGAGCTGATCGAGGACGGTCTTGGTCGGATGCCCATACCGCTGATGAAGGCTTACATCGGCTTCCCTGAGCAGCTTCTGAATCTTCCGGCGGACATTGACAGTCTGATTAAGATCTGGGCGGGCATGGATGCCCCGGCCATTTACCAGAAGATGGAGGTGGACGAGCTTTTGTCTCTGTATCAGAGCTTCGTGTCGGTTCATGGGGATCATATGGAGGAATTTTCCAAGCAGGAGATTTACAAGCTGATTACCTGTGCCATCGATATCAACAACAAGCTGGTGGTGGATCTGTGGAAGGATTACTGCCGGGAGTACCGGGATGCGGATGAGCTGGAATTCCCCTACTCGCCAGGAGGAGATCTGTATGATCTGGAGAGCTATTATAAGATGCTGGACCTGTATTTCCAGTTTTCCAGAAAGGTGGGGCTTCCCGTCCAGGCGGAAAACCTGCTGAACGAGCGCCATGAGACCGAGGCGGAGATCAGCCGGATATTAAAGATGGAATGCTCCAGCTACTCCAGAAAATGCAGCATCTGCAAGCGGGAGCTGCCCTGGGACTACAGCTTTTCCATCTGCGAAAAATGCTTCGAGCGGGGACGCAGCGCAAGACGGCCTGCTGGGAAAACCGCCCCTTCCCAGCCCAAGAAGCAGCATCCTCTTGGCCGTCTGCGCAGGCTCACCCCATTAAAACGGAGTCAAGAGAAAAAGGCGGAAGCCACGGAAAACACAAATCATTGAATACGCACCAGGATCCCGGAGGCATCCCTCTGGCGCAGGGCGATTACGGCATGTTTCACCAGGTAGGCGGACATGCCGTCTTTTTTGCCCTTTATGACACAGGTAATGATCTCGTCCGGCTCAAAGCCCAGGTCAGAAAGCCGTTTTTCCATATCCGGAGGAGAGGCCAGCCAGACAACGGCAGCGGACTGATCCTGCTCCAGGTAAGTTAAGGGAATGACCATGATTGCTCCATCACTCCATCGAAGAGAAGGCAGTTGCTTTAGTATATGCGGCTTACAGGGCGGTGTTTCCCCTTTCTTCCCTGGCAGGGGACAGATCCACCGGCACCGGCTTGTCCAGCGCCATGGAATTTTCCGTCACCAGGCAGTCATAGGCCAGGATGCGCACACCGGCCTGCCGGGCCCTTTCCATGGCAAAGCCAAAGGCTGCATGGGTTTCCATATTGGGCTGGAAGAGGTGAATCCCCTTCATCTGGATTACCAGCAGGAGAAAGGCGGGAAAGCCGTCCTGGGCGGCCTGAGCCAGTTCATTCAGATGCTTGATTCCCCGCTCAGTGGGGGCATCAGGGAAGGCGGCCACGCCGTCCCGCTCCAGGGTCACGCCCTTTACCTCCATAAAGGCCTGTCTGCCGTCTAGGAGAAAGGCCAGGTCAAAGCGGGAATTGCCGTGCCGTACCTCACGGCGGATATCTTCCACCTGGGAGCCTGGCGGGAGAGCCGGGAGAAGGCCGCCAGAGGACAGCCATTCCCAGGCCGCCGTGTTAGGCGCCTGAGAGTCCATATTGATGAGGATACGCCCGCCATCCCTTCCGGCAGGCTCCTTGTAAACGCCGATTAAATCCCAGGCGGTGCGGCGTCCCTTCTTGGCAGCATCGGGATGATGCTCCAGGATCACCTGGGCGCCGGGAAGAAGCAGCTCCCGGCAGCGGCCGGTATTTTTAACATGGCAGACGACCTCTTGTCCATCTGTCCGCACATTGGCGATAAAACGGTTTGGGCGGCTGATAAAGCTTCCTTTGCAGGTGTGCAGATAATCCATATTCCTCTCCTTTCCGGGGTGTGCATAATGGAGGATTATATGCAGACGGAGAGGAAAAGTCAAGGAAAAGGATAAGGAAAAAGAGGATAATAGTTGCACCCCAATATAAAATATGCTAAACTTTTCCCAATAAAAGCGGCGGGCGGCCAGAAACCGCAAAAGCCCCTGCGCACAGGGGGCAGAAACCGCAGGAGTCCCTGCGCACAGGGGCCAGAAACTGCAGAAGCCCCGCGCACGGCGGCCAGAAACCGCAGAAATTCCGTGCACAGGGACCAGAAAGCACAAAAAGTCCCGCGCACAGGGGCCGCGCCGCAAGAGTCCCGCGCACACACCGGGCCGCCGGAAGAACCGGCGGAGAAAGGAAGAAAATCATGGCATTATCATATCAAAGCACCAGAGGCGGCCAGCAGGGCGTTACCGCATCCCAGGCGATTCTTCAGGGCCTGGCGGCAGACGGCGGCCTGTTTATGCCTACCGAGATCCCGAAGCTGGATGTGTCCTTAAGCCAGCTGGCTTCCATGACCTATCAGGAGACGGCCTACGCAGTGATGCGGCTGTTTCTCACCGACTACACGGAAGAGGAGCTGAAAAGCTGCATTTCCAAGGCCTATGACAGCAAATTTGACACCGAGGAGATTGCCCCCCTGGTAAAGGCCGGCGGCATGTATTACCTGGAGCTGTTCCACGGAAAGACCATTGCCTTTAAGGACATGGCCCTCTCCATCCTTCCCCATCTGATGACCACGGCGGCAGCCAAGAACCATGCAGACAAGGAGATTGTGATCCTGACTGCCACCTCCGGCGACACGGGAAAGGCCGCCATGGCCGGATTTGCTGATGTGCCCGGCACGCGGATCATCGTCTTTTATCCCAAGAACGGCGTAAGCCCCGTCCAGGAGCTGCAGATGCGCACCCAGAAGGGGGCCAATACCAGCGTTGTGGCTATCCACGGCAATTTTGATGATGCCCAGTCCGGCGTAAAGAAGCTTTTCGGCGACGGGGAATTTAACTGCCTTCTTGGTGAAAAAGGCTTCCAGTTCTCCTCCGCCAATTCCATCAATATCGGACGTCTGGTGCCTCAGATTGTGTATTATGTCTATGCCTACGCAAAGCTTCTGGAGAACCAGGAGATCGCAGAGGGCGAGACCATCAATGTGGCCGTGCCCACCGGCAATTTCGGCAATATTCTGGCGGCATATTTTGCCAAGGAGATGGGGCTTCCCATCGGCAGGCTGATCTGTGCCTCCAATGACAATAAGGTGCTCTATGACTTTTTTACCACCGGCACCTATGACCGGAACCGGGAATTTATCCTGACCAATTCCCCCTCCATGGACATCCTGATTTCCAGCAACTTAGAGCGCCTGATTTACTTAAGCACAGGCTGCGACGCAGCAGCCAATGCCCGCCTGATGGAGGAGCTTTCCGCCGACGGCAGATATACGGTGACGGAAGCTATGCGGGAAAAGATGAAGGATTTCTGGGGCGGCTTTGCAGGTTGGGAGGAGGATGCCGGGGAGATCCGCCGCGTCTTTGAGGACACCGGTTATCTTATGGATACCCATACGGGCGTGGCATCCTATGTGTGCCGCAGATACAGTGAGGAGACCGGCGATCAGGCCAAATGCGTGGTTGCTTCCACGGCAAGCCCCTACAAATTCTCCCGCAGCGTTATGGAGGCCTTAAAGGGCAGCCAGCCGGAGGCGGATGAATTCCAGCTGATTGACCAGATGAGCGCCCTTTCCGGCGTTCCCGTGCCCCAGGCTGTGGAGGAGATCCGCAGTGCGCCTATCCGCCATAACCGTGAGTGCGGCAGCGGCCAGATGAAGGAAGAGGTGGCCGACATTCTCGGCCTTTAACCTGACGGAGAGCTTTCAGCGCAAAAATCCCCGGGAAATTCTGCAAATGACAGAGACAAATTACCTGCATTTCCAAGAGTTTCACGAAAACAGCTTTCCATTTCCCCGGAAATAGGCTATAATATCCGAAGGGACATTATTATGAAATTTTTTCTACAGGAGGTATTGGCATGTTAGTTTCCGCAAAAGAAATGCTCCAGAAGGCCAGAGAGGGCAAGTACGCTGTTGGCCAGTTCAACATCAACAACCTGGAGTGGACCAAGGCGATTCTGCTGACGGCAGAAGAGATGCGGTCTCCCGTTATTTTAGGTGTGTCTGAGGGCGCAGGCAAGTATATGACCGGCTTCGGCACCGTTGCAGCTATGGTAAAGGCCATGATCGACGAGCTGAATATTACCGTACCGGTAGCCCTTCACCTGGATCACGGCACCTATGAGGGCTGCTACAAGTGCATCAAGGCAGGATTCTCCTCCATCATGTTTGACGGCTCCCACTATCCCATCGAGGAGAACGTGGAGAAGACCCGTGAGCTGGTTCATGTTACCGAGAACCTGGGTCTGTCCCTGGAGGCAGAGGTTGGCTCCATCGGCGGCGAGGAAGACGGCGTAGTAGGTATGGGCGAGTGTGCTGATCCCGACGAGTGCAAGATGATTGCTGATCTGGGCGTAACCATGCTGGCAGCCGGAATCGGAAACATTCATGGAAAATATCCGGAGAACTGGGCCGGCTTAAGCTTCGAGACCCTGGAAGCCGTAAAGGAGAAGGTAGGCGACATGCCTCTGGTGCTTCACGGCGGTACGGGAATTCCCGAGGACATGATTAAGAAGGCCATCAGCCTGGGCGTTGCCAAGATCAACGTAAATACCGAGTGCCAGTTATCCTTCGCGGATGCTACCCGCAAGTATATTGAGGCAGGCAAGGATCAGCAGGGCAAGGGCTACGATCCAAGAAAGCTTTTAGCTCCTGGAACAGAGGCTATCAAGGCTACCGTGAGAGAGAAGATCGAGCTTTTCGGCTCCGCAAACAAGGCCTGATTGAAAAAAATTTGCTGATTTTTAAAAAAGCACTTGCATTTTCGCGGAAAATGTTTTATCGTAAATTACGAACAAGGGCGTTCTCTTTTTTTGGAGAACGCCCTTTCTCGTTGTTAGGGACTTGCAAGAACCCTGCAGCAGGAGCTTCCTCAGGAGCATGCACTGAGGAAATGAAAGGAAAAATCATGTATTTTGCTGGTTTGGGCGGGATTTGGCTTTACTTTTTAAAGTAAAACGGGTAGAATAGCAAAGAATAGAAAAAGGACCCGGAAAATGCCGGCTGAAGCATTAATGAGGAGGATGGAAATCGATGAGCAAGACCGTAAACGTAGCCGAGATCTTCGGCGAGAATGTGTTTAACGATGCAGTCATGAGAGAGCGCTTACCCAAGAGCGTATATAAGAAACTGAAGAAGACCATTGTGGAGGGAACAGAGCTGGATCCCGGCATTGCCGATTCCGTGGCACAGGCCATGAAGGAGTGGGCAATCGAGCGGGGCGCCACCCATTACACCCACTGGTTCCAGCCGCTGACCGGCGTTACGGCGGAGAAGCACGATTCCTTCCTCTCCGCCCCCGATGCTTCCGGCAAGATGATGCTGGAGTTTTCCGGCAAGGAGTTAGTAAAGGGCGAACCGGATGCATCTTCCTTCCCCTCCGGCGGCCTGCGGGCTACCTTTGAGGCCAGAGGCTATACGGCCTGGGACTGCACCTCCCCGGCATTCTTAAAGGAGGATGCGGCAGGCGTTACCCTCTGTATCCCCACCGCCTTCTGCTCTTATACCGGCGAGGCGCTGGATAAGAAGACCCCCCTTCTGCGTTCCATGCAGGCCCTGGATCAGCAGGCTCTGCGGGTCCTGCGGCTTTTTGGAAACACCACCTCCAAGAAGGTCACCCCTTCTGTAGGGCCGGAGCAGGAGTACTTCCTGGTAGACCGTGAGAAGTACCTGCAGCGGAAGGATCTGATTTACGCCGGACGCACCCTTTTCGGCGCTATGCCTCCCAAGGGACAGGAGATGGAGGATCATTACTTTGGAACCATCCGCGAGCGTGTAGGCGGCTACATGAAGGAGGTAAACCAGGAACTGTGGAAGTTAGGCGTTACGGCCAAGACCCAGCACAATGAGGTTGCCCCGGCACAGCATGAGCTGGCACCCATTTACAGCGAGGCAAATCTGGCGGCAGACCACAACCAGATGGTGATGGAGACCTTAAAGCGGGTTGCCGGACATCACGGCCTGACCTGCCTCCTTCATGAGAAGCCCTTCGCCGGAGTGAATGGATCCGGAAAGCACAACAACTGGTCCATCACCACCGATGACGGTATCAACATGTTAAACCCCGGTGCAACGCCTCATGAGAACATCCAGTTCCTTCTGGTGCTGGCCTGCATCCTTAAGGCGGTAGATGTTCACGCAGACCTGCTTCGCCAGTCCGCAGCCGATGTGGGAAATGACCACCGGTTAGGCGCAAACGAGGCGCCGCCAGCTATCATCTCCGTATTCCTGGGCGAGCAGCTGGAGGACGTAATTGATCAGCTGTGCAGCACCGGCGAGGCTACCCATTCCAAGCAGGGCGGAAAGCTGATGACCGGCGTAGCTACCCTGCCGGATCTGGATAAGGATGCCACCGACCGGAACCGTACCTCACCCTTTGCCTTCACCGGAAATAAATTTGAGTTCCGTATGGTGGGCTCCTCCGATTCCATCTCCTCCGCCAATGTGGTGTTAAATACCATCGTTGCCGAGGCCTTTAAGGAGGCAGCTGACCAGTTAGAGAAGGCCGAAGACTTTGATATGGCCGTACATGATATGATTAAAGAGATGCTGGCCGCCCACAAGCGGATCATCTTCAACGGAAACGGCTACTCCGATGCCTGGGTTGAGGAGGCAGAGAAGAGAGGCCTTCCCAATATCAAGTCCATGGTCGATTCCATTCCTGCACTGGTGACTGACAAGGCCGTGAAGCTTTTTGAGGAATTCGGCGTGTTTACCAGAGCAGAGCTTGAGTCCAGAGCGGAGATCGAGTATGAGACCTACGCAAAGGCCATCAATATCGAGGCCAGGACCATGATTGATATGGCTGGAAAGCAGATCATTCCGGCAGTGATCAAATACACCACCCAGCTGGCCAAGTCCATCAGCGCAGTAAAGGGCGCCTGCCCCGATGCCGATGTGAGCGTACAGAAGGAGCTGCTTACCGAGTCCTCCGACCTTCTCAGCGAGACCAAGGTGGCTCTGGCGAAGCTCATCGAGCTGGATGAGGAGGCCTGCAGCATGGAATCCGGACGGGAGCAGGCGATCTTCTGCCATGAGTCCGTATTCCCCGCCATGGAAGCCCTGCGTGCTCCGGTAGATAAGCTGGAGATGATCGTAGATAAGGAATTATGGCCAATGCCCAGCTACGGCGATCTGATTTTCGAAGTATAAGGAAATTTAAGCGAATAGACAGCAGGAAAAGCTCTATGCAAAGGAAGAAATTTGCCTTTGCATAGAGTTTTCTTTTATGTATGCCCCTTTTTTTATACATAATCCACAAAACTCCTGTCTCCAATTCTATAGACTTAAAAAAAATAAGCCAGAAAAAGAAAAACGCTAAGTTGAATGCAGGCTCTTGTTTGATTATAATAAATTCAATGACAAGATTTGCTGGAATTTGCAAAAAAATGACGAAAGTCATGCTCATGGCCATGGGAAAAATGCAAAGGGAAATCATTGCAGATGAGACTGTTTATCAGAAACTTCACAAAACACAAAGAGGGGGACACATCTCATGGAAATGTACATTGTATTGGCTGTGGCGGTCTTTATGATGGCCATGTTCGTCTGGCACAAGGTGCCCTTTGGCCTTACTACCATGACCTGCTGTATCATTTTGACGCTGACCGGTGTTATTGATGTCGGGACGGCATTCAGCGGATTCGGAAACAAGATTGTTGTATTGGTTGCTCCCATGCTGGCTTTGGGCGCAGTGCTGGGAAAGACCAGCCTGGTGGGAAAGATCCGGGGCGTTATGGAGAATATGAAGGGAAGCCGCGGCTACCTGATGGTGCTGATGCTGTTTTTCTTCACTGCTCTGCTGGCTCAGTTTATCCCGTCCACCGCAGTTATGGCCATCATGGTGGTTTTTGCGGCGCAGATCGGCGACAATGGCGACATCACGCCGACCAGAGTCATCCTTCCTATGCTGGGCGTGGCATCCTGCTTTAAATTCCGTTTTCCGGTAAGTGCAGGTGCAGCCAATTTTGCTACCATCAACGCACTGTATGAAGGAATTATCACTGATCCGGCTTATCACCTGACCATGCTGGAGCCCTTCATTTTCTGCCTTATCCCCATGCTTATGGTAGGCGTCTTCTGTGTCTTTGGCTGGAAGCTGATGCCCAAATCAGAAGGAAACCTAAATCAGGGTGCAGTAAATGCCAAGACCCAGGAATCCACCATGACTGCTGCCCAGGAGAAGATTGTTTACGTGGTATTCATCCTGGCGATGTTCATCATGATTACCAATGTAGGCGGCATGCTGTATCTGGCTCCTGCTATTGCGGTGGCGCTGTTAATCTGGACCGGCGTTCTGGATGCCAAGGAAGCCTCCAAGCTGATGACCACAGACACCATCTGGATGATGGCCGGTGTGCTGGTAGTATCTGATGCTCTGGGAAGCTCCGGAGCCAGCGAGGCCATCGGAAACCTTCTGCTGAATGCAGTAGGCGAGAATCCCAACTCCTTTATGATTATGCTGCTCTTCTCAGCAGTTACTGTAATTATGACCAACTTCCTTTCCAATGCGGCTACCCAGACCGTAATCGTACCTCTGGCGGCTTCACTTGCGCTGGCAGGCGGATGGGATCCCAGAGGTCTGGTGCTGATTGCCGGTATTGCCAATATGGCGGATGTGGCCCTGCCCTCCGGTTCCGGCGAGGCGGCAGTAGCCTTTGCTGCAGGCGGATACAATCCAGCCAAGGTGCTGCGGTTTACTATACCGTATATCCTGGTGAGTATATTAGGCTACGCCATTTCGGCACAGCTTCTCTATCCCCTGTATGGGTAAGCGGCCTGGCCTTTGATGGCCGGCGAAAAATAAAACTACGAGGAGGTGGGCAAATGCCCTTAAACAGTACATCACTTACCAGCCCTCCGGCGCCGGTGCTCATGGAGCACTGCTGCCGGAAGCCATGGGAAACCTACCTTGAGCCTCTGAAAATGGCTCCCGGCGTCTGGTATGTTTCCGGAAATGACTGGGTAGCCTGTTATCTGATTGACACAGGGGACGGACTGATTCTCATTGACACGGCCATGCATGAGACAGCCTATCTGATGATTGAAAATATCCATAAACTGGGCTACAAGCTGACCGATATCAAGAAGATTTTGTTAAGCCATGCCCATATCGACCATATCGGCGCCGCAAGGACCATGAAGGAGCTGACCGGGGCGAAGATTTATCTGGGAGAACGGGACCTTCCCTTCCTTCATGAGCGCCGGGATCTGATCCTTAATGATGGCGGCTATACCTGCGGCGAATTTGAGCCCGACGAGCTTTATGCCGATGACCGGCCGATTGTTCAGGGCAATGTGATGATCCATACCGTATCCACTCCCGGCCACACACCGGGCTGCACCTCCTTTTTCTTTGATGTACAGGACGAAAAAGGAAAAACTTTCCGCTGCGGCATGCACGGCGGCCTTGGCCTTCTGTGGAATACGAAGAAGCAGTTTGCGGAAATCGGCCTTCCCTTCTCCCTGATGGAGGAATTTGTGGAAGGGCTGAAGAAGCTGGATCAGATGGAGGTGGATATCTGCCTCCCCTCCCACACCAACCAGGTAGGAATCCTGCTTTTGAAGGATCAGATCCGGGAGGATTTTAATCCCTACGATGACCCGTCCATCTGGCATGAGCTGATGCAGGAGAGGCTCAAACGTGCAGAGCAGATCTTGGAGCGGGCCAGGGCGGAGGAGTAAGTACAGGCAAAAACCGCAGATGGAAAGCCGCAAATAGAAAACTAAGGAAACGCTGATTAAATCACCGTTTCCTTAGAACCTCCGGTGGATGTGCACGGATTTGCAAGGGAAATTGCTGCTTCGCAGCGCAAATCCGGCACGGGAAACGCTTTAATCAGCGTTTCCCTAA
>JAGHER010000019.1 GCA_017889125.1 Lachnospiraceae bacterium
CTGGATGATCTGGACGAGATGCAGTGGCTTGGCAGGCAGGTGCAGAACGTCCTGCAGAAAAATGTGGACACCCAGAAGATGCTTAAGGACAACGAAAAGCATATGCGGGAATTCTGCCTTTGGAGCCTTCTGATGACCGAGTGCAGCCCAGAGCAGCTTAAGCGGTACGGCATTCATTTTCCCTATGACCATTTCCTTGCCGCGGTTTTGCTGGTAAAGCCCATCAGGACAGATGACCGGGCGGACGAGCAGACAGCGGGGCTTCGCCGGTTTATTGTGCTGAACATTTTTTCTGAGCTGACTGGTCAGGATGGCCAGGCAGGGGGCCTGGCGGAATGCTTTGAGTTTGGCGACCGTGTGGTAACGATTTTTAACCTTCAAGACAATATGCCTGAGGCTGTGGGGGAGATCCGTGAGAAGATGGAAAAGCTTCGGGAGATGGTGTTTGGCCCATTCCACTTTGATATCTGCGGCCTGATCGGCGCCGTCCATCAGGGACAGGAGGGAATCCGCACTTCTTATAAGGAAGCAATCGAGCTTTCGGAGTATCTGGTGACCCTGGATGAGAATATCATCAGCGTAGAAGATATCTGCGGCATGGAAACAGGATATGCCTATACGGAGGATGTGGGCGAGAAGCTGGTGCGCATGGTTTCTGTGGGGAATGAAGAGGCGGCAGAAGAGATCATCTGCCAGGTGTTTGAAAAGCAGCTTACGGGCAAGGTGCCCTTAAACCTGTACCGCAGCCTGGTCTATGAGATGATCGGAAGCCTGTTAAAGGGCGCTGCTGCGGCCGGATATACCGATGCGGCTTCCCAGGTGCGGCTTCCCGGCGAATCGGTGATCCGCCATTCCATGGAGGAGACGAAGGCGCGGCTTTTGGAGGCTCTCCAGGAAATCTGCACGCAGATTCACGGGATCCGTCAGGCGACGGCAGACAACTTTAACTTAAGCCGGGAGATTGAGGCCTATATCGATGCTCATTTTTCTGACCCGGATTTGAATATTTCCATTACCAGCCAGCACTTTGACCGTTCACCGGCATACCTGTCCGGCATATACAAAAAACAGACGGGAAAGAGTCTTTTGGAGTACATTAATCTCAAGCGGATCGCCTGTGCTGAGGAGCTGCTGAAGGAGGGGGCCAGCGTGGTAGAGGCGGCGGAGCAGTCCGGATTCCGGGACAGCGGCGGCTTTATCCGCACCTTTAAGCGGTATCGTGGGATCACACCAGGGCAGATTAAAGGGACAAAAAAGTAAAAATCAGGAAAAAGCAAGGCAAAAATAAGCCAAAATCGACCTTTTGCCTATTGATTTTTAAAATTGCGAATCGAAAACGCAGGTTTTGCGCATGGGTTCGCAATTTTTTTCTATATCTTTTTTCTCAAACTCCGCGTATGCTAAAGCCATCAAACAAAGCGCGGCGGGCAGCCGACCGGAAAGTGGAAGCGGCTAAAAGCCAACATCCGCAAACCAGCAGCCCGCCAAGAGGAAAGGAAGGAACGTTAGATGAAAAAACAGGTTAAGAGAGGAATCGCACTGGCGATGACCGCAGTAATGACCACCGGTCTTGCAGGATGCGGCGGCGGAGAGACTGCCGCAACCACAACTGCAGCTGCAGAAAGCAAGGGCGCAGAGAGCAGCGCTGCTTCGAATACCGAGACGGAAGCGGCGGCGGAATTCAGCTATCCGATGGAAGCAGGAGAGCCTCTTCAATATTGGGTAGAAACCACCACCACCGTATCCGCCAATTATGCAAACCTGGGTGACACACCTTTTGCCAAGGGGCTCATGGAGAATACCGGCGTTGATATCGAATTTCTGCAGCCGCCTCAGGGACAGCAGAAGGAGCAGTTCAGCTTAATTATCGCTGACGGCGATCTGCCGGATATTATGGAATATAACTGGGTGTCCGACTATCCCGGCGGACCGGAAAAGGCCATTCGGGACGGCGTGATTATCCCATTAAATGACGTAATCGACCAGTACTGCCCCAATTTAAAGAAATATCTGGCGGAGAATCCAGATATTGACCGGGCGGTAAAGACCGATGATGGAAACTATTACTGCTTCCCCTTCATCCGGGGTGATGAGAGCCTTTTAAATACTATCGGCCTGATGCTGCGGGCAGACTGGCTGGAGGAGTTAAACCTGGAAGTACCGGAGACCGTAGATGAGTGGTACACCGTTCTCAAGGCATTTAAGGAAGAAAAAGGAGCTACCGCTCCCTACACCTTTGAATACACCAACAATCAGTACCTGGGCGCAAACCCCTTTGTGGCCGCCTTTGATACCAACTATTCCTTCTATATTGGGAGCGACGATCAGGTACACTTCGGTGCAGTGGATGAAGGCTACAAAGAGTATCTGGAAACCATGCACCAATGGTATGAGGAAGGCCTGATTGATGCGGATATCGCCACCATGAAGAATGACCAGGTTTCCGCAAAGATCACCAACGGAACGGCAGGCGCTTCCCTGGGACAGGCTGGTTCCAGAATGGGAACCTGGCTGGCAGCAGCCCAGCAGACTAATCCGGATTACGATCTGGTAGCCGCTCCTCAGCCCTCCAGAGAAAAGGGGCAGAAGGCAGAGTTTGGTCATGTGGAAGTAGCCTACTCCGGACGCTCCAGCGCAGCCATCACCACCAGCTGTGAGGATGTAGAGCGGGCCGCAAGACTTCTTGACTGGGCCTACAGCGATGAGGGACATATGTACTACAATTTCGGTACTGAGGGCGTAAGCTATACCATGGAAGATGGAGAGCCGATCTATACGGATGAAATCTTAAACAATCCGGAAGGCCTGCCGGTTTCCCAGGCAATGAGCGCTTACATCCGAGGCAACTACAATGGCCCCTTCGTGCAGGATGAGCGTTATGTGGTGCAGTATTACACCATGGATCAGCAGAAGAAGACGCCGGAGGTATGGGGCGCAGGCAGCAGCAACGGCGCAGCCCATGTGATGCCGCCGATCACGCCAACCTCTGATGAGAGCAAGGAGTTTTCCACTATCATCAATCAGATTAACACCTACCGGGATGAAATGACCTTAAAGTTTATTTTCGGTGATGCAGACATCAGTGAATTTGACGAGTATGTAAGCAATATTGAACAGATGGGCCTTGAACGTGCGCTGGAAATCCAGAATGCGGCGTATGAGCGGTATAAGACCAGATAAGCTTTTAGGCCAAAAAACAAGCGGGGCTGCATGGAAAATCAGCTCCGCTTTCCTTTGGGAAACATCGATGAAAATGTCCCTTGATTAGAGGAGAGATGACAATGAAGGAATTCAAGAAAAAGGTGAGAACCGACGGGGGAATGAAGGAATTCAGGAAAAAAGTGAGAACCGACTGGATGCGGAACCGGTCACTGTATATCCTGGTGCTCCCGGTGGTTATCTTTTATATTTTGTTTAATTACAAGCCCATTTACGGTGCGATTATCGCTTTCCAGGATTATACGCCAAGACTGGGTATTTCTGGAAGCGAATGGGTGGGACTGGCGAATTTTAAGCGGTTTTTCTCGGACATTTATTTCGGCAGACTTATGCGCAACACTCTGCTGTTAAGCGTGTATGACATTATTTTCGGCTTTCCGGCCCCCATTATCCTGGCTCTGCTGTTAAATGAGATCCACAATCGGTTTTTTAAGAATGTAACTCAGACCATCACCTACCTGCCTCACTTTATTTCCATGATTGTGGTCTGCGGCATGCTGACGGATTTCAGCCTTTCTACCGGACTGTTTAATGACATTATCGTGTTCTTCGGCGGCGAGCGTCATCCCCTTCTGCAGGATCCGTCCCTGTACCGGATGATTTACATTTTATCGGATATCTGGCAGCAGGTAGGATGGGGAACCATCATTTATCTGTCGGCACTTTCCAGCGTGGACAGCCAGCTTTATGAGGCGGCTCAGATCGACGGGGCCAACAAATGGAAGCAGACCCTTAATGTTACCCTTCCGGGCATTGCCCCCACCATCATTACCATGTTTATTTTAAAGATCGGAAAGCTGATGAGCATGGGCTACGAGAAGACCATCCTTCTGTACAATCCGTCTACCTATGAGACGGCAGATATTATCTCCTCATACGTGTACCGGATCGGACTTTTAGAGCAGGACTGGAGCTATTCTACTGCCATCGGTCTGTTTAACTCGGTGATTAACTTTGTTCTGCTGATTGTGGCAAACAAGCTGTCGAAAAAATACAGTGAAACCAGCCTCTGGTAAAGCGGCGGATGACAAGGCGTAGAGAAAAGAGGAGATATTGATGAAAAATAAGACACAGAAAGCCTTAAAGGTAAAGCGCTCCAGGGGAGAGCAGATCTTTTCGGTATTTAATTACATATTTATGGTTGGCATAATTATTCTCTGTATTTATCCGGTGTGGTACGTGGCAATGGCGTCCTTCTCCGACTCTAACCTGCTGACCATGCACACAGGGCCTCTTTTGTGGCCGGAGGGATTTAACCTGAATGCCTACACCAAAGTATTTAAAAATCCCATGATCCTGAAAGGGTACATGAACACCATGTTCCTTCTGCTGGTGGGTGTGCCCATCAACATCATGATGACGGCTCTGGGTGCGTACTTCCTTTCCCGGAAACGGGTGCTGTTTCAGAAGCCCATTATGATCGCCATCATGTTTACCATGTTTTTCTCCGGCGGTATGATTCCTTTTTATCTGAATTTAAAGGACCTGCACCTGACCAATACCCTCTGGGGACTGATTATTCCCTTCATGATTAACACCTACAACATGGTCATCATGAAAACCTCATTCCAGTCCATTCCGGACAGCCTGATTGAAGCGGCGCAGATTGACGGGGCCAGCCACTGGAAGATCCTGTTTTCTGTAGTGCTTCCTTTGTCCAAGGCCATTATCGCCGTTATGGTGCTGTATTACGGCGTAAGTACCTGGAACTCCTGGTTCTGGGCATCGGCCATCTTAAGAGAGCGGCAGCTGTATCCGCTGCAGGTAATCCTGCGGGAAATCCTTCTCTCCAATGACGTGTCCTCCATGAGCTCCGGCGCGGCAGCCACCGACGCAGAGTCCATCGCCATGTCCATCAAGTATGCCACCATTATGGTTGCCACCGTTCCCATTCTCTGCGTATACCCGTTCCTGCAGAAGTATTTTACTAAGGGAACCATGGTGGGTGCAGTGAAGGAGTAGGAGGATAAGGATGAACTGGGAAGAAATTTATGATAAACTATGGACAAAGCTTCAGGCAGAGTGCAGAAGAAATAAGGGAAGGATCCCCTACATTGTCCGGGACAGCGCCTACAATGACATGCTTAAGGAAAATCCGTCCTGGTGGACTAATGGCTTCTGGGCGGGACTGATGTGGCAGATGTACCATGCGGGAGGCGATCCGGTATTTCTGGAGACGGCCCGGGAGTCGGAAGCCGTGATGGATCAGATCCTGGAGGAATTTATGGGGCTTCATCACGATGTGGGCTTTCAGTTTCTTTTGTCATCGGCGGCCAATTACCGGCTGACGAAAGATGAGCGGGCGCGGGTTCGGGCTCTCCATGCCGCCACCCTTCTGGCGGGACGGTTTAATCCGGCCGGAGGATTTATCCGGGCCTGGAACAAGAAAAACGGCGTGGATATGACCGGCTGGATCATTATCGACTGCCTGATGAATCTTCCTTTGCTGTATTTTGCGGCAGAAGAGCTTAATGATCCCCGTTTTTCGGAAATTGCCAACTGCCACGCAGATACGGCCATGAGAGCGCTCCAGCGGCCGGATGGCTCCTGCGCGCACATTGCTATCCTGGATCCTCTTACGGGCCAGGTGCTGGAGACACCGGCTGGTCAGGGATACGCGGCAGGCTCCTCCTGGTCAAGAGGCCAGGCCTGGGCATTGTACGGCTTTGCCCTGGCCTATGCCCATACAGGAAAGGAAGCGTACCTGGATGCGGCAAAGCGCACCGCCCATTATTTTATTGCCAATGTAACTCTCCAGGGCGGCTTATCCCTCAGCGACTTCCGGGCGCCTGCTGAGCCGGTGTATTGGGATACCAGCGCAGCGGCCTGTGCAGCCTGCGGTCTTTTGGAGCTGGCAAAACAGGTGCCAGGGGGAGAAAAGCGGCTGTACCAAAGCCATGGCATTCGCATGGTGGAGGCCCTGACGGCACAGTGCAGCTTTGACCCGGAGACGGACGGTATTCTCACAAATGCCACGGCGGCTTATGGACGAAAAGAGGATATGCACGCCTCCATTATTTACGGGGATTATTTTTATGCGGAAGCCCTGCTGCGGATTTTGGGGAAGCATTTTTTCATTTGGTGAGGCAGCGGATGATGGGAGAGGACAGCAGAGATGAGGACAGCGGAAGGATGAATTGCAGAAATATGGATAGCAAAAAGATGGATTACGGAAGTATGGATTGCAAGAAGATGAGCAGTAAAAATGTAAGCGGTGAAAAGATGAGCAATGGAAAGATGAGCGGCGAAAAGATGAACAGTGGAAGTGTGAGCAATAAAATTGCGGGCAGCACAAATACGAACAACGTAAGTATGGGTGAATGTATGGAGCTTCTCCGGCAGAGAATGTGCCATTTATTTTGGAAGATCGCCGAGGAAAAGGAAGACATTACCATAGACGGAGTAAAAGGCTACAATGAAAAGGCCCAGTTTGTGGGCGGAAAGGTAATCAACCTGTGCAGCTACACGGCTCTGTCCTTTGCATCGGATGAGGCCGAGCGGCAGCAGATGCTTGGCGTCCTGGGGGACATCATTGCCATGTGCGCAGAGATGAAGATGGAGACCTGGGGCATCTTAAACGGCCTTACAGGGCTTTACCGCCTGAAGGAGGCGGGCGTCTACCAGAAGGTTATAAGCCCGGAGACGGAAATGCGGCTTAAAGAAGCCATGGACTGGCATACCTTTGTGGATGAAGAAAATGATTATGCGCTGATTCACAAGCCTACAAATTACTACGGGGTGGCTTTCGGAATCGCCCGTTTCCGGGAGCTTCTTGGCTGGGACAAAGTGGGAAGCAGTGCGGTGCTTTTAGACCACCTGTTAACCCATATTTCCCGCTATTCCGGCGAGTATGGATTTATGGACGAGACAAAGGGCGAGGGGCGCTTTGACCGCTACAGCATCCTGATTCCGGCAGAGATTACAGAGCTGGTATTGAAGACTGGCTGGGAGGAGCCGGAATTAATCCGCCGGATGCTGGGAAACAGCGCCCGGATCGTCCTGCAGATGGCCAGCGAGACTGGCTGGGGATTCTCTTATGGAAGAAGCATCGGGGCTTACGGTGAGACCGGCGTGCTGCAGATTCTGGCCTCTGCCGCCCAGCTTGGGGGACTGCTTACTCCGGAGGAGGAACGGCTGGCCTATGCCTACAGCCTGTGCTGCATAAAGAAAATGATCCTGTTCTGGTATGATGAAGAGATGGAATCCATCAACATGTGGGACAAGGGACGGCGCACCGACGGCTACCGCAACAAGAACCGGATTCTCGGGGAAAATTTAAGCCTGTCCATGCAGGTAATCGATGTAATCGGCCAGTGGGAGAGTCTGGGCTATGACCTGGAGGAGGCCGATACAGAAGCAGGCATCGCAGATATTCAGGAGATGTGCAGCGATGGCCTGTACTTTACCCGTTTCGCTAAGGATCAGTATGACCGGGGACTGGTGATCTGCCGCCAGGAGGGGCATGTCTGGTCGCTGCCGGTGATCAGCGGAGGCACGCCTTACTATGATAAGGACGCCTATCTGCCGGTTCCCCGGGAAAATGGTGTGCTGGAGGCGGTTCCCGATGTGACCCACCATGCCCTGGTTCCCCGGCTGGTGCTGGAGGATGGGCGGGAGCTTATGCCGATTTGCTTTGCCCGAACCATTGAGACGGATTCAGGTGATGAGCAGGATGGGCAGGCCTATGGAAATGTGGTCATCCGCTATGACCAGCTGTGCATTGCCGGGGAGAACAGTCCGCAGGCCTGGACGCCTGCAGCTCTTGATGGGCAGGCTTCAGACACGCGAATGCCTGATGATGGCACCGAAAAACAGGCAAAGGAGCAGAACATAAGCGCAGTGACAACTTACCGGTTTTCCAAAGGGGAAATCCTGCGGGAGGATGAATTTTTCATCGGAAAGGATGCCCCGGTAAAGGAAATCCGTCTCTGCTTTGATACCTTTTCCTGGGGAGCAGAGGTGATGGGAGAGGAAGTCCGCTTTTCCTCCGGCCCCATTCAGGCGATTCGGACGGTGAATTACGGAGTGGGGAATCCCGTGGAGGTGAATCCAGTAAAGGTGAATCCAATAAAGGGAGATTCCGCCAGGATGGATTTCGGGGCGGCAAATTCTCCGGCAGGAGATGACCCAGCATCCAGACAGACGCCGGATATCCTTGCTGTTGATTTAAGCATGGCAGAGATGAAGGAGTACGGAAAAATCGCCGATTCCTTTGACACGCCCCATGGACCAAACCGGACGCAGGTTTCCTGGAGCCGTCCATGGAATGGGGAGGAGAAACTCTGCCTGGCATGGAAAATCTGCTTTTAAGTGGAGGCAAAGGTGCTATTCAGGCTCTCAGTTTTTATGTCACAGGTTTTCTGCAGGCGGTAGGGAACCGCAGGCGGAGAGCAGGAGTGGGAAACAGGGCAATTCTGGCTTGACATAAAATTTTTATTCAATTATGCTTAAGCCAGAGTTGCCGGCAGCTCTTTATTTTTCATAGGAAACCGTATTTTCTATTTATTGAATAAGGAGCGTGTAAATATGTATCATGCACATTTTAGGGGAACACACTACGAGGCAGGCTTCCAGTGGGGTTCTCTGCTGTTAAGGCACAAAAATAATATTCTAACCCATATCCCATTCCCAATTACACCAGAACGGACGGCTTTCGCCTTGTCCTGCATTCCTGTTTACCAAACCGATTACCCGGAAATCCTGGAGGAGATCCAGGGACTGGCTGACGGGCAGCAGTGTGATGTGCGCCTGCTGCAGACCGTCTTATTCAGCATGTATTCCATGCCTCCGGCATGCAGCTGTTCCTGCTTTGCCGCTTCCGATGGCGGGAAGGTGCTGCTTGGGCGAAACAGCGATTTCCTGACGGAGCTGGAAAAGTTAAATCTGAACGTGATCTATCGGCTGATCGGCGACGCCTTCGCCTTCACCGGCAATACCACCTCCTTCATCCAGATGGAGGACGGCGTCAACGAATACGGTCTTGCAGCCGGGCTCACATCAGTGTATCCCCACAAAATAAAGCCAGGATTCAATGCCGGGCTGCTGCTTCGCTATTTCCTGGAAAAATGCCGCACAGTGTCCGAGGCGGTGTCCTGGGCCAGGAAGCTTCCCATCGCTTCCGCGCAGACCATTACCCTGGCAGACAGCACCGGAGATATTGCGGTGATTGAGTGCAGCGCGGAAGAAGTGCATATAGCAGGGGCGTTTAAAGGAGGGGCGATGGATATAGCAGATGCACATAAGGGGAAATCGATGGATATGACCGGTACGCTTAAGGAAAAGGCGACGCATGCGGCAGATGCATTTATTGCGGAACCGAACGATGAGAAACCTGCACTGGATGCAGAAAGCAGGTTTGTCTGCGCCACAAACGCCTTTCATCTTCCTGGTATGAGCGGTTACAACACCCTGGGCATCGATGACTGGTCAGCCGAGGAACGGTATCAGACCTTAACTGCTGCTCTAAGCAGGGGAAACCACATCGCCAGCCCGGCATTTGCCCGGGAACTGCTTTCGGGAAAGCATGGCTTTCTTTGCCAGTATGACCGGAAAACAGGGCGGGATACGGTGTGGTCCGTCATCTATAATTTGTCCGGACGAAAAATATACCGGAGTGAGGGAAATCCTGGAAGATGTGCGTATAAGGAGGACAGGAGATTTTTCTTGCGGCAAAGAACGAAGGATGGTATAATTTGTTAAACAGCTGAATAAAAGGGTCTTCGGGGCAGGGTGAAATTCCCGATTGGCGGTAAAGTCCGCGAGCGCAGCACGCAGAAACCGGCGTACAGCGCATGATTTGGTGAAATTCCAAAACCAACAGTATAGTCTGGATGAAAGAAGACACGATTTCTTTTCCGCAGCTTGCAGCATATCCCATATCCTGCAGTGCGTGATTTGAGCGTGATTAACACCTGAAGGACATTTTCTTCAGGTGTTAATTTTTACCTGCGGAGGAAAAATATGAACAGCAAAGCACAAAAAATCACAACAATTGGTATGCTCAGTGCCATCACCTACGTCATCATGGCCGTGGGCCGTATCCCCGTCGTCCTTTTTCTCAAATATGACCCATCAGATGTGATCGTCACTTTAGGCGGACTGATCTGGGGGCCTGTGACGTCCTGCGCCGTGTCGGTGATTGTGGCAGTCATTGAGATGGTCACGGTAAGCGAAACCGGGATCATCGGATGCATCATGAATATCCTGCAGACCCTTTCCTTTGCCTGCACAGCAGCGGTGATTTACAAAAAGAAGCATACCCTCTCTGGTGCAGTTATGGGCCTGGCTGCAGGGTGCGCCGTCACGGTTGTGGTCATGCTGCTGTGGAATTATCTGGTGACACCGATTTATATGGGCTATCCCAGAGAAGCGGTGGCCGAGATGCTCCTGCCGGTATTCCTCCCTTTTAACCTGCTAAAGGGCGGGCTGAATGCGTCCATCACCTTTTTGCTGTACAAGCCCGTAATTACCGCTCTGCGAAAGAGCGGCTGCGTAGCCCGCGCCGCAGAGGAAAAGAAGGCACGCCATGGAGGAATGATTCTGGCGGCAGCGGTGATTCTGGCCACATGTATCTTATTTATCCTGTCCATGAACGGCATAATTTAAGGGGTAAATTTAAGCGGCATTGCAGAACTGTATTGCCATGAGTTGATTTCTTTGCTATACTTTTCTTGCACGTGCAAAATGAATATACAGGAAGGGGTATGCTGTTTGAAGAACAACGGATGTTCTATTGTATCAAGCCGGGAGGCTTGCGTACAATAATCCGGCAAACCTCCCGGAAGATTTGGAGACAACAAATGCTTTCAGGAGGAAAATTAAATGAATCGAGAAAATAAACGAAAACTCTACGAGAAACATTACTATAAGAATCACGCCTGCACTGAAGTCTTTACCTGTAAGGTATGCGGTCGGCTGGTCACGCCTGAGGGCGCCGGGTCCGGCCATCGGAATCACTGTCCCAACTGCTTAAGCAGCCAGCATCTGGACAATGAGCCAGGGGACAGAGAATCCGACTGTGGAGGAATCATGGAGCCCGTCGCCGTATGGGTGAGGAAAAACCGGGAATGGGCAATCATTCACCGGTGCCGGATCTGCGGCAAGCTATCCTCTAACCGGATCGCTGCCGACGATAATCCCATGAAGCTGATGGCAATCGCCATGAAGCCTCTGTGCGAGCCCCCGTTTCCCGTGGAGCGGATCGAGGAGCTGACCGCCCTTATGGGAGGAGAAGGTACAATTCGATGATGATTAGGGAAGCATCTGTCCTTGGGGCAGGTGCTTTCTTTTGCTGCGCATAAAACCGGCATTTCACTCTTTGCCGCGTTGCTTTTTCGTTAAAGTTTTTGAAATGATTTGACAAAAGTAAAAAACATGTAACACTGTGTTTTTGCTGGAGGATTTAATTCTACAGCGCAAATGAGTATACTAAATGCATAATTACGCGCCGATATAATTGAAGCATATGAATGAAATGCTGATAATTAAAGCGTGAAAGATAACGAAATGATGTCAAATACACCAATAAAGCGACCGAAGAATATATAGAAAAAACCCTGCTGTTTTGCCGCAGAACCCAAAAGACGAAAAAGTGAGCGTTGAAAAAAGATGGAAGACCCCTTATAATGGCCAAGGAAAATTTATACAGGAGGGAAAGGACAATGATAAAACGAAGGATAGCTGCCGCACTGGCGACTTTCCTGATGCTGCAGAATCCTCTGGGTGTGATGGCTTCCTACGCTGGTTCACCTGCTGCGGCATCCATACCAGCAGCCAAAAGCCGGTCTGCATTCCGCAGCGCGACACCGGCGGATGCAGATAAAGATTCTGAGGAAAATGCAGATGACCGCGACATAAGCGGCATCACAACCGGCTCAGACAAGAATGATGATGACACAGCCTCGCGTTCGGAGGCCAGGACTGCAGGTTCTGGTAAAGGTATTCTGAATATTGAACTTTCTGCAGTGATTCCATCGCAGGATGTGGAATGGAATATTGAGCTTACTAATACCAATAAGCAAAATGAAACTATAGACGTTGTAACCGGGAATGCCGCCCTCGAATGGTCCGGCGACGGCGGAGAGGCAGTCACAGCAGTTTTTACTGAAGAACTGGAAAACGGAAAATGGAATCTCCGCATGGAGCCCATTGACGATAATTCCCCGTATATTCCCTATGAACAAAAAGGAATCCGAATCAATAACAACGTGGTCACCCTGAAGCTGATGAACGATGTGGCGGAGGCCTACGGATACAGCGAGGAGAACGCCCAAAATATCGGACTGCTTCTCATGGGTGATATGAATGGGGACGGCGATATTGATGCCGATGACTGCCAGGAGCTTCTGCACAGCATCGCTCTGGCGGATGCCGGAGAGGATGATGGTTTGGAAGCGGCGGATTTGAATGGGGACGGAGAGATTAATCTCCTTGATGCGTCCACATTTGCAAAGTTTTACCACACAAAGAAACGGACTGCCGTCCCAGCCTCTGCACTGCTTGTGACAGAGGAGGATTTCCACGTTGCTTCTGTGAGCAATGCTGCAGCAAGTCGGGAAATCAGCGAATTTCTGTCGGATCGGGGCGAAAGCGGCTCACTGATTATGACGGCAAATGACGGCCAGGAGATTTCGGAAACAAATCCGATTACCCTTACGTCTGAATTCGCAGAAGCGAAAACCATGGAAGGCTTTTCCATTGACCCGGTTATGGGCTCTCCGGATACCATTCTTGACGCCGAGATTGAAGTCGAATGTATCGAAAACGGCAGTACACGGACTAAGTTTTTCCGATTCACCAATGGCGAGGCAGATACCAGCTTAAAGAAATTAAAGCGCGCCCTGCGGGCATCGGATGAACTTCCCACCGAAGGAAAATCACTGGTGGTTGATTTGGGCGGACAGGTTGCCGTTAAGAAAATCACCATCACGGTAAAAAAGACCATGAGCGAAGAACCTACCCTTGTGGAAATTGCAAAGGTAGAATTTCTTGAGGATATGGCCTCGAAGATTCCGGAGCCGCAGCTGTCTATTCCCGACAAGCTTCAGGTAGACAATGGCGATGCAGAATTTACCGTCAAGTGGAGAAAGCAGCCGAACGTAACTGGCTATGCCGTGACGGTTTCCGGAATTAACGCGGACAAAAAGGACGTTACAGAGGAAATTGTCACCGAGGAAAACAGCCTGAACATAAATTCGCTGAAAGGCGCAGACCTGAAAAACGGCGAAAAGTACACAGTAACCGTCCGTTCGGTAAACGGCAGCTGGAAGAGCGGCATATCGGAGACGGTATACGGTGAACCAGAAGCCATATCCCTTCCCCCGGCGCCGGAAAACATTGTGATTACGCCGGGCTACAAGCGCCTTTTGGTTTCCTGGAAGGAGATGAAGGATACGGATGTTTATAATCTGTATTACCGCATCGCAGGGGATCAGGAAGCGGAATTTGCCAAGGTCGAGCACATTCAGGGAACCACATACGAGATCGGCGGTCTGAAAGATATGACAGAATATGAGCTGTACCTGACGGGAACAAACCGTCTGGGAGAAGGAGCGGCATCCTCTCATTACACCGCAAAGACCGCCAGCCTGAATCCGCCCATAACGCCCAATTACAAGCTGATTAACACGCTGGATGAAGATGCCGAATTAAGCAGTCACATTGAAAGCGTGAATAATAGCGGCGGAACAGTAAAGGGAAGCTGGGACATCGTGGACGGAAATTACGAGAC
>JAGHER010000187.1 GCA_017889125.1 Lachnospiraceae bacterium
AGGCCAACAGGCGAGGTATAAAAAAGGGGAGGATAAGTAGTTATTCTTTTCTCTTTTGTTTACATTCACAGTATTGCCTGTCTGGAGTAAAATATACACAGGAAAAGAAAAATTTTTATTCCCGCGAGCAGCGAGCCGTGCGGACATGCTTGCATGTCCATTTGGCGACTGCAGCGAGGGTCAAAAAACCGCAGGCTGCTGTGGGATTTTTGACTTCACATCACATCCGATACATATCGGCGATGATCTGCACCACTCGGTCGCGCCCCAGGAGACTGACATTTAACAGTGCCTGGTGGGATTCGATGGATCCCCAGTCGCAGTCGGTGTAGGTCTCGTAGTAGTAGCGGCGGCGCCGGTCTACCTTGCGGATGGCTTCGGCGGCCTGGCGTTCTGGGATGGCGTAGCGCTCGGCGATGCGGGCGATCCGCTGTTCTCTGGAGGCGCAGATAAAGACATTTACGCAGTCATAATCATCCCGCAGAAGCACGTCGGCGCAGCGGCCGATAAATACGCAGGGGCCCTGCTGGGCCAGAGTTCGAATGATGGCATTTTGGGTGGCGTGCATGCTGTCATTTAAGGGAAGGCCGTAGCCGATAACATTGTGAATGGAAGCGGAGGGATCCGGCCGCATCAGGCGGAAGCGGCTCATGGCGGATTCATCTACCCGCTCCAGCTCAAAGGAATCAATCCCCATCTCCTGTGAGGCCATCTCAATCAAAGCCCGGTCATAAAAGGGGATGTCCAGGGTTTTGGCAACCAACTGACCGATTTCGCTTCCTCCGCTGCCAAACTGCCTGCCGATGGTAATGATTTTGTGTGACATAGGCATACCTCGCTTTCTTCAGCAGAATGATTTTCGAACCATATCCGAATTTTTCTTACTTCTATTTTAGGCGTTTTGGGAAAAAAATGCAATGGGGACAGAATGAAAATGCAGGATGAAAATTAACATTGCAGAGTGAACCGTTCCTGTGTATAATACCTGTGTGCTGTCAGAAATGGCAGATGCAGGAATCGTGATTTATGGTCAGGCAGATGCGCCTGGCCGGATAAAAAGAGAATGAACAGATAGCAGGTAGTACACTGAGCAAGTGAGTATGCTAAGCAAATGGAATCAAAGAGACAGGAGGACCAATGAAGAAAAATATTATCGTGGGCCAGTCCGGCGGCCCCACTGCGGTGATCAATGCCAGCCTGTACGGCGTAATTGCAGAGGCAAAGAAGCGCAGTGAGGAAGTTGGATGCGTATATGGAATGTTAAATGGAATCGAAGGCTTTATGCAGGACCGGTATATGAACCTTTCTGAGGAGCTGACGGACGAGGAGCTTGAGCTGCTTAAGCTGACTCCGGCGGCATTTTTAGGTTCCTGCCGGTACAAACTCCCTGAGGATCTGTCCTCCGGCTTTTATCCCATGATTTTTCAGAAGCTGGAGCGGATGAATATCGGCTGCTTCTTATATATAGGAGGCAACGACTCCATGGACACCGTCAGCAAGCTGTCCCGATACGGTAATTCTATTGGCAGTGGGATCCGGTTTATCGGCATTCCCAAGACAGTGGACAATGACCTGGTGGGGACGGATCATACCCCTGGATACGCAAGCGCGGCCCGGTATGTGGCGGCCTCTGTGCGGGAGATTGCCCTGGATGCTTCGGTGTACCAGCAGAAGGCAGTGACCATCGTGGAGATCATGGGACGGCATGCAGGATGGCTGACGGCGGCTGCGGCCCTGGCCAGGAAGGCTGAGGGGGACAATCCCCTGCTGATTTACCTGCCGGAGTTTGATTTTGATCTGGAGCAGTTTGCTCAGGATGTGAAGGCAGCCTTGGATCGTCAGCCCAATGTGGTGGTGTGCGTGTCCGAGGGAATCTCCGACCGGGATGGAAAGTTTATCTGCGAGTATGACAATGCAGCCCAGACGGACAGCTTTGGCCACAAGATGCTTACCGGCTCCGGAAAGGTGCTGGAGTCCTTTATCCGCAACCGGTATGGGGTGAAGGTCCGCTCTGTGGAATTAAACGTCAGCCAGCGGTGCAGCGGCATGCTGGCCTCGGGCGTAGATGTTGAGGAGGCGGCCTGTGCCGGAGCGGCCGGTGTGGCAGCGGCCCTGGGCGGAGCCACCGGGATGATGATTGCCTTTGAGCGGAAGGCGGGGCTGGCCTATGAGCTGGAGTATGTGCCCAAGGACGTGAATGCCATCTGCAATAAGGAGAAGAAATTTCCCCAGGAGTGGATTGTGGACGAGGGCCGGGATGTGAGCCGCGAATTCCTGGATTACGCCCTTCCGCTGATTCAGGGAGGGGTGGAAAGAAAGATGGAA
This sequence comes from Lachnospiraceae bacterium, assembly GCA_017889125.1. GTDB lineage: Bacteria > Bacillota > Clostridia > Lachnospirales > Lachnospiraceae > Caccovicinus. The sequence continues at coordinate 2,326 of JAGHER010000187.1, forward strand.
AATGGGCTTCCGGTTTATCTGTACCAGAAGGATGGAAAAACGGTGCGCAGATAGAGGAATAAAGGGATAATTCAATGAGCATATTAAATGTTGAACACTTAAGCCACGGTTTTGGCGACCGTGCGATTTTTCAGGATGTGTCCTTCCGCCTGCTTAAGGGGGAGCACATCGGCCTGATCGGGGCCAACGGTGAAGGAAAATCCACCTTCATGAGCATTATTACCGGCAAGATGCCGCCGGAGGAGGGAAAGGTAGAATGGGCAAAGCGGGTGCGGACAGGGTATCTTGACCAGCATGCGGTGCTGGAGCCGGGCATGACCATCCGGGATGTGTTAAAGAGCGCCTTTTCCTTCCTCTTTGACCTGGAAGCCCAGATGAATGAAATCTGTGAGCGGATGGGAGAGATGGAGGGTGCGGAGTTAGAGGGCGCCATGGAGGAGCTGGGCACCATCCAGGATCTTCTAATGGCCCATGATTTTTATTTGATTGATTCTAAAGTGGAAGAGATTGCAAGGGCTTTTGAGCTGACGGATCTGGGCCTTGACCGGGATGTGACAGAGCTTTCCGGCGGTCAGCGGACGAAGGTTCTCCTAGCAAAGCTTCTTTTGGAGAAGCCGGATATCCTTCTTTTAGATGAGCCCACCAACTATCTGGATGTGCAGCATATTGAGTGGCTGAAACGATATCTTCAGGAGTATGAGAATGCCTTCATCCTGATTTCCCATGATATTCCCTTCTTAAACAGCGTGGTGAATATCATTTATCACATGGAAAATCAGCGGCTGGA
>JAGHER010000188.1 GCA_017889125.1 Lachnospiraceae bacterium
CCGGGATAGCCCTGCACAGCAGGCCACAAAAAAAGAGAAGGACGGCCAGGCCATTCTTCTCTTTTGCAGAACGTCACCTTCTGCGGGCTTATCTGCTCCGATCAATCTTCCAGAATAAAACGAATCCAGGAGATGACGGTGTCGAAATGATTGGTATTGCTGATAATTCCCAGATAGCAGGGGCTTATGGATACACCGGCATCCTCTGGGAAGCGGGTATTGCTGATCTCAATACCGCAGGGGAATTCCTGTCCGCTTCCATCGGCGGTATAAAGGATCTGATCCTGAAGCTGTTCCCACAGATCCTCTGGCAGTGCTTCTTCCAGATTCATAAAGGCGTCGGACTCCGCGTAGTGCTGGAATGTGGATTCATCGGTAATCAGCATATCCAGCTCCTGGCTGGCCACGAGAGCTGAAACCTTAGCCATGTAGGCGTAATCCATTTCCGAAGCAGTCTCGCCAAAATTCAGATATACGGAGCCGTCGCCGGTAACCGTATCCTTTTTTCCGTAGCCCATCAGATCCTTGAATTCCTGATTGATGGCATCGAAATTTGCGGAGGAAGGGGTGGTATTGTTCATCACCACATAATACAGCCGCTGTTCGAAGGTCTGGTTGTAAAGAATAGTTGCGATCAGGTAGATCACGAAGCCGAGAATCACCAGGCCAAGCATGTGAACCTTATAATATTCCCAGATATACCAGAGACGGTCCTTCCAGGGCATGGCCTTCAGCTTCTGCCGTTCCTCCCTGCTGTTTTCCTTCAGGTTTTCCTTTAAAGACATGGCATATGCACCTCATTTTTCTTGGTAATTTGCTGCAGACTGGCATCCTCATCCTTGTCCGGCAGCACATCTTACGCCATTATACCATGTCCTTCGGACATGCTATGCTCCGCTGGATGCACACGATTTGCTGTGGTAGTTCTCCCTTTGGTCGAACGCAAATCGGCGCAGGTATAATGCCTGACGACATTATACCATGATTTTCGGCGGGAGATTGTAAAAATTTCATGAATTATAAAAGAAAATTTGCTTTTTTCATCAAAATTCGCTATACTTGGAAAAGATGCAAATGCGGGAAAGTGAAATCCCGCCGATAATACAAAAAGGGGAATAAACATATGTTTCAAGGTTTATTTAATTATGAGAATCCCATATGGCGCTTTGTCGGAAAGCTGGGAGATTTGATTCTGCTAAATGTGCTGTGGATTATTTGCAGCATCCCGATTTTTACCATAGGTGCTTCTACCACAGCCGTTTACTATGTGACGCTGCGCCTGGTCCGCGATGAGGATGGCCAGACGATTCGCTGCTTTTTCCGTTCCTTTAAGGAAAATTTCAAGCAGGCCACGGTGATTTGGCTGCTGGTCCTTCTGACCGGCATAATCCTGGGCTTTGACCTGTATTTCTTCCTGCGGGTGCTGGCCGGTGATTCGATGGTTCATACGGTGCTTACTGCGGTTGTAGGTGCCATGATCATCATCTGGCTGTTTGTGGTAACCTATATTTTCCCGGTGCAGAGCCGCTTTTATAACCCGGTGAAGAAGACGATCTTCAATTCCTTCTTCATGTCCATCCGCCACGGTGCGCAGACCATCTGCATGATTGTCCTGGATGTGGTGCTGGTGGTTGCCGGATATCTGTCCCTGTATTACGCACCGCAGTTTTCAGCTCTTGCTGTTATGTTTGGTTTCCCGCTGATTGCCTTTGTAAATTCCTATATCTTTAATGGAATTTTTAAGCGGTATATCCGTGAGGAGAAGAGAGAGGATGACGGCCAGCTGCGCCCCATTCTGGAGGACGTAAAGCTCTCCCGGCCAGAGCCTGTTTCCGCACCGGTGCCAGATCCTGCCGCGGCCGAAGCCAGTGCTTTCTCTGACAGCGCAGAAGCCCCTGGCGGTTCAGATGCCCCTGGCAGCATTGACAATTCCCAGGACAAGGGAGAGACGGTATCCGGGCAGCAGTAGTCCGATACCCATGGAAGCAGCAGAACAATAGATAAAAACACGCCTTGTAAGGAACGGATGACTTCCTTACAAGGCGTATTTTTCATGGTAAATATTCTGATAAATAAAACTGCGTTTCCTATTAAACAAAAATGCTCCGCAAGGAGGCGCACACTATTTTATGGGCAGAAATCTGCATGTGCGGATTTATACTGCTTTCTAATATGGAAGGTAATTTTCCGCTGCTGCATTACTCTGTCTCTACAGCGCCTCTTCTCCATGTTCCCCTGTGCGGATCCGCACTGCATCCTGCACATCGTAAATGAAGATTTTCCCATCTCCATAAGTTCCGGTAGTAATTTCCGATACGATCCGCTCCACCATAGCATCAGCGGTCTCCTCGGAAACCACGGTCTCCACCTTCAGCTTCGGCAGGAGATTGACGGTGTACTCCGTTCCCCGGTACGTCTGTTTATAGCCCTTTTGGTTTCCATATCCCATCACATTGCTGATCATCACGCCTGTGGCGTGGCTGTCGGTGAGAATATTTTTCAGCTGTTCCAGCTTTTCCGGTTTGATAATAATTTCCAGTTTTTTCATACAAGCAGCTCCCTTCTGTCATTCGGATAACTCGGATTTTCCTGTCTTTATTGTACCATAATCCATCAGGAAATACGAGAAAAAAGCAGTGAGAAAAAAGAAGGAAAAGGTCTTGCTATTTCCGGCCAATCGCGCTATACTTTACTACAGATGCATATTGTATACAGAATAATGTATTTGAAAAACAATTTTAAAGAAGCACAATTTTAAAAGAAGCGATAGTTAATCCGCATTCACAAAAAGGATGGATGGCAATGATTACAAATCTAAAATTAAAGGCCTACGGGAAAATTAATCTGGCTCTGGATGTACTGAGAAAGCGGGAAGATGGATATCATGATGTAAGGATGATTATGCAGACCGTGGGCATCTACGACCAGGTGGATCTGCGGCGCAGGGAGACGCCGGGCATCACGGTGGAGACCAATTTAAGTTATCTTCCGGTCAATGAAAACAATCTGGTCTACCAGGCGGCCAGCCTTCTGATGGAGGAATTTCAGATAAAGGAAGGCCTTCATATTAAACTGAAAAAATTTCTCCCGGTGGCTGCCGGCATGGCAGGCGGGAGCAGCGATGCCGCCGCCGTTCTCTCTGGGGTGAATAAGATGTTCCGCCTTGGACTTTCCAAGGAGGAGCTGATGAAGCGGGGCGTAACCATCGGCGCCGACGTGCCCTACTGCATTCTGCGGGGAACGGCTCTTTCAGAGGGAATCGGCGAGAAGCTGACCCCTCTGCCGCCCATGCCTCAGTGCCAGGTGGTAATCGCCAAGCCGGGGATCAGCGTATCCACCCGCTACGTTTATGAAAATCTTCATGCCAATGACCTGCGCCCGGAGCAGCATCCGGACATTGACGGCATGGTGGACGCCATCCGCAGCCGGGATTTATACCAGGTAGCCGGCCGCTTCGGCAATGTGCTGGAGCTGGTGACGGAAAAGAAATATCCCGTAATCGGCCAGATCAAGGAGGCTATGCGGGAAACCGGCGCCATCAATGCGTTAATGAGCGGCAGCGGCCCCACAGTATTCGGCCTTTACGCCAATCCCAGGGCCGCACGGGAAGCTTATGAGGAGCTGCGCTACGGCAGATATTCCCAACTGGCAAAACAGGTATATTTGACAAACTTTTACAATAATCCCACCAGATGACAAAGGAGGAGCCTTCCATGGCAAAGGACTTTAAAGTAACGATGAACGAATATCTGCCTCTGCGGGACGTAGTGTTTAATACCCTGCGCCAGGCAATCTTAAAAGGCGAGCTGGAGCCGGGAGAGCGCCTGATGGAAATCCAGCTGGCAGAGCGCCTGGGCGTAAGCCGCACCCCCATCCGGGAAGCCATCCGGAAGCTGGAGCTGGAGGGACTGGTGCTGATGGTTCCCAGAAAAGGCGCTGAGGTAGCGAGGATTTCGGAAAAGAGCCTGCGGGAGGTGCTGGAGGTACGCCGCTCCCTGGAAGAGCTGGCCATCGAGCTGGCCTGTCAGAAGATTACCGATGAGCAGATCGGTGAGCTGGAGGCAGCGGAGGCGGTATTTGCCGAGGCTGTACAGAAGGGCGATCCCATGACTATCGCTGAGAGTGACGAAAGCTACCATGACGTGATCTACCAGGCCACGGAAAACGGACGTCTGGTGCAGATTCTCAATAATCTGCGGGAGCAGATGTACCGTTACCGTCTGGAGTACATTAAGGATGCAGATAAGCGCCATATTCTGGTGGTGGAGCATGAGCACATTATCCGGGCAGTGAAAAGCCGCAATATTGCCGAAGCCAAGCAGGCCATGCGGGAGCATATTGATAACCAGCAGCTGACCGTTTCAAGAAATATAAAGGAGAGATCGTGATGAATTTCAAAGAGCGGTATCTGGCCGGCGATATCCCCTTTGAGGAGATCGACCGGTATATTGAAGAGTGGAACAACAGTGACGATCCCAGGACTCTGGCAAAATATCTGGGGCTGGATGAAGAGGAGGAGGACGTCTGGATTGACGTCAGCGACGATGCCCTGAAGATGCTTCTGGATGGACAGAAAAAGAATCATAAAGATTATTAAAAAAAAATGAACTCCATTGACAAAGTGACAACCTGTCATTACAATTGTGACAGGTTGTCACTTTTTTAATGAAAGCTTAGGCGGCAGGTGCTTAATGGGCATCCCGCCGGATTATGCGAAAAAGGAGATGGTTAAGCGATGCCGACAGAGCGTTTTTATCATTTGTCGGAAGGAAAAAAGGCACTCATCCGCGAAGCAGCAGTAAAGGAATTCTGCCGTGTCCCCATTGAAAAGGCATCGATCAATAAGATTGTGCAGAACGCAGACATATCCAGAGGCAGCTTTTATACGTATTTTGAGGATAAGGATGACCTTCTTCGGTACGTGTTTGAGGATTTTTTCCGTCAGGTGGAAGAATACTGCATAAACAGCCTGAAGGAAAGCCGCGGAGATTTCTGGGGGATGATGCAGAAGCTGGCGAAATACATATTAGATGTGTGCAGAGAGAAAAAGATGGTCCTTCTGGCACAGACTGCCCCCGGCCATGACATTATGCTTAAGCTTATGGACGATGGCGGACAGAACGGACAGGCACGGCAGAAGAAAATGTGCTGGGTTTCCAGTCTGTACCCGCACGTAGACCGCAGTCGGCTGCGGGTAAAGGACAGCGAGGACTTCCAGAATCTGTTTGCACTGTGCATTTTTAATCTGATGGCCGTCATCGGCGATGTGTACCAGAGAAAGACGGAGGAAGCGGAGGCCATGCGGCAATTCGCCGTTCGTCAGGAATATATTCGTTATGGAGCAGAAAAAACATCATAAAAGAGAATTCGGAAAAGCTAGAGGAGAGAAGACATGAAAAAGAGTGTGAAGATTATTGCAGGAATTGTGGTAGTCGCGGCGCTGGCGGTCATTATCCTGCCGCGCCTTTTAAGAAAGGAGCCCCCCATTGAGGCCCAGCCTGCGCCTAATGTGACGGTGAGCAGCCCGGTTATTGGCGACATTACCTTAGAGAGCGGCCTCATCGGAACCATCGAGGCATCGGATACCGTTTACGTGCTGCCCAAGACCGCCGGAGATATTGCGGAGGTTCTGGTGAAGGAAGGGCAGGCGGTAACTCAGGGCCAGGCCCTCTGCCGGATTGACAACAGCAAGCAGGTTGACAGCGCCAGGATCCAGATGGACACCGCCCTGGTCTCCATGCAGAATGCCCAGGCCAGCTTAAACCGGATGCAGGTGCTCTACAGCACTGGAGATATTTCCGCCCAGGCCTTTGAGCAGACTCAGCTTCAGGCCCAGTCCGCCGCCCTGCAGTACCAGGCGGCCAAGCTGGCTTACGATACCCAGGTGGAATACGGCACCGTTACTGCACCCATCAGCGGCACCATCGAGAGCATGAATATGGAAGCGCACAACACCGTGTCCCAGAGCAGCCAGCTGTGCGTAATCACCGGAGAGGGCGGCAAGAAGGTTACCTTCTCCGTTCCGGAGCGCATCAAGAACCATATCAGCCTTGGGGACCGGATCCGCTTAGAGAAGCAGGGGACAGAGTATGAGGCAGTAATTACCAAGATGGGAAATATGATCTCCCCGGCCAGCGGCCTTTTTGATGTAGAAGCCTCCGTAGACAAGGGCGATGGCCTGGCCACCGGCAGCACGGTGAAGCTGTATGTGGTTTCTGATGAAGCCGACGGTGCAGTTACCATCCCTGTGGATGCAGTATACTATGACGGCGGCGATGCCTATGTGTATACCTGTGAGGGCACTACCGTACATAAGGTCCCTGTGGAGACCGGTATTTTTGACAGTGAGAAGATTGAGATCCTTTCCGGCATAGATATGGATGATTCCATCATCATTACCTGGACCTCCGAGCTTTACGAGGGCGCACAGGTAAATCCGCGGACAGCCGAGGAAGCTGCCGCAGCAGCGGAGAGCCAGGCCCAGGCAGCCGGCATCCAGGACGGCGCAGACAGCCAGGGCGCAGCAGCAGACAGCCAGGGCGCAGCAGCAGACAGCCAGGACGCAGCAGCAGACGGGGCCGAAGCGGCCGATGAGACAGAAACAAGCGCACAGTAAGGAGGCGGCCACATATGAGTTTGACAAAACTTGTTTTAAAACGGCCGGTGACCACAGTCCTGTGTGTCCTGTGCCTGATTGTATTCGGCGGACTCTCCATCCTCAATTCCAAGTTAGAGTTGACGCCGGAGATGGAAATGCCCATGATGGTGATCAGCACCGTGTACGTGGGCGCCAGCCCTGAGGACATGGATGAGCTGGTCACCAAACCCATAGAAGACGAGGTCAGTACCTTAAGCGGCATTGACAGCCTGACCTCCTCTTCCAGCGAGAACGTATCCATTGTTTTGATTCAGTATGAGTACGGCACGGACATGGACCAGGCCTACAATGACCTGAAAAAGAAGATGGATGCCATGCAGAGCGATCTTCCGGATGACGCCAATGAGCCCAGCATCCTTGAATTTGATATCAATGACACCGCCACCATGACCCTTGCGGTGAACAATCCGGAAGCCGGAAATCTCTACAACTACGTAAACAACGAGATCGTACCGGAATTTGAAAAGCTGTCCTCCGTAGCCAGCGTAGACGTAAGCGGCGGCCAGGAGGAGTACATCCAGGTGAAGTTAGACGCGGAGAAGATGCGTCAGTACAATGTCTCCATGTCCACCATTGCCTCAGTCTTAGGCAGCGCGGATTTTACCCTGCCTGCAGGAGATACCAATGTGGGCGGGCTGAACCTGTCCGTTTCCGCCGGTGTGGAGTACGCTACCGTGGAAAGCCTGAATCAGATCCCCATTACCACTGGAACCGGAAATGTGATTTACATGGAGGACATTTCTGACATCGGCTATACTTTGGAGGACTTAAGCGGCGTGGGCCGTTACAATGGCAATGACACCGTGACCATCGGCCTGAAAAAGCAGCAGCAGTCCACCGCCCAGGATGTGACCAGACAGGCCACCTCCGTTATGAATCAGCTTATGGCAAATGATCCCTCCCTGGAGATGATCGTGGTAAATGACAGCAGCGATATGATCAACAGTTCCCTGTCCTCCGTGTTCCAGACCATGATCATGGCCGTTGCCATTTCCATGATTATTATCTGGCTGTTCTTCGGTGAGATCAAGGCATCCCTGATCGTCGGAACATCCATCCCCATCTCCATTCTGGCCGCCCTGGTGGCCATGTGGGCCATGGGCTTCTCCCTGAATGTGATCACCCTGAGCGCACTGGTTCTGGGCGTTGGCATGATGGTGGATAACTCCATCGTTGTGCTGGAGAGCTGCTTCCGTGCCACAGAAAGCGCAGGCTTTAGAGAGTACCGCGATGCAGCCCTTAAGGGAAGCGGCATAGTCATCCAGTCCATCATCGGCAGTACCCTGACCACCGTAGTGGTATTCCTGCCCATGGGCTTAATCAGCGGCATGAGCGGACAGTTATTTAAGCCCCTGTCCTTTACGATTGTATTCTGTATGCTGGCCTCCCTGATCTCCGCGATGACCATCGTTCCTCTCTGCTACTGCTTCTACCGGCCCAGAGAGAAGGAGGATTCCCCCATGGGACCCTTCACCCGCTGGCTGCAGAAAGCTTACCGCAGCGTGATGGAGGTAATCCTGCCAAAGCGCAAGACCGTTATGTTTACTACCGTCATCCTTCTGGTGCTGTCCTTTATGGCGGCCGGTCAGCTGGATATGGAGATGATGCCTGCAGGAGACGAAGGCACCATTTCCATCACCATTGAGACCCGTCCGGGTCTGACCATTGAGCGGAGCGATGCCATCTACCGTCAGGTCGAGGCCGTGGTAGCGGCAGACGAGGATCTGGATTCATACATTCTTTCTGCTGGAAGCAGCGGACTGAGCATGGGCGGCGGCGGAAACAGTGCTACCCTTACCGCTTATTTAAAAGATGACAGAAAACGGGAAACTTCTGAAGTATTAAAGGAGTGGAAATCGTTATTAAGTTCGATGGATGACTGCAACCTCACCTTAGATGAGAGCAGCACCATGAGTGCCATGGATATGGGAAATGACAGCTATGAGCTGATCCTGCAGAGCACTCAGTACGATGAGTTAAAGGATGTGTCCGATGCCATCGTAGAAGAGTTAAAGACCAGGCCGGAGTTAACCAAGGTGCATTCCACCCTGGAAAATGCAGCCCCGGTAATTAAGATCAACGTAGACCCCATCCAGGCCATGGCTGAGGGCTTAAGCCCCATGCAGATCGCCGGAAGCGTGAACCAGATCTTAAGCGGCACCACCGCCACCACCCTGGAGGTGGACGGTGAGGATATCGATGTGCGGGTAGAGTATCCCAAGGAGGATTACGATACCATCGATGAAGTAAAGGGAATCATGCTGACCAATGCCTACGGCGCACAGGTGGCCTTAAGCGATCTGGCGGAAATCGGCTTCGAGGACAGCCCTCAGAGCATTACCCGTTCTGACCGGCAGTACCAGGTAACCATTTCTGCCGATTACACCGACGCGGCCAATACAGACCTGGCAGCAAACCGCATGACGATTTACAATGAAGTTGTTGCCTCCAAGCTGGGCGCAAATGTAAGCATAGCCCAGAATATGATGACCGAGCAGATGAATGAAGAATTCAGCGCCCTGTTCCAGGCCATCGGAATTGCCGTTTTCCTGGTATTTGTGGTTATGGCGGCACAGTTCGAGTCGCCGAAATTCTCCTTCATGGTGATGACTACCATCCCCTTCAGCTTGATTGGCTCCTTTGGTCTTTTGTGGCTGGCAGACTGCAGCATCAGCATGCCTTCTCTGCTTGGCTTCCTGATGTTAGTGGGTACGGCGGTAAATAACGGTATTCTGTATGTCGATACGGTGAACCAGTACCGGGCCACCATGGATTTAAAGACCGCGCTGATTGAGGCAGGAGCTACCCGTCTGCGTCCCATCATGATGACCACCCTCACCACCGTTGTGTCCATGGTTCCCATGGCCGCCGGCTACGGTGACAACGGCGCCATGATGCAGGGCCTGGCGCTGGTTGATGTGGGCGGTTTGATCGCATCCACAATCCTTGCACTGCTGATGCTGCCGGTTTACTATTCGGTAATGAACCGGCCGCCCAAGAAACAAATTGATTACGATTGATGGCATAAAGATTTCTGCCATCAAAGGATTCCGCAGTAGAAATGGAGATTATCATGAGAAAAGGAACACGATACGCAGCAGCAGGCCTGGCCTGCCTGCTGTCCATCACGGCAGCGGCTCCCGTCTGGGCCGCCGCCACAGACAGCCCGGAATTTTCCCGGACTGCAGAGGAATGGGCCAGGCTTCAGGACAATACGCTGGAGTACGATGAGATTGCCGACCTGATCCATGAATACAATGTAACCGTATTAAATAACCGGGTAAGCTACCGGGATTATCTGGGAAAGGACCGGGATGATGTGGCCCAGCGGTATCGGGATGCGGCCCAGGAGCTGCGGGACAATATCCAATATCCCGATGACCCCACAGATGTATCCTACGCCACCATGCTGATGGCCGCCAGGATGAATGAGACCCAGGCCAACACCCTGGAGGAGCAGGCCGATAACAGTGTGGATGATTCCCAGAGCATCTATCTGCAGTATGAGATGGTCGAAAAAAGCCTGGTGCTGACCACCAAGCTGAACCGCATCTCCTATCAGCAGAAGCTTTTGGCCAATGCCTTAAACCAGGAGAATCGGGCCCTTCAGGAAGCCCTCTACCAGTCGGCCCAGGTGCAGGCCAGCGTGGGGATGGCTACCCAGATGGATGTACTCAGCGCCAAACAGGCGCTGGAGGAGCTGGACGCCGCCATCATCAGCGATTTGCGGGATACCCAGACACTGAAGCAGCAGCTGTGCCTGGCCACCGGCTGGAGCTACGATGCTGATCCGGTATTCGGAGAGCTTCCCCTGGTGGATTACGCCCAGATCAGTGCCATCGACCTGGCGGCAGATCAGGCTGCGGCCATTGAGAATAATTACACCCTGAAAATCAACCAGCGGAAATTTGACAACAGCACCAATGCCAACACCAAGGAGAGCTTACAGACCACCATCCGGGATAACCGCCAGAACATTGCCTCCGATGTGTCCACCAAGTACCAGTCCCTGCTCCAGGCCCAGGCTTCCTATGAGCTTGCCCTGGCCCAGCAGCAGGTAGAGGCCCAGAACATGGCGGCCATGGAGCGGAAGCTTCAGACCGGCACAGCCAGCCAGCTGGAGTACAAGCAGCAAAGCTACGCCCTCTCTGCCAAAAACACGGCAGTGGAGACAGCGGCACTTTCCCTCCTCTCTGCCTGGGAGACCTACAATGGTGCAGTAAACGGTCTGGCCTCTGCCTCCGCTTCTTCATAACCAGGAAGGAGGAGATTTGCAGATGAGCAATAATCAGATTCAGAAAGACCGTCTCCCGAAAAAGCCGCACCAAAGAAATGCTGCGGTGCGGGAAAAAACCTTTGGCCGGCTTGGCCGGGGACTTCTGGCCTCCATCCTGGCCATCTCCATGGCCCTCTCCCTCTGCCTTCCTGCCCTGGCGGCGGAGAAGCCTGCAGATATGGATGAGGACACCTGGGGAAGGCTCCAGGACAATGTGCTGGAGTACAGCGAGCTGGAGAACCGGGTGGCCAGCTTCAATCCCACCATGGTGCAGATTGTGGACACCATCAACGAAAACTACGAAACCGTAGATGAGAGCGTTGCCGATTATCACGAGGCGGCCAATGATTTCGAACGGCTTTATGATGAGGCCATAGACGAGGGCGATTACCAGTCGGCAGCCATGTATCAGATCAACCGGGCCATCACCCGCCAGCTTTCTGCTTCCTACATCAAGCAGGGAAATAAGCGGGATACCACCATCGACCGCAGCACAAGGCAGTACCGGAAGATGTTTACCTCCGCCTGCCAGCAGCTGATGGTTGCCTACAATCAGATGGCCGTGAATAAGGCTACTCTGGAAAAACAGGTGGAGCTTTACGGCCAGATGGCTGCCCTTTCCGTGACCCAGGGGAATATTGGCATGGCCACCAGCACGGATATCCTCTCTGCCCAGGCCAATATGTATTCCGCCCAGTCCTCCCTCACGGCCCTGGAGGATCAGATGGCTTCCATAAAAAGCAGCCTTCTTCTCCTTACCGGATGGGATTATGACAGCGATGTGACCATCGGCACCATCCCGGCCGCAGACGTAAGCCAGATTGATTCCATCGATCTGGATGCTGACAAGGCGATTGCGCCCAGCAACAACTACACCATCATCAGCATGCGCAATTCCAGCCCCGCCGATGCAGACGGCGACGGCCATTATGAGAATAAGGACTACAAGGCCAGGGAGCGCGGCGTGGATCAGGCAAAGCAGCAGCTTTCCATCACTCTGGACAGTCTGTATCAGACCCTGTTTGAAAAGCGCGCCGCCCTGCAGGCCCAGGAAACTGCCTTTACAGCAGCCACACTCAAGTGGGAGGGAGCCCAGAAAAAATACCAGATGGGTATGCTGGGGGCAGCAGAGTATATCGGCGAGGAATTATCCTACTGCGCCGCCCAGGCCGCCTATCAGACTGCCGACTTAAATATGACCCAGGCCATGCTTAATTACTACTGGGCGGTTAATGGACTGGGGCAGCTGACAGAGTAAAGGCCTGACTGGCCGAATCACTCACCGGCAGGATGTGCTTCAGCTGAATCACCCTCGGCAGATGCCGCTTTGGCCGAATGCGTCTCGCCTGGTTCCCCTCCGCCGGGCAATCTCAGCCGTTCAAGAAGCGATTTCAGCCCATTGAGGGCGGCAAACTCAATATGGATTTCCGGACGCTGTCCGGTCACTGCCTGATAATCCTCCGGCGAAAGAAGCGCTTCCAGCTTCTCCCTGGAGGAGTCCGGCGTGACCTGGACGGCGTCTTTTGTCAGACAGATATTGGGGTAGAGGACGCACCACCAGTTGCGCCCCCGCCCTTCTCCTAACACCACCTGGAAGGCCTCGTAGGTTCCTGCCGGAAAATCCAGATCCCCGTAATGCTTTTCCGGAAAGTCCGTCCACTGGATGGAAGCCGAGACGCTGACCTCCTCCCCAAGACCACGGATAAAGTCTTCCGCCATCCGGGAAAGCGCATCTGCCGATTCCGTCAGATATTCCTTAAGCTGGGCCTTCCCCCAGCCGCTCCCGCAGCGTTCTTCCATGCTCCCATAGCGCGCATCCATCTCTGCATAAATCTGCTCCAGAAGAAAGGACTTCACCTGCAGCTTAATCTCTTGGTCATGAGGAGAATTGCTGTCCGCAAGCACATGAAAGCGGAGAACATAAGGAGCAATCCGCTCCGCCATTTGCCGCTGCTGCCGGTTAATCTGCACAGACCAGAGAAAGAGGGAGGTCAGCAGGCAAAAAAAGGCCAGCAGAAGTTCCTTAAGTCCCCTGGGCAGATTCCTGTTTCTTCCTATTATATATGAGTGATTTCGTTCATCTGGTATACTGCCAGCCATAAGCGCACATCCTTTCCAAGCCATATTTCCTAATTGTAATTGTAGACAGATATGCTATAATATAAACGTCCAGTCCCGGATTTTCCGGCTGGTGATTCTCGGATAGCAGAGGAGAGTAGAATATGAATCGAATTACAGCAGCAGTGATTTTCGGCGGCCAGTCATCGGAACATGAGGTTTCCTGCATGTCTGCCGCCAATATTATAGAGCAGATCGATAAGGAGGCTTATGATCTGCTTCTGATCGGCATTACCAAGGAGGGGCGCTGGCTTAAGGTGGATTCCTTAGAGGAGGTAAAATCCGGCGCCTGGAAGGAGAGCCAGACGGAGGCGGTGATTTCTCCCGATGCCTGCCGCCAGTGCGTGATGGAGATTGCTCCCGACGGCCAGGTGACATTCCGCCATGTAGATGTGGCTTTCCCGACACTTCACGGCCGTTACGGCGAGGACGGCACCATCCAGGGCCTTTTCGAGCTGGCCCGGATTCCCTATGTGGGCTGCGGCGTCCTGGCCTCGGCGGTGTCCATGGATAAGCTTTATACGAAGATTTTGGCAGACCGGCTGGGCATCGCCCAGGCGGCCTATGAGCCGGTGATGGCAGAGGAGCTTAAGGAGGGGATGAGCACTGTCCTTGACCGGGTGGAAGCACGGTTCTCCTATCCCGTATTCGTAAAGCCCTCCAATGCCGGTTCTTCCCGGGGCGTAAGCCGCGCAGACTCCAGAGAAGACCTGGAGCATGCCCTTCATGTAGCCGCTGCTGAGGATCGGAAGATTTTGGTGGAAGAGATGATTTACGGCCACGAGGTAGAGTGCGCCGTCTTTGGCGGCGGCGGTGAACCGGTGCGTGCCAGCGGCGTAGGAGAGATCCTTGCGGCCGCCGAGTTTTACGACTATGACGCCAAGTACCATAACGCCGAGTCAAAGACCGTCACCGATCCGAAGCTTCCCGGCGATGCCTCAGAGCGCATCCCCCAGATGGCCAAAGCCATCTTCCAGGCTGTAGACGGATACGGCCTTGCCCGGGTAGACTTTTTCGTGGAAGAAAGCGGCCAGGTCATCTTCAATGAGATCAACACCCTGCCGGGCTTTACGGCCATCAGCATGTATCCCCAGCTGTGGGAGGCCAGAGGCATCAGCAAGAAGGAGCTGGTGGATATGCTCATCCGCCACGGCATGAACCGGTATCACCGGCCAGGCTCCCCTGAAGGAAAGAAAGAGGAATAAACGAAATGACGAAAGACGTACTGATTACCATCAGCGGTGTGCAGATGATGGACGGAGACAAGGGCGATGTGGAGATGATCACCACCGGCGATTACTATCTGAAGAATGGAAAGCACTACATTGTCTATGATGAGGTCATGGAAGGTTTCGAGGGCGTGATCCGCAACACCATAAAGATCCAGCCTGACAGCCTGGACATCATCAAATCCGGTATCGCCAGTGTCCATATGACCTTTGAGCGGAACAAAAAGCGCCTGGCCTGCTACGCCACCCCTGCAGGCGATATGATGGTGGGCCTTCAGACCAACAGCATCTCCGTAAACGAGACGGAGGACAATCTGAATGTGCGGGTGGAATATTCCCTTGATATCAATTATCAGCACGTATCCGAGTGCAATATTGTCGTTGACATCCAGTCCCGTTCCCAGGCCCAGGTGAATCTGCGAAGCTGAGCGCCGCGTTCGGAAACAGGCATAAAAAAATCCAGACGGAATCCGAAAAATCAGGATACCGTCTGGATTTTCTCATTACACAAAGCTATTTTTTCGTTTGGGGCTTGTCCTTGCGGAAGCGGGAGAGGAATCCCTTCTTCTTCGGCGGTGTTTCCAGCTTTCCGCCGCGGACGCTCTTAATCTGGGTGATGTAAATGCCGCTGACCACAACCTTCACCTCGGCCTTCACCGGAAGCACCTGAAAGACCCGCTCATCGGCAATCAGGGTCATGATCTTCGGTCCAACCTTGGCCTTAACCACCGGAACCTTGGCCCAGAACATGTACTTGGGCGTCTGGTCGATCACCATTTTGGGAAGTCCCGAATCTTTCATTTTCAGCTTTTTCTTGTCGATGATCAGCATGGAGACCACCTGCTCGGCTGCCTTAAGCATCGCCTGCGACTCTCTCTGCCTGCGTTCCAGCTTCCGCCCAAAGAAGTAAAGGACTGCCAGGAGGATAATCAGGATCACCAGAATCACGGTCATTACAGTTAAAAATGTGTTCACTTGGGGAACCCTCCAATCTTACGTGTGACAGGCGTTCGCCGCCTGCCCATTATCTAAACCAGTATACCATTTTTCAGCAAAAAAGGCAAGAGAAAAATGCTTGACACCTTGACAAAAGTATGATAATATGGAATGTGCACTATTATGGAGGCGTGGGCCTATAAGCTGGCCCGCAGCCCGTGAAACTTAAGAGGCCGGACGGGGGCTTGCCCACCCGCCGCCTTTTGCAAAATGAAAGAAAACAGGGGTGAAACGTCAATGGAGAAAAGCAGAATGCGTCCGGTAAAGGCCGGTAAGAGCATGAGAATGAGCTTCTCGAGACAGAAAGAAGTTCTTGAGATGCCGAACCTGATCGAGATTCAGAAAAACTCTTATCAGTGGTTCCTTGATGAAGGATTGAAAGAGGTTTTTGAAGACATCTCTCCGATTGCAGACTTTGCAGGCCATTTAAGTCTGGAATTTGTAGACTTCACATTATGCAAAGACGATATTAAGTATACTATCGAAGAGTGCAAGGAGCGGGATGCTACTTATGCGGCCCCCTTAAAGGTAAAGGTTCGCCTTTGCAATAAGGACAAGGCTGACGAGATCAACGAGCACGAGATTTTTATGGGCGATCTTCCGCTTATGACCGATACCGGCTCCTTTGTCATCAACGGAGCAGAGCGTGTTATCGTAAGCCAGCTGGTGCGTTCTCCCGGCATCTATTACGGAATCACCCATGATAAGGTAGGAAAGGAGCTTTACTCCTGTACCGTGATCCCCAACCGGGGCGCATGGTTAGAGTACGAGACCGATTCCAACGATATTTTTTACGTCCGCGTGGACCGTACCCGGAAGGTTCCGGTTACGGTGCTGATCCGCGCTCTGGGCTACGGAACGAATGCCCAGATCCTGGATCTGTTCGGCGAGGAGCCGAAGATTCTTGCCAGCTTCGGCAAGGATCCTTCCGAGACCTACGAGGACGGCCTTCTGGAATTATATAAGAAGATCCGTCCCGGCGAGCCCTTAAGCGTGGATAGTGCAAAAAACCTGCTGGATATGATGTTCTTTGACCCCAGAAGATACGATCTGGCCAAGGTAGGACGTTACAAGTTCAACAAAAAGCTTCATTTCAAGAACCGCATCAAGGGCCACACCCTGGCTGAGGATGTGGTAAATACCGCCACCGGCGAGATTCTGGCTGAGGCTGGTACGGTAGTTGACAAGGATCTGGCCGAGACCCTGCAGAATGCGGCAGTGCCTTTCGTGTACATCGAAGGCCCCACCAGAAAGCAGAAGGTTCTCTCCAACATGATGGTAGACTTATCCGCCTACGTTTCCTTCGATCCGAAGGAGGCCGGGGTTACGGAATTAGTATTCTACCCGGAGCTGGTTAAGATTCTGGAAGCTTATGGAGATGACGAGGACGCCTTAAAGGACGCCATCCATCACAATATCCACGAGCTGGTACCCAAGCACATTACCAAGGAAGATATCCTTGCTTCCATTAACTATAATATGCATCTGGAGGAAGAAGTAGGAAACTCCGATGACATCGACCACTTAGGAAACCGCCGTATCCGTGCCGTAGGCGAGCTTCTGCAGAACCAGTACCGGATCGGTCTTTCCCGTATGGAGCGTGTGGTGCGGGAGCGTATGACCACCCAGGATGTGGATTCCTTAACGCCCCAGTCTCTGATTAATATTAAGCCGGTGACCGCTGCGGTGAAGGAATTCTTCGGAAGCTCCCAGCTGTCCCAGTTCATGGATCAGAACAACCCGCTCTCTGAGCTGACCCACAAGCGTCGTCTGTCTGCATTAGGTCCTGGCGGTCTGTCCAGAGACCGTGCCGGATTCGAGGTGCGAGACGTACACTACACCCACTACGGCCGTATGTGCCCCATTGAGACCCCTGAGGGTCCAAACATCGGTCTGATCAACTCCCTGGCCTGCTACGCCAGAGTGAATCAGTACGGCTTCGTGGAGGCCCCCTATCGGGTAGTGGATAAGACTGACCCCTTAAACCCGGTGGTAACTGACGAGGTAGTATACCTGACTGCTGACGAGGAAGATAACTTCGTTGTTGCACAGGCAAACGAGCCTTTAGACGAAGAGGGCCACTTCATTCACAACAACGTATCCGGACGTTTCCGCGAGGAGACCTCCGAATTCCAGAAAAAGAATATTGACCTGATGGACGTATCCCCGAAGATGGTATTCTCCGTGGCTACCTCCATGATTCCCTTCCTGCAGAATGACGATGCTAACCGTGCTCTGATGGGTTCCAACATGCAGCGTCAGGCCGTTCCGCTGTTAAAGACGGAGGCTCCTGTAGTAGGAACCGGTATCGAGGGCAAGGCTGCGGTGGACTCCGGCGTATGCGTGCTGGCAAAGAATGCCGGCGTGGTAGAGCGTTCCGCCTCCAACGAGATTATCGTTCGCCGGGATAAGGACGGCCAGAGAGATGTTTATCATCTGACCAAGTTCTCCAGAAGCAACCAGTCCAACTGCTACAACCAGAAGCCCATCGTCTTTAAGGGCAACCACGTAGAGGCCGGCGAGGTGATCGCTGACGG
>JAGHER010000189.1 GCA_017889125.1 Lachnospiraceae bacterium
GTCAGGCAGACTCCACAACTACCCCAGGTGATGACAATCAGGGCGGCGGAGGAGACAGCGGAAGCATTGGCGGAGGCGGCAGCTCAGGCGGAAGCGGCGGCCGCACCCAGACAGACCTGACAGGCCCGGGAACCACCACAGTGATCGGCGATGACCCGGCGCCCCAGGCAGGCTTAACTGGCGGAGACGGCGAGATTCCGATTCAGATTGAGGAGGAAGGTGTACCGTTATTCGCCCTTCCAAAGACCGGTGATGACAGTGCTACCTATGGCATGCTCATCAGCGTGATGGTATTGGCAGCAGCTGGCGGCGTACTGATGTTCCAGAAGCGGAAGGATGCCGCGAAAGGGTGAAGCTGAAAGGCCCAGGCCAGGCTGGCAAGCGGTAAGCAAAGGCTGAAAGAAAGCAGCTTAAAAAGCTGAAAGAGATCAGCCTAAAAAAGCGGAAAGAGATCAGAAACAGATTGAATAAAGAAATCCCACAGGGATCAGAGCGCGGTGACAAATCGCAAAACTGATTTTCCCTGTGGGATTTTTTATGGATTTTTACTGCAGGCGGCTGTGGGGGATTGCTGATGAACGGTGTCAATGTGAACATTTTTTATTGACGGAAAACACCTGGGTGGTTAGAATGATGGCAGAAGGAAATGGCGTAAAACGATAGGGCAGGGTGCAGAGAAAGACATTTGCCGCGTGCATGTTGAAGGAGGAAGATTATGCCGGTGATTCAAGGTCTTGAGGGAACATTTGACACAGTTGCGTCCAAGTACGCGAAATTCCGCCCCGGGTATCCGGATGATTTGTATCAGATGTTTTTTGCCTATATACCTATCGATGCCTTGTCTAATGTTGTGGAGGTGGGGATTGGAAGCGGGCAGGCGTCGCGGCCGGTTCTGGAGACGGGCTGTGCGCTGACGGCGGTGGAATGCGGGGAGAATTTTTCCAAACTGTGCCGGGAAAAGTTTGCAGAATATAAACGATTTTCGGTGATCACGGATAAATTTGAACATGTGAATTTCCCGGACGCCCAATATGATCTGGTTTATTCGGCTACGGCCTTTCACTGGGTGCCGGAGGAGACTGGATACCGGAAGGTGTATGATATGCTGAAAAGCGGCGGGGCTTTCGCAAGGTTTGCCAATCATCCGTATCGGGACAAGGGGAATCCGGCGCTGTCTGCGGAGATTGATGAGTTGTATGTTCGGTATTATGATGCTTACTATGGCAGGGACAGAGGGATAGGAGGGGAAGCAGCGAAAGAATACAGCGAAGGACAGGCGGAAGCACTGGCGCAGATTGCAGGGAAATATGGCTTTACGGATATCCGCCATGCCATGTTTTACCGGACAAGGACGTTTTCGGCGGAGGAGTATGTGGAACTGCTGGGGACGTATTCGGACCATATTACTATTGAGGAGAGTATCCGGAAGGAATTTTTCACGGAGATTGAGAAGGCCATCAACCGGCATGGCGGGGGATTTACCTTGTATGATACTATTGATTTGGAGCTTGCCAGGAAGCGTTGAAGGTAGCTTGCTGTAGTACAGAGGGCGGAGCTGCGGCAGACATTTCTTTTCTCTGTCCATTTTTCATGCTGCTGTAAACTCAAAGACGATAAAATGGTCGAAAAGAAGGTTATGGTAGTCAAAAGCAGTGATTTGTGCTAGAATTTCTTTATGGAGAGAAACGTTTGCAATGAAATATGCAGCGTAGGGTAACCCAGGGTGACCGGGCATAATCTAAATGCAGAAAGGGGTTGCTTATATGTACAGTAAGACAGACGCAGTTTTACATGAGGAAAGGACGGATAAGTGGGAGGCGGAGCCTAATGCGCTGGAAATCCGCTATGAGCGGTACAGAGGAATTTTAAAGAACCTGATGCTGATGAGCGATGTGTTCATGCGGAACGTATTCAAGGAGCGTGCGTGTACGGAATACGTCCTGCAGGTAATTATGGGCAGGAAGGATCTGAGAATTACCGCGCAGGTTCTCCAGAAGGATTTTAAAAACCTTCAGGGGAGGTCTGCAATTTTGGACTGGCATGTGATTTTCATTACCCGCGATGATGTGCTGGGATATGGTCTTCCGATTTATCATATTGAGAGACGGATCAAAGAGACAGATTCAGCCTTTCGGGACGAAGCGTATATTATCTATGTGAACTCCCGAAATCAGGAGGATACGGAGCTTGGCCGCCTGATGCATGATTTCCACTGTAGGGATGCAAAGGACATCCACAGTGAGATACTGGCCAGGCGGGCGCGTGAATTGAAAGAGACGCAGGAGGGAGTAGATTTTATGTGTCGGGAGATGGATGCGATTTATCGAGAAGGAGAAATGCGTGGGGAATTGCGCGGAGAGGAACGCGGCAGGATAAAGGGGCAGGCAGAGATGGCACTGTCTCTCGCGAACATGGGAATACCCGTGGAGCAGATTGCCGAGGCAGCGAAGGTCAGCGTGAACCTGGTGCAGGAATGGCTGTCGGGTAATAAGGAAATTGCCAAGTAGGAGAACGGCACTGAATAGCCTGGAAGGAAAGCTTTCTGCAGTTGTGGGCAGATAAGTGAATCCGTGGCACACAAAGGTTTTCCTGTTCCGGATTTGATTACAGTAAGGAATTGCAGAAGAGTTGTGATACAGAGGGCCAGCTGCAGGCGGAATTTGCCTGCTGTGCTGGCCTTTTGCTATGGATGTTTTGAAACGGGGAAAGTTTTTCGGCAAAGCATTTTCTGGAAAAAGAGATGGTTCACAAATAAAACCAGCTGTGTTATCATAAAACACATGATGTTCAGACTGCTGGGACAGAAGGCTTCCAGACAGGCAGGCACAGAGCGGATTTTTCTGTGAACTGTATTGTACTGTGAACTATACTGAATCGCGGGAATCGCAGGGGAGAAAAATCTCCCTGTCCCATTGGCAAAAGACAAAGATGAAAGGAAGGATACGAATGAAGATCAGAGATATTTTGGCAGAAGGAAAACCGACCCTTTCGTTTGAGGTATTTCCGCCCAAAACGGAGGATAAATATGAGAGCGTGGAGAAGGCGGCTTTTGCCATTGCGCAGCTGAAACCGGCGTTTATGAGTGTGACCTATGGTGCAGGGGGAGGAACCAGCAAGTATACGGTACAGATTGCTTCGGATATTCAGGAGAAGTTTCAGGTGACGCCGCTGGCCCATCTGACCTGCGTTTCTTCCACCAGGGAGAAGGTGCGCCAGGTGCTGGACGAGCTGCGGGAGAAAAAGATTGAGAATGTGCTGGCGCTGCGGGGGGATATCCCGGCAGATGGCCAGGTGGAGAAGGATTATCAGTATGCTTCTCAGTTAATTGAAGAAATTAAGCAGATGGGGGATTTCTGCATCGGTGCGGCCTGCTATCCGGAGGGGCATGTGGAGTCGGCGAATAAGACGGCGGACATTCAGCATCTGAAAGAGAAGGTGGATGCGGGCTGCGATTTTGTGACCACCCAGATGTTTTTTGACAATAATATTTTATACAATTACCTTTACCGTGTGCGGGAGAAGGGGATCACGGTGCCGGTGATTGCCGGGATCATGCCGGTGACCCATGCTTCCCAGATCAAGCGGATCTGCCAGATGTCGGGGACGTATCTTCCGGCCCGGTTTAAGGCCATTGTCGACCGGTTTGGGGACAACCCGGCGGCCATGAAGCAGGCGGGAATTGCCTATGCCACGGAGCAGATCATTGATCTGATTGCCAACGGGGTGAATGGGATCCATGTGTATTCCATGAATAAACCGGACGTGGCGGCAAGGATTCAGGAGAGTTTGTCGGAGATTATTGGGAAGTGACAGGAAGGAAGTGCCAGAGTGGAAACTGACAGAAAGGAAATCCTCCGGTATCTGGGATACGGGCGGAATGAGGCGGACGAGACCGTTTTGTCTTTGGTGGAAAGCTGCGTGGAGGAGCTTTCCCGGGCGGCCCAGCCTAAGCACATCAGCCGGGAATTTCCGCTGGTGATGCGTGGAGATGCGATTGACGGCGGATGCTTTCATACCCGGAGCCAGAATCTGGCAAAGAATCTGAAGGATTGTGTTTCTGTGGTGGTTTTTGCGGCCACCCTGGGGCTGGGGGCGGATCATCTGATTCAGAAATATACCCGTTTTCAGATGAGCCGTGCCGTAGTCCTCCAGGCTGCCGCCGCTGCCATGATTGAGGATTACTGCAATGAAATATGCACGGGCCTGCGGCAGGAGTACGAAAGCCGGAGCCTTTACCTGCGGCCGCGCTTCAGCCCGGGCTACGGGGATTTTCCCTTAAGCTGCCAGCCTGCCCTTCTGGATGGATTGGAGGCGGGGAAGCGCATCGGCATCAAGCTGACGGACAGCCTGCTGATGATGCCCTCTAAGTCGGTGACGGCGGTGATGGGCGTGGGAGAGCGGCCCTTCCGGTGTGAGGTGAGGGGGTGCGAAGCCTGCGGGAAGACGGACTGCCTTTACCGGCGGTGAGTACCCAGGGGAGAGTTATGGCCATTGCTGTCCGGTCAGGCAATTGCTGCTGAGGCAGACGGTTGTTATCTAGCCAGGCCATTGTTATCCGGTCAGGCCGCGGCAGTTGGGAAAGCCTAGGGAATAGAAAGCAAATCGGCATAAGCGGAATCAGGATAAATGGAATCAATACAAATTAAATCAGCACAAAAGGAATCAGGAAGGTTGGAGTGAAATGACGAATGGGAATGGATTAAAATGGATGCGGGAAAACCGGGTGTATTTTGACGGCGGGATGGGAAGTCTCCTCCAGGAGCGGGGGCTGGCCGCCGGGGAATTGCCGGAGACCTGGAATCTTCTCCGCCCGGAGGTGCTGGTGGATATTCACCGGGCCTATCTGGAAGCGGGGGCGAATATTATGACGACGAATACCTTCGGGGCCAACCGCCTGAAATACCCGGCGGACGGAGAATGGCCTCTGGAGGAGCTGGTGCGGGCTGGAGTGGAGAATGCCCGGGAGGCCAGACGTCAGTTTGAGGAGGACTGCCGGAAGGCGGGCAGGGAATGCCAGCCGTCCTTTGTTGCCCTGGATCTGGGCCCCACGGGAAAGCTGTTAAAGCCCTACGGCGATCTGGAGTTTGAGCGGGCAGTTGCTCTTTATAAAGAGGTTGTCCGCACAGGCGTGGAGGCCGGGGCAGATCTGGTGCTGATTGAGACCATGAGCGACAGCCTGGAGGTGAAGGCGGCGGTATTGGCGGCCAAGGAAAGCTGCAGTCTGCCGGTATTTGCCACCATGGCCTTTGATGAGAAGGGAAAGCTTCTCACCGGCGGAGATGTGGAGTCGGTGACGGCCCTTTTAGAGGGCCTGCGGGTGGATGCATTGGGCTTAAACTGCGGGCTGGGGCCGGAGCAGATGGCGCCGATTGCCGAAAGGCTTCTGGCGGTCAGCTCCACGCCGGTGATCGTGAATCCAAATGCGGGGCTTCCCCGAAGCGAGGGCTCGCGGACGGTGTACGATATCGATGCAGATGAGTTCGCCCAAAGAATGCGCGGCATTGCGGAAATGGGCGTATTTATGATGGGCGGCTGCTGCGGCACCACCCCGGAACACATCCGCAAGGTGCGGGCGGCCTGTGAGGGTCTGCCGGTGTGCCTTCCGGAGAAGAAAAACCGGACAGTGATCTGCTCCTATGCCACCACAGTGGAATTTGGCAGAAGGCCGGTGATTATCGGCGAGCGGATCAATCCCACAGGAAAGAAGAAATTTAAGCAGGCTCTGCGGGACCACGATATGGAGTACATTTTAAAGGAGGGCGTGGCCCAGCAGGACAATGGGGCCCATGTGCTGGATGTGAATGTGGGCCTTCCGGAGATTGATGAGCCTTCCATGATGGAGGAGGCGGTGAAGGAGCTGCAGGCGGTTATCGACCTGCCTCTTCAGATCGATACCTCTAATGAGGAGGCCATGGAGCGGGCGCTTCGCTGTTATAATGGCAAGGCGCTGGTTAATTCGGTGAACGGCAAGCAGGAAGTGATGGACGCAGTATTTCCCCTGGTGGCCAAGTACGGCGGCGTGGTGGTGGGCCTTGCCCTGGATGAGGATGGGATTCCGGAGACGGCGGAAGGCCGCATCCGGGTGGCGAAAAAGATTTATGACCGGGCGGCGGAATACGGCATCGGGCCGGAGGACATCCTGATTGACGGTCTGTGCATGACCATCAGCTCCGACAGCCAGGGGGCGGTGACGACCCTGGAGACTTTGCGGAGGGTGCGGGATGAGCTGGGGGGAAAGACTATCCTTGGCGTGTCCAATATCTCCTTTGGCCTTCCTCAGCGGGAGATTATTAATTCGGCTTTCTTTACTATGGCTCTTCATGACGGGCTCAGCGCAGCAATCATTAATCCCAACAGTGAGGCCATGATGCGGGCCTATTACAGCTACCTGGCTCTGGCGGGGCTGGATGCCCAGTGCGGGGAATATATTTCCATTTATGGAGGGCAGCCGGCGGTGAGCCTGGGGGCGACCATGAGCCGGGGAGCGGGAAGCGGTGTGCTGGGCGGCAGTCTGGGGCCAGGCGTAGGCGGTGTGCCGGGAGTTGATGGCGCGGCAGGCGTTAGCGGCGTGTCAGGTGCAAGCGGTGCGGCGAGAGGCGGCGGCTCAGGACTTGGCGGCCCATCCGCAGAAATTTCCCTGTCAGGCAGCATTATAAAGGGCCTTAAGGAAGGCGCGGCAGCTGCGGCCCGCACCCTTTTGGAGAGCCGCGCCCCGCTGGATGTGATTAACCAGGAAATCGTCCCGGCTCTGGATGTGGTGGGCAAGGGCTTTGAGAAGGGGACGGTGTTCCTGCCGCAGCTTTTGATGAGCGCGGAGGCGGCCAAAGCGGCTTTTGAGGTGATTAAGGAGCAGATGAGCCGCTCCGGCCAGACACAGGAGTCCAAGGGAACCATCGTGCTGGCTACGGTAAAGGGTGACATTCATGACATTGGAAAGAATATCGTGAAGGTGCTGCTGGAAAATTACAGCTACCAGGTGGTGGATCTGGGAAAGGATGTGCCGCCGGAGACCGTGGTAGAAGAAGCGGTTCGCCTGCATGTGCCGTTAGTGGGCCTCAGCGCGCTGATGACCACCACGGTGCCCAGCATGGAGGAAACCATCCGCAGGCTCCGCCAGGA